>JAESPR010000123.1 GCA_016765685.1 Colwellia sp. | reverse complement strand
CCTTTTTATAGGACGCTTTAAGGATAAAGTTAAATCGTTAGGGTACGATTCAGGATGACAAAACAGGGAATGTTGCTCAAGGATGGCATCTCCCTGCGTTACCTTTCATTATATAAATCAAATACGGCTGATCTTAGTGCTTACAAAATACCGGTAGGTGGTTCGTTAGGAGCTTACGTTATAACAAGCACACGAAAAATTTAAAAAACTTTAATGGCGGTGCTTTTGCTCCAGCAGCATTTTATACCCGTTCCACTTAAAAATACAATTTCAAATGGAGCAAGCCTTCACATAAATTTCCCCCTCTACTTGAAGATACAGGTTTCAGCAAGTGGGACGGGTATAGTACCTTAGTTTAAAGGGGTAATTACTTTCGCAATATTATTACGCTAAGTTAGGATTTTAAAAAAGCCAGTATAGGTTCCAGCACTGAGAACCCTAAATTTACACTATTATTCACTGAGCTATTTAATGTTTTGCCATTAGAATTTGCACCTTCCCTTTCAACTCCATTGTCAATAAATGGCATTTCCAGCACCATAGATAAACAATCAAATGTACTTTCAACATAGTCGGTTGCTTTACTTAAGACCTTGGCACCACAACCTGAGCTTCCACAGCAACTACTGCTTTTATTGAAGTAGGTATTGTAATCAACCGCAGTTTGAAAATTTGCATTTGCCACAACATAATCGTCTTTGAAATGTTTCGCTTGAGTATTAACTTTACAACTAGTGCCAGCAGACATGATAAAACTATAGGGGATTTCTTCATCACCATGAATGTCTAAAAATAAATCCACACCTGTTTCAATCATTTCTTGTTGAACATAATAAACTTCAGGGCAATCACTTTTTGATGGGTTCTGCCATTGTCGATTTAAATTCAAACCTTTACTGTTGGTTCTATGATTACCTCTGATACTTCCATCAGGATTCATATTAGCAACAATATAAAACACACTATTTTCTAAAAGTTTCATCGCTACTTCATCTTGGCTTATTAAGCGCTTTATTAATCCTTCAATAAACCATTGCGCCATAGTTTCTCCGGGATGCTGCCTAGCGATGAGCCAAACTTTCTTTTTATCACTATTTTTATCGCTGTTCCCATTATCAAAAATTAATAAATATATAGGGTTATTATCATTGGTTTTACCAATGATGGTTGTGCTACCTTGCTTAGACTCTTTAACTTCGGCAATTAAATCTTGATGACGTTGGTAACTATATGGAGCAAAATATGCGTAACTTATAACTGTTTTTTCAGGAGTATGCACAATAACTAACTCGTTTCCGTCATAGCTAGTTTTTACTCTAAACCAATGTTTATCATCGTAAGAGGCCATCACTTGATAACCCCGCCAAGCGGAAGAGAAACTACTCTCCCCTGCATTAATAAACCTTATTTTATGTAACTTATCTTTTTGTGTTTCTAATTTAAAATGAAACCACTGCTTAGTATCCGCATTATTATCTTGTGCTAATTTCAATTGAATATTTTCACGATCTTTTATGTCGATAATATCAATGCTGCCACTATCAAATTTATGGGTGATTTTCATGTTTAATTCCTTAAAAGAGTTAATATAATTAAAGTAATTCGATGGCAAAACCAGTGATACAAGCCGTCGCAAAAACAACAAATATAAACGCTGTTAATAACGGCCAATGGAACATTTTTTTCATCATGATCATTTCAGGTAAACTCGCTCCAGCCCCTGCTATGGTTAATGACATTACCGCGCCCATTGCCATACCTTTTGCCGCAAGCGAAGTAGCAATAGGCACCATAGTCGATGCTCTAACGTAAAGAAATACGCCAACAATTGCCGATAATGGAATTAAGATAAATATATTTTGTCCGGCTAAACTCTCAAAGGCGCTTTCTGGTACATAGCCATGTAAAACGGCACCTACCGCAACCCCCAACACCATGTAAGGCGCAAACGATTTAAATTGTTGTATGGTTTCAATGAAAAGCTTTTTCCAATTAAGATCATTAGTGCTTGAAATTAAGTCTGGGGTTGAACACTTGCTCTGTGTACATGCTCTTTCATTGTTAGTACTTTCAGTTGCAATGCTTTCAGTTGCAACGCTTTTAGTAGCAACACACTCAGTGCTAGACAGGGCTGACTTGTCTGCACATGTAGTAGCACTAGTATTTTTAAGAATATCTACTCGAATAAAACGGTCAAATTTAAACTTCTGTAATAGTGCCCCACTTAACATTGCCAAAGACACTACGAACACGGAATAAATAAGGGTTATTTTTGCACCAAAACTTATCCAGAATAGCCCAACGATAAAAGGGTTAAGTAAAGGTGAAGTAAATAAGAATGCCATAATAGGGCCAAAAGCAGCTCTTGCCTGAATTAAGCCAATGGTCATAGGTAAAGTTGAACAACTACAAAATGGCGTAACTGCGCCTAGACCTACAGCAATGCCATAACCTCTATTGCCACTTAACAAACGTTTGATTTTTTCTGGCGGTAACTTTTGATTAATTAAACTAACCACAAAACTAATCGCGATAAAAAGTACGGCTAACTCACCAAAGACGACAATAAAAAATTCCAGGCTAGTTGATAATTGATTCGACATAATGTTTCTCTTTATTTATATTTTCATATTTCTAGATTTGTCGAATCATTATATTTCCAGTATAGTCGAAATGTCAATAGCTATTAATTTTAGGAAATATTACCAATGCTTCAAAAAGTTATTATTCAGGAGAGTAAATTAGACATTGTTGCTGCTCGTCTTGCTGAATTAGGGCATCCAACTAGACTCACTATATTTAAGCTTTTAGTTAAGGCTGGCAATGATGGCATTAGTGTTGGCAGTATCCAGCAAGATATTGGTATTCCGGGCTCTACCTTGTCACATCATATTGCAAAAATGATCAAAGTTGGCTTGATAAAACAAGTACGGGAAAGTCGAGTATTGTTCTGCTTCCCAGAGTTTGAGGCGCTTAATGAAGTTATAAATTATTTACAAGAGGAATGTTGTAACGCTCAGCAAACTAAATAAATTTAACCATATTCAATCATTTCCGAAAATATTTGATCGGAAATGATTTAACAGAACATGGGAAAGTTATGGCGAATTCGCCCAAGGATTAGCTGAACAGAAATAAAAGGACAGCCACTTTATTGGAAATAATGAATAAGGTGAACTAACCTTAAAAGTATTACCTTTTTTCAGTGGATTTTGTGATGGCTATGGCAAGAAGTAAGCAAATCAGTTTAATTGATACGCCTTATTATCATTGTGTTTCACGTTGTGTTCGTCGTGCTTTTTTATGTGGTGAAGATAAAGCCACCGGTATCAGCTATGAACATCGCCGAGCTTGGGTTGAAGATAAACTATTAGCATTAAGTCAAACTTTCGCCATTGATGTTTGTGCTTATGCGGTAATGAGTAATCATACTCACCTTGTGTTGTTTGTTAACCAAACATTAGCGAAATCTTGGACAACCCATGAAGTGGTCACTCGATGGCATCAACTGTTTAAAGGGACGCTGATCACTCAGCAGTATTTGCGGGGTGACGAACTTATTGAGCCCTTACAAAAAATAGTTGAAGAAACTGCAACTATTTATCGTCAACGCTTGATGGATATTAGTTGGTTTATGCGTATTTTAAATGAAGATATTGCGCGACAAGCTAATGCAGAAGACAATTGTACCGGGCATTTTTGGGAAGGTCGTTTTAAATCGCAAGCCCTGCTCGATGAAGCTGCCCTTGCTGCCTGCATGGCTTATGTTGATTTAAACCCTGTTAGAGCCAAAATAGCGGCAACGCCCGAAACCTCAAATCACACCAGTATTCAACAACGCATTAAAGCCGCGATAAAAGGCAAACAACCTAAAAAATTACAGCCTTTTGTTGGTAATCCCAGAGAAAACATGCCCATCGGTTTGCCGTTTGAACTCAATGATTATATTCAATTAGTTGAATTAACAGGTCGTTGTATTCGTGAAGATAAACGCGGTTATATTGAAAATAATTTACCTAATATATTACAAAGACTAAATATTAACGCGGAAAACTGGTTAATTTTAACCACACAATTTAAAGAGTGTTTTCATGGCGCGGTAGGTAATGTTGATGCGCTTGCTGATTTTTGTATGCATCAACATATCAAACGACGACATAATGTGAGTTGTTGTCAAAAATTATTTGCTTAACATTTTAAATGGAAGTTAGACAACAGATTGAGTGAAATTTACTTTATCAAATTATCGTTATAATAAACTACGATGCACGCGGCTTTTTAGCCCCTGATTTGGTTATGATTTTTCTGATATTTTAAACCATATTGTTCGTTTTACCCTCCAAGTTTCAACTCTGTCCATCCGTTATAACAGTATTGGCTCGACGATTTGCTTGTATCTCAAAGGGGTAAAACCTACGGCAGTACGGGCGAGCGCATTGCAGCGGCTTTTATTTAGTCAACGTTGCTCAAAAGTTAATTCAGTAACGCTTGCCCTACGCGAGTGATCTCTTGAGATATTTTTTTATTTATCCCTTTGACTAATACCCAACTATGCCAATAAAGCGTTTCAACCAATTGTTTTTCTGGACATAATTTAACTAACTCACCATTTACCAACTCGTTTTTAATTTGCAACTCGGGTAATAAACAATAGGCGCCACCTTGTTTTGCTAACTCAACAAAGGCCTCAGATGAACGGACACTATGACAATAATATTCATTTGCCCCTAAATTAAAATGTTTCGCAATAAAGCGCACGTGCATATCGTCTTTATGATCATAACTAATAGCAGGTGCCATTTTTAATGATGTTTTAGTTACCCCCTTGCTAAAATATTTTTGTTGAAAACCTTTAGATGATACTAAACAATAATTCATTTTTCCTATTTCAAAGGAACGATAACCCTTCAACGGTTTTTCTATCACACTCACTGCACCGATAGCTTCGCCAGAGCGTAATTTATCTAATGTTCGTTCTTCATGTTCAATAAGTAAATTTAATTCAACTAAGTGCTCTTTTAATACGGGAGTTACCGCCTTAATGAACCAAGTAGCAATACTGTCGGCATTAACCGCCAGTGATATTTTCATCGGTTTTGTTGGTTTATCCGGTAATAGTTCAGGCAAAAGCTCATGCTCTAATTGCTGAACTTTTTTAAAATGGCTCAATAGTTGTTCCCCTACCGCAGTTAATTCAATAGGTTGGCGTCTAATCAGAATCGGCTGACCAATATTTTCTTCTAACAACTTTATGCGCTGAGAAATAGCCGATTGTGAAATAAACAGTTTATTAGCTGCCAATTCAAAGCTTTGCACCTC
Source organism: Colwellia sp. (assembly GCA_016765685.1). Classification (GTDB taxonomy): domain Bacteria; phylum Pseudomonadota; class Gammaproteobacteria; order Enterobacterales; family Alteromonadaceae; genus Colwellia. The sequence continues at coordinate 31,177 of JAESPR010000123.1, read as the reverse complement.
AATGATAGCGGCAAGCGCTGATAATAATTTGTAATCAAATCCCAACATAAGTTTTACTAATGATAAATGAATTTTATTAATTATATTAAATCCACTAAAAAGTGCAAACTTTCTTCGTTTTCAATCTTTCAGTTTCATTACTATATTTAGGATAATTATTATGATTTTCATGGCGATAATTAAAGGTTTTACGCTAACATTAAGCATGATCATTCCCATTGGTAGCCAAAACTCTATGCTGTTATCACAAGGAATAAATAAGAATCACCACTTAATGACTGCTGGGTTGTTTATGTTATATGACGCCATTTTAATTTCACTAGGTGTTTTAGGTGGCAGCTTAATTTTATCAAGTAACGATACTCTATTTAGCTTGCTTACTTGGGGTGGTATTGTATTTTTACTCGGTTATGGTGCCATGTCATTTAAAGCCGCATTGATAGGTGTTACAGCAGACGCAAACGCTGTCGTAACAAAAAAATCAGTTAAAGTTGTGATCTTAACGAGCTTGGTTGTTACCTTTTTAAATCCCCATGCTTATATTGATACCGTTATGGTTATTGGTAGTGTTGGTGGGCAATATGCGGGCAATGCTAAACTATATTTTTTAATCGGGGCAATTTCAGCATCAATTGTTTGGTTCTCAACATTAGCCTTAGGCGCAGCAAAGCTCTCAGTGCAATTAAGTAAACCTAAAATCAAAAGCGGAATCGATTGTGCTATTGGCTTGGTAATGTGGATAATTGCTTTGTCATTGTTCATGACTTGGTTAGCAAGGTAGGTAACTATGCTAGGTACTTATACCAATTGCACTAACTAAGTGATCATTTTCAAACGGCCTAAATATCCAATAACTTCGTTGCTTTCAATCTCAATAGATAGCTATTACTCAATCAAGCGGCTTGTTATTGAAAATTTATTCTCATTGAATTCTGTACCCTTAATTAATCCAAATGGTATTACGGTAAATAAAATAACAAAAAGGGCTAATCATTTAGATTAACCCTTATTTTGTTTCTCTCAAATAAGCAAATATACTTAGAAGAAATTCACCTTAAATTCCGCACCAAAAAAGCGCTCTTCATTGACGATAGCGGTATTGTTAGTAAAATCAACCGCGCCAATAGCTTGTTGCTCATTAGTTAAGTTTCTTACAAACAAGGCAACTTCATAATCTTGATCATCGCCATCCCATGTATAACCGGTACGTAACCCGCCTTCAAATAAGGCTTTGCCAGTAAACTCTACCGAGTTGTATAAGAAAAAGCTGATTTCATCGCGGTATGACCAATCGGTATACGCATAAAACTCACCATCACCTATTTCTCTGGCATAACGTGCAGTAAAGTTAAAAATCCATTCGGGTGCATGCGGCAAACTATTACCACCGACAATAGCTTGACCATCATTATTCAATGAATCGGTAACACTACAAGAAGCACAAACTGGCACAGACAAACCATTATCATTTAATTCAGTGCTGTTATAACTTGCATTCGCTGTCACGATCCAATAGTCATTTAAGATAAATTGCGAATCTATTTCAAAACCGTAACCAACAGTTTCATTGGCGTTAAGTAACCTAGCGGTATTGCTATCGCCACCTACAGACGTTAGTTGCTGATCGTTCATGATGTAATAGAACACCGATGCGTTTATGCGTCCCATATTATCAAGGATGTCAGATTTTATACCGGCTTCATAAGAGGTAATGGTTTCAGAATCGGCAACTGAGATACCATCGCCAAAAGCAAATAATGAGCGGCCTTGAATACTTGGCGCTCTAAAGGTATTCGCTACGCGGGCATACAAATTGATATCGTCGGTATACTTATGTGAAAGACTCACATCCCAACTAACATGGCTATCATCTGTTGATACTGCGCCAGCCGCTTCATTTGGAACACCAAAGAACGATAAAGGTGATTGCGTTCTTTCGTTACTATAATCTTTTTCATCGTTTGAATAACGTAAACCAACGGTTATTGAGGTTTTATCCGAGAAGCTGTAATCAGCAGAGCCAAACACTGCCCAAGCGGTAGTGTCTTGTTCTTGTTTAACATAACCGTTTTGACTGCCGCCACTAAATAACGCATCGTAAGCAAAACTTTCAATAGTTAAGTCTTCGTTGAAATAAAACAACCCAGTTTGATAATTAAAATTGCCATCAAAGTTGCTGGTTAAACGTAATTCTTGGGTAATTTGACTATGATCAGGAATACCATCGGCTGTTTCAGAGCTAATATTTATAGTGCCAGGACCACTAGGTTCAAAACCAGGAGGACAGGCAAAACCATTACAGCCATAACCACCATCAATATCTCCGCGAGAGAATAATTCAGCACTTTCATAGCCGGTAATTGAGGTAATAGTGTGTTCTCCCAAATCAAAAGTTAATTTTAAACTCGCACCTTCAGTTTCTACCTGCTGAGTACCACGTGAAGCAGAATCTTGATAAACTGTATCACGGCTAAAATTATCAGCTAAATCATTAGTGCCCGATTTTATACCGTTGCCATAAAAGACTACCGGCTTACCATCAAGATCTCGCATGTGATAGTTGAACAGCGCATTAAAGTCATCACCTTCATAAAGAAATTGAATACGAAGTGCTTGATCGGTATAACCACCTGCTACACCGTTTTGTTCAAAACCGGGTGCTTTGTTATCAATATAGTTATCTCTATCTTGGCGCAATACTGAAATACGAGCGGATAAATTATCAGTTAAACCACCACCAACGGCTGCACGTAAATCACTGGTATTTTTGCTACCATAAGAAAGGGAAGCAAAACCGTCAAAATCTTGAGTTGGTTTAGCTGAATCAAATTTAACTAAACCTGCAGGGGTATTGCGACCAAATAAAGTCCCTTGTGGGCCACCTAACACTTCAATTCTTTCTAAATCAAATACAGGAAAACCTTTTAAAATGGGACTTTCTTGTACTACGTCGTCAACCACTAAAGATACCGGTTGAGAAGCGTTTAAATCAAAATCAGAGTTACCTAAGCCACGCATATAAAAACGCGGAAAAGTACGACCGAATGACGATTCAACGGAAAGGCTAGGAATTTTTGCATTTAAAAAACGAATATCCATAGCGGCTGAGCTGAAAGCATCTAGGTTATCACCTTGTAGCGCAGTTACCGCAATGGGCACTTCTTGCACATTTTCAACGCGTTTACGCGCTGTTACTTGAATAACTTCAATACCAACAACTTTTTCTTTAGCTGCTTCGTCTGCTGCTAAAGCATTAGCTGAAACGGTAGTAACACCCGCTAGCAATGATGCTTGCACACAAAGCGACAGTAGGTTTTTTTTAAACATTTTCATCGTTCTCTCCCAAGGACTGTTCATGTTATTTAGTGTATTTTTATATTGGTTTATTTTAAAATTATATTATTTTTCTTTCTCGTTAAACTCTGACAAAAAACTGGTACCGTAAGCCATTGGCTCTACATTAAAAAGCTCTGCTAAGGTTTGCCCTAAATCAGCAAACGTTGCTCTTTGCCCTAGATCAACAGATTGTACCCCATGATGATAACCTAACAAAGGTACAAATTCACGGGTATGATCATTACCGGGCCACGTTGGATCACAACCATGATCGGCGGTTAAAAACAAAATATCATCATCATTCATTGCGGTATAAATTTCAGGTAATCGTTTATCAAAGCTCTCTAATGCTTGTGCATAACCTATCGCATCACGGCGATGGCCATAATCTTGATCGAAGTTAACTAAATTAGTAAAAATTAGGCTGTTATCTTCAGCTTTTTTGATATGCGTTATTGTGGCATCAACTAAAGCGTCAATGCCGGTTGCTTTGGTTTTTTCGGTGATGCCTTGGTGAGCAAAAATATCGGCTATTTTACCAACACTAATCACCTGCCCGCCTGCTTGAGTTATTTTTTCTAAAACGGTGGTTGATGGCGGTAATACTGAATAGTCGCGACGGTTGCCGGTACGTTCAAAATCACTGCTATCATTATCACCAAGAAAAGGTCTAGCAATAACACGACCTATATTAAAATCACTCTCAGATAACAATGCCCGAACTTGCTCACAATAACGATATAGGTTATCTAAACCAAAGTGCTCCTCATGAGCAGCTACTTGAAAAACGCTGTCTGCTGAAGTATAACAAATAGGCAAACCAGTTTTAATATGCTCATGACCTAAGGCATTAATAATATCAGTACCTGATGCATGGCAATTGCCTAACAAACCACTGAAGCCTGTTTTATCATTGATGGCAGTAATTAATTCGTTGGAAAAGGATGCCTTTTTATTAGAAAAGTAATCCCAGTCAAATAATACCGGCACCCCAGTCATTTCCCAATGACCGCTGGGTGTGTCTTTACCGGTGCTAATTTCGTCCATAAAACCAAAAGCCCCTTTTTTTGGTTTTATATAAAAATCGTTAAAATCAAAATTGGCGGTGCTTAAATCTTGTTTGAATTCTTGCCATATTTCATCACTACTGGCTTGTTTGCTCAACTCATGCAAACCTAACGCACCTAAATTTGGCAAGTGAATAACTTTGTTTTGTTCTTTCAAATAATACTTTGCAATACTGATAAAGGTATTGGCGCCAACATCTCCGAATTTCGCTGCATCGTTTGAAAACCCAACACCAAAACTATCAAGCACTAAAATGATTGCTCTTGCCATTAAATACACACCTTAAATTGAAAATAAACATGACCAATTAGTCAACTTGTGCTAATTTAATACTTTTATTATGTTTAGCCAAGTTATATTTGGCTTATTTAACATTGCTCAGTATAGACTAAATCAAATTTTTCATGACACTAACTGACTTTTCTACGGATATATCAATGACACAGCCAAGTAAAACGACTGTAATAGCAATTGCAGGCGCTTCAGCATCGGGAAAGTCACTTTTCGCTGAAACAATTTATCAAGAGTTACTACCTGAACTTGGGCCTGATGGGATCTCTATTATCAAAGAAGATGCCTATTATCGCGATCAGGCTCACTTAGATATGGATGAAAGAATTCAGACCAATTATGATCATCCGAAAGCTTTTGAACATGAGTTGTTAAGTAAACAGTTAACAACCTTAATTGCCCAGCAAAGTATCGACTGTCCTGTATATTGTTATAAAACGCATACTCGAACAAAAGAAACCATTACGGTAAAACCAACCAAAATAATTTTGGTTGAAGGCATTTTATTACTCTCTAATCCGCTGCTTCGCGGCTGCTTTGATATTAAAGTTTACATGGACACACCGCTCGATATTTGTTTAATTAGACGTATAGAGCGAGATACACAAGAGCGAGAGCGTAGTTTAGAGTCAATCACTAATCAATATTTAACTACCGTTCGTCCTATGTATCATCAATTTATCGAACCATCCAAAGAATGGGCAGATTTAGTGATTACCCGTGGTGGCAAAAACCGCATGGCAATAGAAGTATTAAAAGCAAAAATAAGACAATTATCACAGTAATGATTGTCTTATTTAAGCGTATTAAAAATAAGCACAAAAAATAATAAACAACATGAGGTTATAATGGATCTAACAGCACTTCGCGGCTTACTAGGTATTGCCGTTTTACTTGCCATCGCAGTATTTCTATCTAAAAAACGTCAAGCAATTAATTTACGTACTGTTGGCTGGGCCTTTGCACTGCAAATTGGCTTAGGGGCGTTTGTTCTTTATATCCCTTTTGGCAAAGATACGTTAGCGTCAATTTCAGGTGGTGTTCAGCAAGTAATTGATAGTGCCAATGTTGGTATTGCCTTTTTATTCGGTGGACTAGGCACTGACGCTATGTATGGCAATGGCGTTGGTTTTGTTTTTGCGATACGCGTACTGCCCGTTATTATCTTTTTCTCCTCGTTAATCGCGGTTCTATATTACCTTGGCGTAATGCAATGGGTGGTTAAAATTGTAGGTGGGGGTTTGCAAAAATTATTAAAGACCTCGAAACCTGAATCATTATCCGCAACAGCCAATATATTTGTTGGCCAAACGGAAGCGCCATTAGTGATACGTCCTTATATTGCTAATATGACCAAGTCTGAGCTATTCGCTATTATGGTTGGTGGTTTAGCGTCGGTTGCCGGCTCTATTTTAGCCGGTTATGCTGGTTTAGGTATTGATTTGAAATATTTGATTGCCGCTTCTTTTATGGCTGCCCCTGGTGGTTTACTTATGGCTAAAATCATCATGCCCGAAACAGAGCACGAAAAAATCGCGCAGAAAGAGTTAATTACCGAAGACATGACCGATGATGATGGCGAACAACCTACTAATGTTATTGATGCTGCCGCTACAGGCGCCGCATCAGGTTTAAAGTTAGCGGTTAATGTAGGCGCTATGTTATTAGCTTTTATCGCGTTAATTGCCTTACTGAATATATTAGTGGGCGGCACAGCAAGTTTATTTGGCTTTGAAGGTGTAACAATAGAATGGCTCTTAGGTTATTTATTTGCCCCTATTGCTTTCATTATTGGCGTACCGAGTAGTGAAATGTTACAAGCAGGTAGTTTTATCGGCCAAAAAATAGTGGTAAACGAGTTTTTCGCTTACGTTAATTTTGTTGAAGTTAAAGACACGTTAAGTGCCTCTACCCAAGTTATTATCACCTTTGCATTGTGTGGTTTTGCTAACCTTTCTTCCATTGCTATTTTGCTGGGCGGCATTGGTTCAATGGCACCAAGTAGAAGACATGACATTGCTAAGTTAGGTATGAAGGCTATGCTTGCCGCAACACTGGCTAACTTAATGAGCGCAGCTATTGCTGGGTTTTTCTTAAGTATATAATTGCTTTATAATCGCCACGGTATGCTACGTGACTTAAATACCGTGATAACACACTGTTCTCTTAATTGATCAATCATCAATATTTAAAGTGAATAAAATTGGTCAACCAACATGTAACTAAATGACAGTTCAAGAAATAAGGCAAGCCTAACAATAACTAAAGGTCAATTGTTAAACGATTATTACTAATCGCCGCTTGCCCTCTTATTCATTAATTTTAATTAGGTGTTTTATGTTAAATAAACAAACCCTTAAACGTAATACAGGAATACCCTTAGATTTAGGCTTTATACAAAGCATAAATATCAACCGTAGTGCCGTTGAACGTCGCGCGTCTACTATTGTTAAACGTCGTACGGTAAAAAAACAGCATCAAGCGGCATGGTTACTCAAAGCCATAACATTTATTGATTTAACTACGCTTGCTGGCGATGATACGCCAGGAAAAGTTCGTCGACTTTGTCAAAAAGCGAAGAACCCCATCAACAAAGAATTACTTATTGCACTTGATGCAAGCTCGCTTAACATTACTACTGGCGCCGTTTGTGTCTATCACAACATGATCACAAGTGCAGTTGATGCGTTAAAAGAAACCAACATTCCTATTGCTGCTGTTTCTACAGGATTCCCAGCGGGTCAATCGCCTTTGTCGATAAAACTAGCTGAAATTGAAGCCTCGGTAAAAGCGGGTGCAACAGAAATTGATATTGTTATTAGTAGAGAAAAAGTATTTACCGGCGACTGGCAAGGTATTTATGATGAAGTTAAAGCGTATCGTTTAACCTGCAAAGAGGCTCATATCAAAACGATTTTAGCAACCGGTGAACTAGCAACCTTAACCAATATCGCCAAAGCGAGCTGGGTATGCATGATGGCGGGGGCTGATTTCATCAAAACCAGTACCGGTAAAGAGCCTGTTAATGCTACCCTGCCCGTAAGTTTGGTCATGGTACGTGCTATCCGTGCTTATTTTGAATTAACCGGCTTTGCAATTGGCTATAAACCCGCCGGCGGAATTCAAACCGCTAAACAAGCACTAGAATATATGATTTTAATGAAAGAAGAATTAGGAAATAAGTGGTTAGACCCACACTTATTTAGATTTGGAGCAAGCAGTTTACTGGGCGATATTGAACGTCAATTAGAGCACTTTGTTACTGGCAGTTATTCAGCTAGTTACCGACACGCAATGAGCTAGCGTTACTTTCTCATTAAGTATCTACTTCAAATAATATAAAACAAAGAGAATTCATTATGTCAGTTAAAGAGATTTTTACTACAATGGAATATGGTCCCTCCTCAGAAAATAGCGATGCAGCACAACAATGGTTAGCCGCAAAAAATAATCAATTAAATCATTACATCAATGGTCAATGGCAAACCCCCGCTAACAAACAATATTTTGCCAGTACTAACCCAGCAACAAACGACAAATTAGCCGATGTTGCCCAAGGTAATGACAAAGATGTTGATTTAGCTGTGAGCGCAGCAAAAAAGGCTAATAATGCTTGGCAAAAATTGGGTGGTCATGGTCGTGCCAAATATTTATATGCTCTGGCTCGGCAGTTACAAAAGCACAGCCGTTTATTTGCCGTACTAGAGTCTTTAGATAATGGCAAGCCAATTAGAGAATCACGAGACATTGATATCCCGCTAGTAGCGCGTCATTTCTATCACCATGCAGGCTGGGCACAGCTAATGGACAATGAACTGCCAAATTATCAAGCATTAGGCGTGGTTGGACAAATTATTCCTTGGAATTTCCCTTTGCTCATGCTCGCGTGGAAAGTAGCACCTGCACTAGCCATGGGCAATACCGTTATTTTAAAACCGGCTGAGTTTACTCCAGCAACCGCAGTGCTTTTTGCACAAATTTGCGATGAAATAAAACTCCCTAAAGGGGTGTTCAACCTTATTTTAGGTGATGGTATTGCTGGTCAAGCTATTGTAGAGCATAAAGATATAGCTAAAATCGCTTTTACCGGCTCTACAGCGGTAGGCCGTTTAATTCGCCAAGCGACAGCCGGAAGTGGTAAAAAAATATCACTTGAACTCGGTGGAAAGTCCGCTTTTATCGTTTTTGAAGATGCCGATTTAGACAGTGTGGTTGAAGGTGTAGTTGATGCCATATGGTTTAATCAAGGGCAAGTATGCTGTGCGGGCTCTCGTTTATTGATGCAAGAGTCTATCGCTAAAAAATTAACCAACAAGTTGGTCGCTAGGCTAAATAAGTTAGTCATAGGTAACTCTTTGGATAAATCGATTGATATGGGCGCAATAATCGACCCAAGTCAAGCCAAAATTATAAAAGCCATGGTTGAACTGGGAGTTGAAGAAGGCGCTACCTTACATCAAAGTAACAGTAAAATACCCACTAATGGTTGTTTTTACCCACCTACCCTATTAACCAATGTTGAACCTGCTTCAACCGTTGCTCAACAAGAAATTTTCGGCCCAGTGTTAGTTGCAATGACCTTTAGAACGCCAAATGAAGCGGTTCAAATTGCTAACAACAGTCGTTATGGTTTAGCGGCAAGTGTTTGGTCGGAGAATATAAACTTGGCCCTTGATGTTGCACCGAAAATTAAAGCCGGTGTAGTGTGGATTAACAGTACAAATATTTTTGATGCCAGTGTCGGTTTTGGTGGTTATAAAGAGTCAGGTTTTGGTCGTGAAGGTGGCAAAGAAGGCTTGTTTGAATATATTCAAGAAAGTTGGCAAGCAAAATTAACATCGAAAATAGCTACAAAAGCTAAACCACAAAAAACAAACAACAAAGCAACAGCTCAAGATGAGATAAATATCGATAAAACCGCCAAGCTTTATATTGGTGGCAAGCAAGTACGCCCAGATAGTGGTTATAGTATTGCTGTTGTTGATTATAACGGTCAACACATCGCTGAACTACCTCAAGGCAGTCGAAAAGATATTCGTAATGCGGTAGAAGCGGCGAATAAAGCCAGTGCTTGGTCTAGCGCTTCTGGTCACAATAGAGCACAAGTGCTTTATTTTATTGCTGAAAACCTCAGTGCTAGAAGCGACGAATTTGCTAAACGTATTTCGCAACTTACCGGTAAATCTACTAGCGACGCAGTTAACGAAGTTGAATTATCGATTCGTCGTATATTTACCAGTGCCGCTTGGGCGGATAAGTATGAAGGGAAAATACATACCCCCCCTGGACGTATCGTTACCCTAGCGATGAAGGAAGCTGTCGGAAATATTGCCATTGTGGCTCCTGAAGAAGCAGGTTTATTGGGGATGATCTCAACGATAATGCCGGCTATTGCCATGGGCAACCGAGTTATTTTTGTCCCTGCAAGTGAAACTGCTTTACTGGCGACAGACTTTTATCAAATTCTCAATACTTCAGATTTACCCGGTGGTGTCATCAATATTATTACCGGCGATCGTGATGAGCTTACCGATACCTTAGCTAAACATTACGATATTGATGGCTTTTGGTATTGGGGCAATGAAGCGGGTTCTAAACTTGTTGAATTTGAAGCTGCCGCTACTATGAAACGCACTTGGGTAAATCACGGCAAAATTTATGATTGGTATGACAGTTCTCAAATTGAGTCTGATTTATTTCTCCGTAAAGCGGTAGAAATTAAAAATGTTTGGGTACCTTACGGAGCTTAATTTTTCAATTGCACTGGCCGTAGTGTAAACTGCGGCCAACATCCCCCCTAAAACAATAATTACACTAAAAAAAGTAAGACGAATAAAACACCATGGCACAACTCTATTTTTACTATTCATCAATGAATGCTGGCAAGTCTACGCACTTATTACAGTCGTCTTATAACTATAATGAGTGTGGTTTACGAACAGTGCTTTATACCGCACAAATTGATGACAGGTATGAAAAAGGCAAGGTTTCCTCTCGTTTAGGTATTAATGCCGATGCGCAGTTGTTCACTCAAAAAACAGATTTGCTAGTAGAAGTTACCACAATGCAAAGGGATGAAAAAATTGCCTGTGTGTTAATTGATGAAGCGCAGTTTTTATCAACCGCACAAGTGAAACAATTAACAGATATTGTTGATAATTTACATATTCCGGTATTAGCCTACGGTATTCGTACCGACTTTTTAGGGCAAACTTTTTCCGGTAGTGCCGCCCTACTCGCTTGGGCTGATAAACTGGTTGAATTAAAAACTATTTGTCATTGTGGACGCAAGGCCAATTTTGTTATTCGTTTAACGAGTAACGGTAAAGCCGCAACCGGTGGCGAGCAAGTAGAAGTTGGCGGTAACGAACGCTACCAAGCCTTATGTAGAAGCCATTTTAAAGAATACGTGCCATTACAGTAATTTCATTTCATTTATTTTTCGCCCTCTATAACAACTCATTTAAAGAAGACAATTGCTCACTAGCACTTACCAAGGTCATGCTTTACGTCTTAACGATTAAAAACCGATTGCCTATCGGTTTTTAATGTGACATGATCAGCCCATAAAAAGCCATCCCATTAAAAAATGATGTTAATAAGTCTATGTTACTCGGTGAATTAGAAAAACAAGTTTTAGAATACCTATGGAAAAATCAACCTGCGGATGCGAAGCAGGTATATAGTTATTTTAAGAAAAGCCGTGGTGGCACGCTTAATACCATTCAAAGCACTTTAGAACGGCTATTTAAAAAAGGCCTGTTAAGTAGATTAAAGAATGGTCACGCTTATCAATACCATCCTAAGGTTGCACGACAAGAGTTAATTGGTCAATTGATCAAAGAGGTTACTCATGACTTTGTTACTGACGGTGAAAATAGCGTCATCGCGGCTTTTTCTTCTCTCTCATCTGATCTAAACGAGCAACAGTTAGATAAATTAGAAGCTATGATTGAACAACAACGTCAAAAATTACAGAAGGCGTCAATAACGTGATTTATGGCTCGTGGGCATTAGCCTTTAATTTACTTAACATGGCTATATTAGCCTTTATTGTTGCCAACATATTGGTTTCGGTTGTTTTTTTTCTTGTTAAAAATAAACTACAAGACTATACCGTATCTAGCCGTAAATCCTTATTATGGTTATTTGTGCTTTCTCCTTGGTTGGTTGCATTGAGTGTTACCTTCTTCTTTTGTATGCCTTTTCAATCGACTTCATCATTCATTTGGTTAACGAAACTGGTTCATTGGCATCACCAAAACAGCTTTGATTTTTTAAGCTGGCATAGTGTTAGCCTGATAACTTTCATCGTTTTCAGTTGTTATATTGTACTGTTGAAAATGATAGTGTTATACAAAAACCACCATCAGATAAGACTTTTACGTGCTTTAAGCACTTTAGATATTACAAATAACAAACAAGTTTACGTGATAGAGTCACCTATCCCAACAGCATTCACTGCGGGGTTAATTAAACCATCTTGTTATATATCGACAGGGTTAATAGAGAAATTAAGTGTCGGTGACATTGAAATAATCATTCAGCATGAATTAGCACATTTACATCATAGAGATCCTTTAAAAAAATGGCTTTTTTCATTTTTAGCCGTTTATTTTTTCACCTACATTAAACAATTACTGATCTCTAAAATGTCACTTTCTATGGAGCATGACGCTGATGCTTTCTTGGTGGAAAATCAAAAGAAATCACGCCAGCATCAGCTATATAAGGTTGCGGGTACTCTGGTTAAATTTACTAAATTGGCCGCTAATTATGCTATGCACCCTCGTTGTAAAAATGAATCGCATAACAATGAATTATTCGTTCACTTCTGTCGTCAGTCACTTGAACAACGAGTGATGCATTTGCTCAGCGATAAACAGTTTAAGGTGTTTCCTAAAAAAATTGTTTTGGTGACAACATTTATCTTAACGTTAGTATCCATAACATCGGTAGACAGTATTCATCACACTATTGAAATACTATTCAGTCATTAAAGTAATAAAAAACATTTTCTTTAAGGTATTTATTCTAGGTAATAACTATGAAATTTCATGTAAAAAAACTCATCAATATAAAACCGAACTCAAATTGGCTTTTTATCGATGGTAATTTAAAATTCAAGCATTTTGTATTGATTATCATCCCTTTTATCTCAGGGGCTACTTTTACCCAAGACAGTTATGCCCAAAAAATTAATGCTCAAGAAAGTACGTTACAAACAATTGATTTACGCAGTGCAATAACCCAAACAATCAATAAACATCCAGACCTTAAAACATTTACTAATCAAGCTGATGTTTATAGAGGTTATGTTCAACAAGCTGGGGTGCAGAGTAGACCAACAATCGGATTTTTAATAGAAGATGCACTAGGCACAGGTGAACATAGCGGTTTAAAAAGTGCACAATCTACCTTATCACTCTCTTGGCTGTTAGACGGACAGTTAGCAAAAAGTAGAATGAGTGTTGCTAAAGTAAAAGGAAACACACTTGCTTTAGAGCGTGAAATAAAAGTATTAGATTTAGCCGCACAAACAGCACGATATTTTATACAAGTATTAGTTCAACAAGAAAGACTCAAATTAGCAAACCTCAGCTTAAAACAGGCAAACAGCGCTTTAATCGCAGTCAATAAACGGGTAAAAGCGGGTAAATCTTCTTTAGTAGATAAACTAAAGTTACAAGCAGAAGTAGCTACACGAGCGCTTATAGCCGACGATTTAACGCATGAAATTGATGCCAGCAAGTATCAGTTATTAGCGCAGTGGCATAACCAAGAGCATGGCTATGCAAATAGTAATCTGCATAAAAAAGCTAAAATTATCGGCTCACTGTTGTCATTACCTAAACTTTCTAACATTGATGTTTTATTAACTCAACTTAAACAAAGCCCTTTATTAAGCATCTATGCAACCAAGCAAAGAATTGCGCAGTCTAAAATTGAGTTTGCACGTATTGAAACTAAACCCTTATGGCAATTCTCAACCGGCTTACGCCGTTATGAAACAACTGATGACTTTGGTTTAGTCGCTGGAGTTTCAATTCCTTTTGGTGAATCGAATCAAAATCAAGGGAAAATAAACGCCTTACGTGCCTCTCAAAATCAACTAGAAACAGAATCACTCGCTCTCGTTCATAAGCTTAACACTCAATTATATGTGCGTATCGAACAAATGAAACATTCATTACATGTCATTGATGCAGTCACTGTAAAAATCATTCCTGTGCTAGAGCGTGCTTTTGAAGAAGCAGAAAAAGCGTTCAACATTGGGCTATATAGCTATACCGAATGGATGAATACTCAACAAGCACTATTAAATGCTCAATCAGACTTGATAGATGCTTATCAAAATGCTCACTTAAATAACATTGAAATAGAGCGTTTAACCGGCTCGTCCCTTTTTAGCATCAATAATGAGCATCAATAATGCCACTACTACTCCCTTTAAACAAAGAAAGCAACGAGAAATAACCATGAGACCAACATTTCAAATATTAGCCCTAATGAGCACACTCTGCTTTGTTAGCTTAAGTGTAAGTTTCTCAAGCTATGCCGGTTCGCAGCAAAAGGCTGAAGAGGTCGAGCCAGAAAAAGGGCCAAATCGTGGACGCATGCTACGAAAGGATGATTTTTCCATTGAACTAGCTATTGTCGAAACGGGTGTTCCACCTGAATTTCGTGTCTGGGCAACAACCGATGGCAAAGCGATTGATCCATCAAAGGTTGACCTTAATGTAAAGCTTACCCGATTAGGTGATGGTATAGATGATATAAACTTTTACCAAGAGGGCGAATACCTTCGAGGAGATGTGGTTATCTATGAACCACACTCATTTATCGTTTCCCTTACCGCTAAATATCAAGGCAAAACGTATAGTTGGCAATATGACAATATTGAAGGGCGTACCCGTATCGATGATAAAATTGCACAGGCTATGGAAATTGCCACTGAAATTGTTGGGCCATCAACGTTTCATGAAACGTTAAAAGTGTATGGCAAGCTAGTTTTACCTAGCAATGCAACCAGCCATATTTATGCACGCTTCGATGGTTTGGTAAAAAAAGTCCATATTAACTTTGGCGACACGGTTAAGAAAAATCAACTACTCGTTACTATTGAAAGTAATGAAAACTTACAATCGTATCAACTCTTTTCACCTAAAAATGGTGTGGTTACCGCGCTTAATGTTAACTCAGGAGAGCAATCTAAAGGCAGGGTATTACTTGCCGTCACTAATAATGAGATTTTAATTGCCGAGCTTGCTGTTTTCCCAATGGATTTATCTAAAGTAAATATTGGTGCAAAAACAACACTTAGCATTAACGGTATTGAAAAAAAGCAAATAAGTAAAATTGAGAGCCGAGTGTTAAAAGTTAGGGATGATCAAGCAAAGCTATTTCGTGTCTTAGTAGATAATACCGATGAATTATTATCTGAAGGCTATTTCGTCAGTGCAGATATTGAAATTGGCACATACGATGTAGCTATGGCGGTTAAGCGAGAAGCCCTGCAAAGCTTTCGGGATTTTACCGTGGTTTATGCCAAGGTAGGCAATGAATATGAAGTTAGAATGCTTGAACTAGGCCGAATAGTAGGCAATGAAATTGAAGTGCTAGGAGGGATTTCTATTGGCACTGAATACGTAACCGAGAATAGTTATATCCTCAAAGCCGATGTAGAAAAGTCTGGCGCATCACACGATCATTAAGGCTTACCTTTAGAAGGAATAATCATGCTCGAATATTTACTTAAATTTTCTATCCGTAGAAACGCTATTATTATGCTAGCAGTGCTAGCGGTTTCAGGGTTAGGCATTTGGAATGCGACTAAACTTCCTATCGATGCCGTACCAGATATCACCAATGTTCAGGTGATGATCAATACCGAGGCACCAGGCTATACACCGCTTGAAGTAGAGCAACGGGTAACTTATCCATTAGAAACAGCCTTGGCGGGCATTCCCAATTTGGTTAGCACACGCTCGGTTTCTCGTTACGGTTTATCACAAGTGACTGCTATTTTTAGTGATGAATCCGATATTTATTTTGCCCGACAATTAGTCAATGAACGCTTAATGTCAGCAAAATCAGACTTACCTTTTGGCTTAGAGCCAGAGCTTGGTCCAATAGCCACAGGCTTAGGTGAAATATTCATGTTCACCGTTGATGCACAGCCTGGCTCACGTAACGGTGAAGGTAAACTTATCACGCCTACGGATTTAAGAACCGTACATGATTGGGTCATTAGACCCCAGTTAATGCAAGTAGATGGTGTGGTAGAAGTTAATCCTATCGGCGGCTTTAAACGTGAAATACTGATTGCTTTTGAGCCACAAAAACTACTGGCTTTTGGTGTTAGCCAGCAAGATGTTATTCAAGCGATACAAGACAATAATGATAATAAAGGCGCAGGGTTTATTGAAAAAAATGGTGCGCAGTGGTTGGTGCGGATCCCAGGGCAAGTGCAAAGCTTAGATGACTTGGCTAGCATTCCACTTAGCACAAATGATGGCAGCGTTATTCGAATTTCTGACGTGGCAAAAGTACAAGAAGGTAAAGAGTTAAGAACTGGGGCGGCAACCCAAAACGGCAGGGAAGTAGTGATGAGCACAGTGTTTATGCTCATTGGTGAAAATAGCCGTAATGTCGCTAAAGCGGTTGGCATTAAACTAGAAGAAATTAAAAAGAGTTTACCTGTTGGTATTACGGTTACGGCTGTTTATGATCGTACCAGTTTAGTTGACAAAACCTTAAATACTGTTAAAAACAACCTGTTAGGAGGCGCGTTATTAGTTATTGTGGTGTTGTTTGTTATGCTAGGCAATATGCGCGCGGCATTACTTACCGCTGCGGTGATCCCCTTTGCCATGTTAATGACTATCACCGGCATGGTACAGGCGGGTGTGAGTGCTAATTTAATGAGTTTAGGCGCCTTAGATTTTGGTCTACTGGTTGATGGCGCCATTATTATTGTTGAAAACTGTATGAGGAAGCTCAATGCAGCCTCACATAACGGCCGAACGATGTCGGTTAATGAACGCCTAACATTGGTCTTTGCAGCAACAAAAGAGGTTATTCGCCCCGCCATGTTTGGTGTCTTTATTATCACTGCGGTTTATTTACCTATTTTTGCTCTCACCGGTGTTGAAGGTAAAATGTTTCACCCGATGGCGTTTACCGTGGTGATTGCTTTATCTTGTGCCATGTTGCTAACGGTAACCTTTGTACCAGCGGCTATTGCAATTTTGTTTAAAGGTCCGGTTAAGGAAAAAGAAAATATCGTCCTCAAGTATTCACTTGCCCTCTATCGTCCCTCATTGACTTTTGCGCTAAAGGTTCGCTGGTTGGTGGTGTTATTCGCTGTTAGTCTTGTCGGCTTGGCAGGATTTTCAGTAAACAAACTGGGGAGTGAATTTATGCCAAACTTGGATGAAGGTGATATTGCCATGCATGCCTTGCGCATTCCGGGTACCTCATTATCGCAATCTGTGGCATTACAAAAAGTTTTGGAAGAAAAAATCTCCCAAATGCCCGAAGTAGAACGTGTTTTTACCAAAATAGGCACCGCAGATGTTGCCACCGATGCTGTGCCGCCAAGTGTTGCCGATAATTTTATTATTTTAAAACCGCGCAGTGAATGGCCCGATCCTAAAAAATCTAAAAATCAATTTGTTGAAGAGCTAGCAAAAGTAGTTGAGCCTATACCCGGTAATCGCTATGAGTTTTTACAACCGATACAAATGCGCTTTAACGAGTTACTCGCAGGTGTACGTGCAGAGCTTGCTATTAAAGTATTTGGCGATGACTTTGAAACATTAACGGCTATAGGTAACAGTATAAACGCTGCCATTGCCAATGTAGAAGGTATAGTTGATGTGCAAGTTGAGCGTACCACAGGTTTGCCGATGTTGACCATTAACCCTGATCTTGAACAATTAGCAAAATATGGGCTCAGTGTGAAAGCATTACAAACACAGCTTGGTACCGCATTAGGAGGCACTATTGCGGGTAAATTCTATCAAGGTGATCAGCGCATCGATATTGTAGTACGTCTACCTGAAGCGCTAAGAACTGATGTTGATGCGTTAGCTTATTTGCCTATTATTATGAACAATAATAGCAATGTGCTACAGCAAGAGTATGTTCCATTGCAAGAAGTTGCTGAACTTAAATTGGTTGAAGGCGTAAATCAAGTCAATAGAGAAAATGGTAAACGTAGATTCGTTGTTACTGCTAATGTCAGAGGCAGAGATTTAGGCTCCTTTGTTAAAGATATTCAAGCAGCAATTAATGAGACTGTTGAGATACCTGCTGGTTATTGGATTGAATATGGCGGTACCTACCAAAAGTTAGAATCAGCATCAAAAAGGTTAGCCATTGTTGTGCCTATTACCTTAGTTATGATTATCGGTTTGCTTTTCTTGGCCTTAGGCTCGTTTAAAGACTCGATGATTATTTTTACCGGTGTGCCTTTGGCGTTAACTGGCGGTATATTTGCCTTATTACTGAGAGATATACCTTTTTCAATTTCAGCCGCAGTAGGCTTTATCGCGCTATCAGGGATAGCGATATTAAATGGTTTGGTGATGGTGTCATTTATTCGAGATCTTAGGCGAGAAGGTTTTGCTTTAGATAAAGCAATTATTGACGGAGCTTTGACCCGATTGAGACCTGTGCTTACTACGGCACTGGTTGCCTCGCTAGGCTTTGTGCCGATGGCGCTTAGTACCGGCATTGGCTCTGAGGTTCAACGGCCATTAGCCACGGTAGTTATTGGAGGAATAATTTCTTCAACCCTGTTAACACTATTCGTGCTGCCTGTTTTATATCGCCTACTGCACCGTGAAGAAAAGCATGATCACAAAGAAGCTAACGCTAAAACAAATTACCCAGAGGAGACTGTTAATGTCTAACACTTTTCTGCGCTATGGCTCAATTTACCTCATCGCCTTACTAACTATTTGGCTACCTATGGAAGCTTTTGCTCATGGGGTAGATGAGAGTACTCGTGCTTTTTTGCAGCAAAATACGGGAGTACAAATTATTCCCTTTTTGTATATCGGTGCTAAACATATGGTAACCGGTTATGATCATTTATTGTTCTTAGTCGGTGTGCTGTTCTTTTTATACAGAAGCCGAGATGTTTTACTGTATGTCAGTATGTTTACCTTAGGGCACAGCATAACCTTGCTTTATGGCGTGATCAGTGACATTCAAGTAAACGCTTACTTAATTGATGCTATTATTGGTTTTTCAGTCGTCTATAAAGGTTTTGATAATTTAGGCGGTTTTAAGCGACTCCTTGGTAAATCACCCAATGCCAAGCTCGCTGTGCTTCTTTTCGGTCTTTTGCACGGTTTTGGCCTAGCAACCAAGTTACAAGAGTTTCAACTGCCAGAAGATGGCTTAATTCCTAATTTAATTGCCTTTAATGTAGGGGTTGAATTAGGGCAATTTACCGCTCTGGCCTTTATTCTTTTAGCCATTAACTTTTGGCGTAAGCACAGTAGTTTTACTCGATTTGCGACCAATACCAATGGTTTATTGATGAGCGCAGGATTTATGCTAATAGGCTTGCAATTAACAGGCTATTTTATTAGTTAACTTATTAGAATTTAATGACACTTTAAGCGATTAAACCCGAATCAAGAGACAAAGAGATGCAAAATACAACACCACAATCTATAACGCTAACAAACCGAACATTGATTAAATATACTCTGATCAGTTTTGTCTTCGCAGTGATAACATTATTAACGGTAATATTACCTGCTGAATACAACATCGATCCTACCGGTATAGGGCATAAACTTGGTTTAACAATTTTTCACCATGCAAAAGCTGAAACCTCTGCTAAACCCTCTACACAAGCAACATCAGAAAAAGGTGCGACAGCAACAATTGAAATAATTGTGCCTGCAGATAGTGGCGTTGAATATAAATTCGTTATGCAACAATATCAAAAAATTGAGTATGAATGGCTAACCAGTGGAGCCGTGTTGTATTTTGACTTACATGGCGAACCTGAGGGAGATACCACCGGCTACTTTGAAAGTTATGCCATAGCCACATTAGATGAGATGAAAGGCAGTTTCACTACGCCATTTGCAGGCTCTCATGGCTGGTATTGGAAAAACACGTCTGATGTTGCTGTTACTGTTCTGCTGACGGTAAAAGGGAAATATGAACAGCATGGTCTTAAATAAACATCCTTAATTGTATTGTTCGTTCCCACAACTTTAATAGCTGTAAAGCACTTGATGAGTGCTTTACAACCTTTTAAAACTATTTGAGTAAAGTATGCCCTTCAGGTAATTGCTTGGCAATCCATAGCGCTAATTTGTGCTTCATATGCGGTTGATCTTCATTATCAATTGGCAATGGTTGTATTAATTTATCACTGACCAATAAACGATAGAGACTTTCAACTTTGTCTTTAGCCGAACTTGTCGCAGAAAAATTTTTATAACCACGATTTACTGCATATTTCTCACCAATAACTAAGGCTTTTTTAAATAATTCCGCTTCATTTTTTAATTTTTTCATGTCATTCATTTCTTAAAATTAAACTTGAACTAAAGATGCTTTAAAACATGAGTCAAGTCAATTGTCTATTGGGAATTTTCAATAAAAAATTTCAAATCAAAGTGCTCAAAGGAGTCCATATACTATGGTATTAATAGGTAAAAATAATGAAATGACAAATTAAATTCCCAACGGCAGTGAGATAACATCTATACCCGTATATGGGTATATTAATACAAAAGATACTTATCAATAATTTTCTGATAAATACCCTCTGCTTGCATTGATATTAGTGCCTGATCAAATTTTGCTATTAGCCCAGTGTCTTTTATTTTTTTAGAAAAAACTAGAAAAACCGGCGTAGAAGTTAGCGGCTCTGCAAGGGGGATAATATTGTTGATTTTTAATTGATGTAAATTAAATAAACCGACACTTTTGTCGGTAAGGACTCCTTCAACCCTAGACGCTGATAACATTTGTAAGCTTTGAAGCTCATCCCCTACATCATATTTTTTTATTAACTTATCAGTAATTGCTTGGCTAAAAATTAGTGGTGTTTTAAAACCTCGATTAACGGCTATGGTGTAACCATAAAAATCGGTTAATGTTTTAAATTTATTTTTATTATGCTCTTTAATGAATATGGTGTGCTCACCGGTAGTGATCGGGTATTTCATAAAAAACATTTTTTTGGTAAATGCAGAGGATGGTAAAAAAGCGGCGGCACAATCAATTTTTCCAGCAACAATGCTTTGCTTTAATCGAGACCAAGGGATAATTTTAAAGGTAACATCAATACCAATTTTATCGGCAATTATATTAATCAAATCAATATCAATGCCCGTTGGTTGACCGGCTTCAAGATAAGAATAAGGCGCATAAATTGAGCTATAACAAGTAAGTTGCTTTGATGTGTTAGCTAAACATGACCAAGTAAACAAGAGAAGAATAAAACTTAGCGTTCTTATTGATACATTCAGTAAAGGTATATGATTAAAATTTATCAAGGTTATTTTTTAATTTCAAAATTTAGAAACTGTATTCTATCACTACCCATAATCTGTGTCCTTTGCTTCGACAATCTAGATTTGTTATTCCCTAGTTTAATTGTTAGTTGTCGAGGTACTTATCTATGATTAGTTGATAAGTGCCCTCTTGCCGTAGAGCCGCTAACGCAATATCAAATTTTTTTACTAAGCCAGATACTTGCATGTTTTTCGAAAAAATCAAATATACGGCAATAGAAGTTATAGGTTTTTTAAGGGGAACAATGGTGGTAATACCTAACTGCTGTAAATTAAACATGCCAACCACTTTATCGGTTAACACTCCGGAAAGCCTTGATTTTAATAACATTTGTAAACTTTGTTGTTCATCTCCTACTTCATATTTTTTAATCAAGTTGTTAGCCACTGCTTGATTAAACACTAAAGGTGCTTTAAAACCTCGATTAACCCCAACCGTTAAACCATAAAAGTCAGTCAGTGTTTGCAGTTTCTCTGTATTATTTTCCTCAATAAATAGCGTAAAATACCCCGTGGTGATAGGGCTGTTCATAAAAATCATGTTATCGGTATAGGTAGAGCTTTTTAAAAAAGCCATAGCACAATCGATTTTTCCCGCACGCACGTTTTGTTTTAACCTCGACCATGGAATGATTTTAAACGAAACCGAAAGGTCTATTTTTTTCGCTATTGCGGTCACGATATCAATATCGATACCGGTTGGTCTTCCCTCTTTCAAATAAGAATAAGGTGCATATATCGAGCTATAACAAGTTATCTCATTAGATGCTTGCGCAAGGCTTGACATAGTTATCAGAATAAAAAGAACGGTTATATATCGCATATCAAAAAACCCAACAAGCTATAGAGTTAAATTTAGCAAAATATTTCGTTAATTTCCAAATTTAAGATTCATACCTTATAGTGACTATTAATGACGGTTACCTGAGCGCCCAAAATTTAATACCTTGCTCAGCTAAAAATTCTTCTGCATTTTCACCTTGCAATAAAGCTAAGGTTGCCAAAATTCCCGCTTGAACACACTGCGGTGCAACCACGGTTATTGAACGTGGTGCATGCTCAATAGGCCAGCCTGTTTTGGCATTTAATATATGGCTATATCGTTTGCCGTCTTTTAATAAGTACCGCTGAGCATCGCCACTGGTAGCAAGAGCGCCTTGGGTTAGTGACACAATCATTTGCTGATTTTGTTCTTTGTGTGCTTGAAAGTCAGGGTTTTCTATACCCACTTGCCAAGCTTGATTGTTTTTACGTGGTGACGTTGCACATAAATCCCCCCCTAAATTGACTAAAACAGGCTTGTCGGTTATTGCTTGGCTAAGTAAAATGCAGCGATCAACGGCATATTCTTTACCGATACCACCAAAATCAATTTCCATACTTTCTGGTAAGGTAATAGTTTGGTCATCATAACTCACTTTATACCAACCAATATAAGCTGTGAGATCATTAACTTGCTCATCTGTTGGCACATTATCGGTACAATCAAAACGCCATATTCGTCTGAGTACGCCTGAAGTAATATCAAACAAACCGTCACTGAGTTGATAACAAGTATCAGCAAAATTTAATAACAAGTAGGTTTCATTATCAATAGCGACTGCTTGCCCATTACTTTGGTTAATTTTACTGCAAATACTATTTACATTATAACGACTGTACTTGTCTTCAATACGCCATACTTCCTTGGCAAGCTTGTCGCCAAGACGTTTAGCAAGTGATTTTTTAGTCGTTTCTATAATAATTTCGCATTGACTCGCCATGGCAAAAAATAGAATAGAAAAACCATCCACACGATTTTCTATGGTGACTTTTCTATGCTGAGTGCTTTTGCTTAGTTTTTGATACGTTTTTGGAGGCAATTTTTTAGTGAGCAAAATAAGTCCGGTAGCAAATTAAAATGAATACGTTACTTGAGCAATAATCGCATTAACGCTTTCGTATAGCGCTTGCCTTGATAATATTCCTGGTTCATTAAAACCTGCATTGGTTAGCCTTTGAGTATAATATTCCAACCGAAACGATAGTTCATCACCACCATTAACAAAAGTGCCGTATTTTAAACCTAGGGTATAGGCGGTCATTTCACCAATACGTAAATCAGCACTAGCGTAAGTAGGCAAGCTATCGGGCTCATTTAAAAAAGGTTGATAAAATTTAGCTGCTGATTGCTGATAAACTCGAAAGTGTGGTTCTAAGTAACTGTTAATGCCAATAGGGATATAAAAGCGACTATCAATAGTATGTGAATTTATTTGCCAATCGTCCCACATATAGCGATAAGAAATATCTAATACGGTATTATTTAACATGGTGTTTTTTAGTAAAGCACCACCCAAATTATATTTAGCTTGGGTAAAGACACTTTGTTTTTCGCGTGAGTCAGGTCGAGACTCATAAACATAATCAACGGCTTCACCATTAGCATTGACGCGACTTAAACGTTTATAAGGATCATTGAGATAACCGCCTACCTTGGCATACGAATAATTAAACGCCATGATCAGTCGCCTATTAATCACTTGGGTAACACCAAACATAATGTCAGCACTCGATTTAGTGTCGTCTTTGCCTAGGCGAGTTGGGTCGTCAACATCCTCATCGCCACTGCCAGTTATCATCACTGTTAACGGTTTAGGTATGCCGCCGACAGGATTGTAGGTATCTTTAAAGTAACTACTACCTATTGAAAAGGTAGAGTTTTTATTATTAAACTCATAAGCTAAACTACCATTTACCCCTAAAGATAAATAATCATATTCTTTGGATATATGCACACCACCACTTACCGTATAATTAGCTGCTAATGGCTGTGTCCATTGGCCGTTAAATTGTACACGCCTGTCTCTAAAACCGTCATAGATAGGTGTTTTATTGGCGGGCGTTTGATATTCACCATTGCCTGAGGGTCTGGTAAAAGTCTGCGTTGTAGGTTGTGCAACGGCACCGTTTGGTGAGGTTCCTGTTAAAACATCTAACGTGAATTTCAAGCTTAATACGCTACCATCATCGAATGTTTTGCTTGCCCCTAACATTGCTTCAGTTGCGGTTACTCTATCAACTTCAGCATAGTAAAGTACTGCGGTATCAAATGACCAAGCATTAAGTGCTGAGGTTTCAGCCGCATTAACAAAACAAGGTGCTCCTAAAAGCGCGGTGGCAGCAACCGTTAAGGCAAGTTTCACATTCACTTTTTCACGGTTGGGCTTTTTAGAACCGAGTTTTTTAGCTAGTTGCACCCACAACCTCCGCCACCAAAGCCTTTACCACCACTTGACGCTTCTTTACTGAAATAAATATGATCGTCAAACGTAGCATCAATAGGTGATGAGGTTAATGCCATTTCTTTTTTAGCAAGTAAGTCTCGCTCCCAAGGTTCAACGCCAAGGTTGGCGCACCCTGTCACACTAACAATTAAAGGAACTAACAATAGTCGTTTTAATTTTATCTTCATAAAAGCTTCTGCTTACTTATTTTATTTCTGCTTACTTATTTTATTTCTGCTAACAACAATTCAATTTCTTGTTGGTATTGAGGAATTCTATTAATAAAAAAACCTGCATGCCTAAATTTAATTTCACCATCACGCCCAATCAACATACTGCTTGGCATACCTTTTATTTTAAAATGTTTAGCCAGTTTACCTTTAGGATCATAAATAACCGGAAAAACAGCGGGCGTTTCTACCAGAAACTTTTCTGCTAATGCTCTGTTAGCATCTAAATTGATACTGATGACACTGAAACCTTGCGACTTATATTCTGCTTGTATTTTGTTCATCCAAGGAAAAGATTTGCGACAAGGTCCACACCATGAGGCCCAAAAATCAAGATATACAACTTTTCCTTTATGCTGTGCTAATGTTTGTTCTAACGCTTGACGACTCGTTATTGTTGTTTCAGCTTGCATGTCAGAGCTAATAAATAGACTGAATAATAAAACCAAGAATAAGGGTGTTCTAACTAAATAATGCAAAGTAACCTACCGAAAATTAAGTGAATAAATTGAAACAGGAATAGATTAAAACATATTTTAAAATTGAATACTTAACGAATCCTTAAGAAACTATAGTTTTAATCTAATGAACGATAAATAAGGTTTTAAATGCTCCTTATAACCATTAAATTTAACAGCAATAAATATTTTAGTTGCTTTTTATTATCAAACTGGCAAAGTGTCTTTTAGTAATTAGTGCTGTTGCACTATTTCGTTACTTAGAAAAATGTACAAGAAAACTCACAATTTGATTTATACCTTCTTGTTAAAGACAGGTATTACTATTAACTTAAAGGAGTAGCGCTTCAATGTGTTCGATCTTTGGTATATTAGATATAAAAACAGGTGCGCAAGCACTTCGTCCGAAAGCTTTAGAATATTCTCGCCTTTTACGTCACCGTGGCCCCGACTGGTCAGGCATTTACAACAATGACAATGCCATTTTAGTACATGAACGTTTGTCCATTGTTGATACTGAACATGGTGCTCAACCCCTTTATAATGAGAATAAAACCCACATATTAGCGGTTAATGGTGAAATATATAACCACAAAGCATTAGCTAGTGCTTTATCGGTTGATTATGAATTTCAAACGGCGTCTGACTGTGAAGTTATTTTGCCTTTATATAAAGAACATGGTGTTGATTTTGTTGATAAACTACAAGGTATGTTTGCATTCATACTCTATGATGAAACCAATAACTCGTATTTAATTGCCCGTGATCATATGGGTATTATTCCACTTTATACTGGTTATGATGGTGATGGTAACTTTTACGTTGCCTCAGAAATGAAAGCGTTGATGCCCATTTGTAAAACGGTAGCTGAGTTTCCGCCCGGACATATTTTAGATAGTCGCGTTGGTGAATTGCAACGTTATTATAAACGTAACTGGCAACAATACGGCGCGATAAAAGACAATACTACCAGCACCACAAAAATTCGTGAAGCGTTAGAAGAGTCAGTAAAAAGTCATTTAATGACCGATGTACCTTATGGCGTATTGCTTTCTGGTGGTTTAGATTCGTCTTTAATTTCAGCCATCACGCAAAAATTTGCCGCACGTCGTATTGAAGAAAATGACTTAAGTGAAGCTTGGTGGCCTAAAGTACACTCTTTTGCCTGTGGTTTAGCAGGCTCTCCCGATTTAATTGCTGCGAAAACCGTTGCAGAAAGCATTGGCACCATTCATCACAGCGTTATTTTTACCGAACAAGAAGGTATTGATGCTTTAAAAGAAGTTATCTATCATTTAGAAACCTATGATGTAACCACTATTCGCGCTTCTACTCCCATGTACTTAATGGCACGTAAAATTAAAGCCATGGGAATTAAAATGGTGCTTAGTGGCGAAGGTGCGGATGAAATTTTTGGCGGTTATTTATATTTTCATAAAGCACCTAATGCTCAAGAGTTCCATGAAGAGTTAAACCGTAAGCTTGATCGACTACATAAGTTTGATTGCTTACGCGCTAACAAGTCAATGTCTGCTTGGGGCATTGAAGCCCGTGTACCGTTTTTAGACAAAAACTTTATGGATGTTGCCATGCGCATTAACCCTGAGGATAAAATGTGTGGCAACGGAAAAATGGAAAAAGCCATTTTACGCGAATCTTTTGAAGGTTATTTACCCAAAGAAATTTTATGGCGTCAAAAAGAGCAATTTTCCGATGGTGTTGGTTATTCTTGGATTGACGGTTTAAAAGCCCATGTTGAAACGCAAGTAACTGATCTACAGCTTGAAAGTGCTAGCCATAGGTTTCCAGTAAACACCCCTGACAGCAAAGAAGCTTACTTTTATCGCTCTGTTTTTGAAGCGAAATATCCATTAGCCTCAGCGGCAGATTGTGTTATTGGCGGTAAGTCAGTTGCTTGTAGCACAGAAGAAGCGCTAGCGTGGGATGAAAGTTTTCAAAACAATGCCGATCCATCGGGTCGTGCTGTGTTAAGCGTTCATAACGAGAGTTATTAATATCAGCTAAACGTTGCATGTGTTTTACTGTTCAGCACAAAGAAAAGCCGCGAGTAATAAACTTACTCGCGGCTTTTTTATAGGTGTACTGTTAACGATTAACGCTTAAATTCACGCTTAGATTAACGCTTAAATTCGGAGGTTTTACTCCACTGTGGCCAAACATTTTCATTAGATAATTCAAAGCCTATTTCAAAGAATAACTGCATGTCTTCAACGGCGCCGGTTAAATCCCAATCATCTCTATATTCATCACACAATCCGTGATAACACTTACCTATAATAGGGTCTAATTTTTTTCTTAACGCGGCAGTAGCCTCATCAGCGGGGATTTTACCACCTTTAGCATATAAAGCAGGAATACCTACATTGGCAAAAGCAAAATGATCAGAGCGATAATAAATTCCCGCAGCAGGTCTTGGGTCGCCAGAAATAGTACGCTTTTGTTTTAACGCTGCGGTGGTTAGGTAGCCATCTAACTCAGACTGACCTAAGCCATAAACAGCCACATCTTTACTTTTACCGTTAACATTAAGGGCATCCATATTAATATTGGCAACCGTTTTTGCCGTAGGAACAATAGGGTTAGCTGCGTAATATTTAGAGCCAAGTAAGCCCTGCTCTTCTGCGGTTACTGCTAGAAAAGTTATTGAACGATCAAGCGGTTGTGACAGTTTAGCAAAAGCTTCTGCCACTTCAATTAACGCAGCAGTACCGGTAGCATTATCATGGGCTCCATTATAAATTTGATCACCTTCTTTAGTTAAATCTGTGCCCAAGTGATCCCAATGCGCTGTATAGAGAATGTGCTCATCAGCACTGGTACTACTAGATAAATCCTTTCCCGGTAGCGTAGCAATAAAGTTATAAGATATTGATTTTTTAATGGTGTTTTTCACCGTAACTGAGGCCGTTAACTTACCCATATCAAGATTAAAACTTCCTGCCGCAGCTTGTTTTTTCATGTCAGTGAAATCTAAGCCTGCTTTGCTAAACAACTCTGTTGCCACATCGCTATTAATCCAACCTTCAACCGCCACTCGGTTTTTATTTAAATCGTCACGTTGAAAACCAAATTGTGGCCCAGACCATGAATTTTTAACCACATCCCAACCGTAAGATGCAGGCGCTGTTTCATGAATAATGATAGCGCCTTGTGCGCCTTGACGACTCGCTTCTTCAAACTTATAAGTCCAACGGCCATAATAAGTCATGGCATTACCGGTAAACAAATCAGGGTTTTGCGTAGCAAAGCCGGGATCATTAACCAAAATAACCACGGTTTTACCTTTTACATCGAGATCTTTATAGTCATTCCACTTATATTCTGGTGCAACAACACCATAACCCACAAAAACAAGCTCTGAATCTTTAAGTTGCTCAAACTCACTGATGCGACTACTACCCAATACCATATCACTGCCATATTGATAGTCTTTACCATCAATGGTTAGCACCATATCACTGGCAGCTTCAATTGAAATTAAAGGTACTGCTTGTAAAAAGCTGTCACCATTACCGGGTTTAAAGCCAATAGCGCTAAATTGCTCGGTTAAATAATCAAGGGTTAGCTTTTCACCCGCACTTGACGGGGCACGACCACCAAACTCATCAGAGGCAAGCACTTTAATATGTTCAATAAGCTGTTCTTTATTAATACTGTTGTAGCTAGCTGATACATCTGCCGCGGTATTTTTTTGAATGACATTTTTAGTGCCGCAACCACTTAATACAGTAGAGGCAAGCAGGGTTAAAGCGATTAGTTTTTTCATTGTTTTTATTCTTTGCTTAGGAATGATGAAATCATTATAAACAAATATGGCAATAGTTAGGTAGATTTACTTGCACTTAACTTTAGTTTTACTAGACTCAATGTATACAAATAATTACAACACTTTATTGAGTATAACCATTGAAAAATAAATGTTTTTCCCTTAGTTTTATCGTCCTAACTAACCTTGCTACTATTCAATTCGTGCATGCTACGCCTGATGAACCTGCCGACCTTCTCAACTTATCTCTTGAGGACTTACTCAATACTAAAGTCATTACCTCATCGAAATATCTAGAAAAAAGCGTCGATTCTCCGGCTAATATTCATGTTATAACGGCTAAACAAATTAATGACCGTGGGTATAAAAATATTGCCGATTTATTAAAAAACCTACCCGGAGTTGATATTCAAGAGTTTTCGATAATAGGTAACTATAACGTTGTTACACTGCGCGGCGCAAAAAACAACAATAAATTCATAATATTAAGGGATGGTATTCGTATTTCAACGCCTGCAGGTGAAATCAATGCAATATCAGAAAACTACCCGTTATATTTAGCTAAACGAGTAGAGGTACTAATTGGCCCCGCTGCTGTTAGTTATGGTGCAGATGCCTTTTCAGGGGTAATTAATATCATTACTTTTGACGCACAAGATAAAGACCATTCTAATATTACAATTTCTGTCGGTGATAGCAATTATCTAAATGGCAGCATACTCTACAGCAACCTTTTCGATAATGGCATATATATCAATTTAGGTTTACAAGGATACTACAGTCAAGACTTTGATTTTACTGATGATTACCCTGAATTGTATGGTGATTCATCACAAAATTATGATTTTAAAAATACTAACGAATATCAATTTTTTGCTGATGCTAAAATGAATAAACATTTCAGCGTAGGCGTTTTTCACTCAAAAATCACATACTCTTCAGACTTTACCGCCAAACCTAGCTTTTCAACTTTTCAACAGAGCTTCATGGAAGAGAGTTCAACCACTATTTATGCCAATTTTGACTATGATTTAACTTCCGCTTTACATGCTAAGACATTGTTTACTTATCAATTGTTTACTTTGGGTAATGGCAGTAATTTTAATAATTTATTTACTAGTTTTACTAAGCAATATAAATATGGTCGTACAGCGCGTTATAGTTTAAATCAAGACTTTACCTATCAATTTAACCAAGCACATCTACTGTCGGGTGGTTTGGTTTATGATTACTTTGATATTATTCCACGTAGCCCAAACTTACCCGCCCCCTATGAGGTTGAAGAAAAACCGGATGAACAAAGTCTTTTTTACCCTAACACTGAATTACCCATCACATTTTTTCAACAAAGAGATGAAAACATTGGTATTTATATTCAAGACAACTGGCAGATAAATGAACAGTGGCGGCAAGTCAGTGGTATACGTTATGATCACCATACCCTCTATGGCGATACCATAAACCCTAGATTAACCACTATTTATCAAGCTAATGAATATAATATTTTCAAAATTATGTACGCTCATTCATTTTTAGCACCGCCCCCTAATTTGGCCTTTAATAGCTTTGGCAGTTTTACCGGTCAGCAAAATGAACAAGGAGAATGGCTAAGTAGCCCTTTTGCTCCCTTTCGAGTCCCCAATGCTGAGCTAAAACCAGAAACACTTAAAAGCCTAGAGCTAAATTATGAACATTGGTTTAATTCAAGTAGCAAAATAAAATTTGCACCTTTTTATAATCATATAGATAATGTAATTTTGATCACTAATGATGCCATTGCTAAACAAGCTATAGACGGCGCCTTTTTAAATAAAACGAACTCATTTAAAAATGTAGGGGAATCGGCAACTTACGGTATTGATATTTCTACTAACCTAAATTTTGTTTATGAAAACTCAACTGTCGATTACTGGTTAGCGTTATCCTATATTGAAGGTGAATTAACCGAGCAAGCTATTGATACAGACTTACCCATGATAGCTCACTATAAGGTTAAAACCGGTTTAAGCTATAGTTATCAAAACAAGTACATTATTAGCCCAACAGTTCGCTGGATAAGCGAGACCACAGGAAACAATTTAATTGCCGGCAGCCAAAATCAACGCACTACTATTGATAGCTATTTTATTATCGATTTACATAGTGAAGCGCAGGTTACTGAACAATTATCTTTTAAAATAACCAT
>JAESPR010000052.1 GCA_016765685.1 Colwellia sp. | reverse complement strand
TTGCTCAGCTGGATAGCTTATATTTAGGGAAAAGCTGGCGACGAACCCGGCGCGGTAAAGCCAAAAGGTTCGACTCCTGCAGCAATCGCCATATCGAAAGGCTTTACCTTAACGGGTAGAGCCTTTTTTCGTCTGAAATTTGATTATAGCTCCACTATGGTTTGTGTTGCAGCAACACCGACCTAAATTTTTGCAATAATATCTTGATTGATATCACTTATTTTAGTTACGCCCGTTAACGCCATGGCCACGCGCATTTCATTTTCAAAGATACTCAGTAATTGAGTAACGCCTTGCTCTCCATCTGCCGCTAATGCATAGGCCCAAGCTCGTCCTAACATGCAAGCATCTGCGCCCAATGCTAATGCTTTAACTACGTCAAGGCCACTGCGAATGCCACCATCGACTATAATCTTACATTGTTGGTTAACGGCTGTAACTATGTCTGGTAGCACAGTGATTGTGGCAGGTGCACTATCAAGTTGGCGTCCGCCATGGTTAGAGACAACAATCGCGTCTGCGCCTAATTTTACTGCTTCTTTAGCATCATCAAGGTCTAAGATACCTTTAATGACTAAGTTGCCTGACCAGTTGTCACGAATCCAATCAAGATCTTGCCAAGTCATGCTGGCATCGAATTGATTATCAACCCAACCTTTAAAGTCATCGAGTGAATTAGCATTAGGAACAGCATCTGTTAAATTACCAAAAGTGAGTGGTTTTCCTTTAATGGCAACATCCCATACCCATTTTGGGTGACTGGCTATGTCAATGCCTCGTTTGAACTTACCCTTGAAACTATTACGATTTTTACTTGCACTTAAGCCGTTACGTACATCGCGATAGCGTTCACCTAACACTGGCAAGTCGACTGTTAATATGAGTGTTTCGCAGCCAGCTTGTTTGGCTCGTTTTAATAAGTTTAGTGCATAGCGGCGATCTTTTATCACATACAATTGAAACCAAAATTCTTGGTCTGTTTGAGCTTGTAACTCTTCAATAGAGCAAATACCAACGGTAGAGAGACAAAAGGGAATGTTGTGCTGGTTTGCTGCGCTTAGGGCTTGTTGTTCACCTCTTCTTGCGTAACAACCAGCTAAGCCTATGGGAGCCAGAATTAACGGCATGTTAAGATTGTTATTAAACAACTTTACGCTAAGATCTATCTGACTAACATTTTTTAATATTCTTTGTCGTAAAGATAACTTTGAAAAAGCCTTAATGTTATTTACTAGCGTGACTTCCTGATAACTACCACCATCAATATAGTCAAATAATTGTCGAGGTAAACGTTGTTGCGCTAGCCGGCGAAAATCAGCGGTATTCGCCGGTGCTATATGTAAACTGTTTCTAATCATAACAATGTTTTATTTAGGTATAGGTTAGAAAACATCCTAAGTTAGTTTTTATAAATTCACAAGTCTGATGCTTTTATCAACTTTTAGTGAATAACATGCAAAAAAGTGAATAATACTAAGGTTGGCGTATATTGTATAAAGTAACCATTAATTGTGTGTAATGGCCGCTATTCATCAAAATAATGTTGTATACAATATCTTATTTATGCAATTTAATTTGAATATTTAGTAAAAAAGACTGAATAGATGCTGTTTTAGTACTTGACGAGAGGTTATTTTTATGAAAGTGCAAAATAATGTTTGTTTTTAATAATTGGAGTGATTATTCTAATTTCTCATATTTTTGAATGAGAATAAAAAATGAACAGTATGGAACAACAGTTTTTAGAAGCAGGTACGCTTATGTTAGCTGGAATGGTATTTGTTTTTGTTTTTTTAAGCCTATTGATTATTTTTATAAATACAGTGTTGGCAAAGTTATCGATCAAATTTCCAGATCCTATAACACTAAACACCGCTCGTTCGAATAAAAAGAATAATAAAGCAGCGAATGGTGAAATATCACCAGCAATTGTTGCTGTAATAAGCGGGGCAGTAAGTCGTTACCGTAAACAACATGCTTCTTCACCACAAAAGTCAACGAAATAAGGGCACAATCATGAGCAAAGCACTAGGTATTACCGAAGTTGTCTTACGAGATGGTCATCAATCAATTCTTGCAACTCGTCTTCGTTTAGACGATATGTTGCCAATTGCTGCAACATTAGATGAAGTGGGTTACTGGTCCATTGAGTCATGGGGTGGTGCAACTTTTGATTCTTGCATTCGTTATTTAGGCGAAGATCCTTGGGAACGTCTTCGTGCTTTGAAAAAAGCAATGCCAAAAACTAAACAGCAAATGTTATTTCGTGGCCAGAATATTTTAGGTTACCGTCATTATGCTGATGATGTGGTTGAGAAATTTGTTGAACGTGCACATGTTAATGGCATCGACGTATTTCGTATTTTTGATGCTATGAATGACGTTCGTAATTTGCAAACGTCAATTAAAGCGGCAGTAAAAGTGGGGGCACATGCCCAAGGCACATTAAGTTACACTGAAAGTCCTGTTCATACGCTTGAAGGTTGGCTCACCATGGCCAAGCAACTTGAAGATATGGGTGCGCATTCTCTATGTATAAAAGATATGTCTGGTTTATTAAAACCTTATGACGCTGCTGAATTAATTGGCAAATTGAAAGAAACGGTTTCTTTACCTATCGCTTTACATTGTCATGCCACTACAGGCTTAAGCATTGCCACACAAATGAAGGCTATTGACAGCGGTATTGATGTTGTTGATACCTCAATTTCATCAATGAGCATGACTTACGGTCATTCACCCACAGAAACTATTGCGGCTATTGTTGAAGGTGGCAAGCGTGATACGGGGCTAAATGTTGAAAAAATGGCAGAAGTTGCGGCTTATTTTCGAGATGTTCGCGAAAAGTATGCAGCATTCGAAGGTAGCTTAAAAGGGGTTGATGCTCGAATTTTAACAGCTCAAGTGCCCGGTGGCATGTTAACTAACATGGAAAATCAGCTGAAAGAGCAAGGGGCAAGTGACAAATTTGATGAAGTATTAACTGAAATTCCTAAAGTTCGTAAAGATTTAGGTTATATCCCCTTAGTTACACCCACTTCGCAAATTGTTGGCACCCAAGCGGTATTAAACATCTTAACGGGTGAGCGTTATAAGTCGATAACGAAAGAAACCGCGGGGGTGTTAAAAGGTGAATATGGTACTACTGCTGCACCAGTAAATGCAGAGTTACAAGCGCGTGTTTTAGATGGCAAAGAGGTTATTACTTGTCGTCCAGCAGATTTGCTTGACCCCGAGGTTGATAAATTATCTGCCGAGTTACAACAGTTAGCCAAAGAGAAAAATATCGATTTAGCTAATGAAGTTATTGATGACGTACTTACTTATGCCTTATTTCCGCAAATTGGTTTGAAATTCTTAGAAAACCGCAATAATCCGGCTGCTTTTGAGCCTATTCCTACCAAAGCAAGTATTAAGGTGGCAACTAGCTCATCAGAGCCTAATACCGCGACAGAGCCAGAAAAGTACGCAGTAAGTGTTAACGGTAAGGTTTATGATGTTGTTGTCGCTCCAAGTGGCTCTATTGACGCCATTACTCACCCTGCAGGCGATGATGGGATGAAACAATCAGCTTCAATTTCGGCAGAAGAAACCTTAAATGCACCACTTTCAGGTAATATTTTAAAAGTATTGGTTAGTGAGGGGGACGCGGTAGAAGCGGGTGAGGTGGTTATCATCATGGAAGCGATGAAAATGGAAACCGAAATTCGTGCCGTTAATGCCGGTGTTATTACTAGTTTGCATACCAAAGAAGGTGACTCTGTTGCTGTTGGCGATGCCTTACTTAGTTTTTCGTAGAGGATAGTATGGACTCGTTAAATAAATTATGGCTATCAACGGGCTTAGCTAACTTTGAGTTAGGCCAAGTTATTATGATGCTGGTAGGTTGTGGTTTGCTTTATTTGGCAATTGCTCGCAACTTTGAACCCTTATTACTGTTACCCATGGGCTTTGGAGCCATTTTAACTAATATTCCTATTAGTGGTCTTTCAGAAATAGGTGGCTTACTGCATTATATTTATTATGCAGGTATAGATACCGGTATATTTCCCTTATTAATTTTTATGGGTGTTGGCGCAATGACCGATTTCGGTGCTTTAATTGCTAACCCCAAAACCTTACTGTTAGGCGCTGCCGCACAGTTTGGTATTTTTGCTACATTGTTTGGCGCTATTGCGTTAAATATGGTTCCTGGTATTGAATTTTCCCTAAAAGATGCCGCGGCAATTTCTATTATTGGTGGCGCTGATGGCCCTACTGCTATTTTTGTTGCTTCAAGGTTAGCGCCCGAGTTATTAGGTGCTATTGCGGTTGCTGCTTATTCATATATGGCGATGGTGCCCATTATTCAGCCACCAATTATGAGAGCCTTAACCACGGTAGAAGAACGTAAAATTGAAATGGCGCAGCTTCGTCCGGTAACGAAAATAGAAAAAATTATTTTTCCGTTGGGCGTATTGATGATGGCAATATTCTTTTTACCGGCAGCAACACCTTTGGTTGGTATGTTTTGTTTGGGTAACTTGATGCGTGAATCAGGCGTAGTTGACCGATTAAGTTCAACCGTTCAAAATGAATTAATCAATATTGTCACTATTTTACTAGGTCTAGGCGTTGGTTCAAAATTAAGCGCAGAGGCATTTTTAAACGTGCAAACTTTGGGCATATTGGCTCTGGGCGCGGTTGCCTTTTCTATTGGTACCGCTTCGGGCGTACTCATGGCCAAGGTGATGAACAAGTTTTCGAAAATCCCTATCAATCCATTAATAGGTGCCGCAGGTGTTTCTGCAGTGCCTATGGCTGCTCGGGTAGCCAATAAGGTTGGTTTAGAGGCTAATCCACATAACTTCTTACTTATGCATGCCATGGGGCCAAACGTGGCGGGGGTATTAGGATCAGCGGTTGCGGCCGGTATTTTATTAGCGCTTGTCGGTTAATCTTTTTCTACGGACAAAGTTTTTACTCTATAAACAATTGTGATGTAAGCATAAAGACTCACCTACAAGAAGTAAATTTCTGTAGGTGAGGTTTCAGGAAAATGTGCGTCCAGTATTCTTTAATTAAGTCCAAATAACTTTAGCTTTTTGTTCTAAGCCTTCACTGTTTGAGCCGATGTTATCCATTTACCCCTTCGTTGCTTTAACTGTAAATTTGAAGACAAGACTAGGGATGCAATTTAAAATTCCGCCAGTCATTTTCTTGCTTTTCAAAACATACTCGGTCGTGTAAACGATTTGCTCGACCTTGCCAAAATTCAATATAGGTAGGCTTTACTCGCCAACCGCCCCAAAACTCTGGATGAGGCACTTCACCTTGAGCATATTTATTATTAAAATGTGTCATACGCTCTTGTAATTCACCATCATGGCTTAAGTGCTGACTTTGCTTTGCCGCCCAAGCGCCAATTTGGCTGCCGCGGTCGCGACTATGGAAGTATGTGGCAGATTCTTGTTTACTAATTTTTTCAACCGTACCTTCTATACGTATTTGTCGTTGCAATACATTCCAATGAAATAATAAGGCTACTTTATTGTTTTCAACTAATTCATGGCTTTTTCGACTGTTATAGTTAGTGAAAAACACAAAGCCTTGCTCATTAAATTGTTTTAATAACACCATGCGTGAGCTGGGTTGGCCATCAACACTGCAACTACTAACTGACATTGCTTCAGGTAATAAAATACCTGATTTAGCGGCATCTTCAAACCATTGTTTAAATAAGGGTAATGGCATTGAGTCAGTGGGGATTTCTGGCAAAGCTAAAGCGACGCCTTGACCAAAAGTAAACAAGCAACGCAGTTTTTCAATGAAAGTCATAAGATAAATTATAGTTCAAAATAAAAAGTTATTTTATCAGTGTTCATGTAAAATAAAAATGATAGTTATCAATAAATAACTATCATTTTGGTAGGATTAATGATTGTTTTTCATATATTCGAGTGTCAGGTTAGTTAATAACTTAACACCGAGTTTCATGCCGCTTTCGTCAATTTCAAATTCTGGAGTATGGTGATCAGGTGCTTGTTCAGCAGAAATGTTTTTTGAGCGGCCACCAACAAACAAGTACAAACCGGGAACTTTTTCTTGGAAAAAAGAAAAATCTTCCGCGCCAGTAACCGGGTTAGTGACCTTGGTATTTTCTGCGCCGGCGGTCGCTTGTAAAACCGGTAACATTTCTGTCATTAACTTTTCATCATTATAAGTAATAGGATAACTGTAATCTAACGGCAAAGTTACGGTTGCTTGGGCGTTCATGCTTTTTGCTATGCTATTAGCTTTATTATGTACCGAACGATGAATAAGTTTGCGAATGTCAGGGTTTAGAGTACGAATAGTGCCCACTAGCTCGACTTTATTTGGAATAATATTAGAACGAGTGCCGCCGTGAATCATACCAATTGTAACCACGGCTGCGCTGTCTATTAATTCCACTTCTCGACTAACGATAGTTTGCAACCCCATGATGATTTGCGCCGAAGTGACAATGGGGTCAACACTATTCCAAGGATAAGCACCGTGTGATTGTTTGCCCGTTACTACTATTTTAAACGGGTCAACTGCAGCCATAATACCACCTGAGCGATAGTGAACCGTGCCAACTTCTTTGTTAGAGCTGATATGTAATCCAAAAATAACATCTACGTTAGGGTTATTTAATACCCCCTCTTTTATCATGACTTCTGCACCACCCGTTTCTCCTTCAGGGGCACCTTCTTCAGCGGGCTGGAAAATAAACTTTATCTTGCCATGTAGCTTGTCTTTCATTGACGTAAGAATGGTTGCTGCACCCATCAGCATCGCAATATGAGTATCGTGTCCGCAGGCATGCATCACGCCAACATCTTGTCCGTTATAGGTAGATTTTACCGTAGAGGCAAAGGGCAAATTAACACTTTCAGTAACAGGTAAAGCGTCAATGTCAGCACGCAGCGCAACAACAGGCCCTGGCTTGCCTGAGTCTAAAATGGCGACAACACCCGTTTTCGCAACGCCAGTTTGCACTTTAAGGCCCAAAGATTTTAGGTACTTAGCAATGGTTTTTGCGGTTTCAACTTCTCGGTTAGACAGCTCAGGATTTTGATGAAAATGACGGCGCCATTTAATAACATCTGCTTCAACTTTTGTTGCTAAACTTGCTACGTGGTTAATACTCGTTTGTTCTTGAGCCTGAATGCTTTGACTGGCACTGGTTAACAGCAATACAGGAAATAGTGCCGTGGTAATTAGGTTAACTTTTTTGAGCTTGGCTTGGTGTAGTTTGAACATGGCGTAGACTTATTGTTATTGAATGTATAAAGCCAAACCATACTGTATTTATTAAATAAACACGAATTTTACTTGAGAATAGTGATAAAATTATTACCAATCTTCTTCATTGTCTAATAACTCTTTAAGCCTTTTTTTCTCAATGAGTTCATCGATGCGTTTGCGCGCAAGTAAGTTTTTTTGTGCTTGTTCTTCGGCTTTTTTTTCAGCCAATTCCAGTGACTCAATGTCTATTTCCTGTTCAATAGTTTCATTGTTTTCATCAATATCATCTAAAAAATCATTGTTATTTTCCATCGGCTCACTCACAAAAAATATAGGTAATTAATATCAACATAGGCAAGGAATAATATATTTTCAATAAGACTTTTTTCTTTATTTTATTGGTGAAGTCTAAATAAATTGATAAACTATTGCTCTATATAGAATTAATTTTATTTTTAAAGTAAAAATGCCAAATAAAAAATTTGCTCACTGGTTTCTTCATTTTCAACAACAAACACTCACCTTAAATGAGCGTCGTTTAGTGGTACTTGTTGGTGACAATTATTGGGCGAGCACTTTACTAAAATCACTTGATGGTATTAACTGTTGTGGCGCAAAGCACAGTAGGAGTACATGGCTGATCTATGGCGACAGCCAACATATTAAAGCCAATGTTGCTAAACAATGCTTTCGCGATAAACTAGGTAGCGAAAGTGATTTTGTGGTGTTTAATGATGCAGAGTTATCTATTGATGCTTTTGCCGCATTGTCAGGAACCTTAGTTGCAGGAGGAGTGTTTTTTTTATTAGTTAATGATCTTTCATTAGCAAAACAACAACTTTTTTATCAACGATTTTTTAGTTTATTAGCTAATTTTTCAGAGCATGTACTTATCGAACAAGGAATCGAACAAGGAATCGAGAAAACTCAGTTGCTTTTGCCTGAGATCGGACCAATTAACAGGCAAGACAGCCTCAACAGTACCAAAACTTCTTTAGCCTATGGCTGTAAAACTCAAGAGCAACTGAATGCGGTTACCGCGGTTATAAAAGTATTAAAAGGTAAAAGAAATAAACCATTGGTATTAACGGCTGACAGAGGGCGAGGTAAATCTTCAGCTTTAGCTATTGCTTGTGGGCAGTTGTTAAAAGACGCGACTAAAGTGTATCCACTACAACTTGTTATTACCGCCGCTGATTTTGGTTCGTTAACAATATTTTTCAATCAGTTGGCTGCTAACTTACCTGATGGCGAGTTACAACAAGGTAAGTTTATTGCAAAGTATGGCTCAGTTGAGTTTATTGCGATTGATCAATTGCTTAAAGGAAAAGTGTCGGCCAGTTTACTGTTGGTAGATGAAGCGGCAGCTATTCCTATTTATTTGCTTGAGCAGTTATTGCCTCGTTATTCTCGGCTTGTTTTTTCCAGTACCATTCATGGTTATGAAGGAGCAGGGCGAGGTTTTACCCTTAAATTTCAAGATACCCTCACTGCAAAGTTTCCCCAATGGCTTAACTTACATATGCATCAGCCCATTAGATGGCGAGCAGATGATCCGTTAGAGCGGCTAGTATTTGATGCCTGTTTGTTAAATGCCGAGTTGCCAAACATTAGTGCTGACGTACAACAAATAAAGCCCTCACAATTGTTATTTAAGCACTTTAGTGCCGCAGAGCTTGCGGCCAATGAACAATTATTAAAACAAGTGTTTGCAGTATTAGTGACCGCGCATTACCAAACTAAGCCTAGTGACGTGCAAATGTTGTTAGATAACCAACATGTCCGGTTGTTATGTTTATTATCTAAACAGCCCTTAGCACCACAAGTTGTTGCCGTTGCTTTGCTGATTAATGAAGGCAAGTTTAATTATAATAATATTGCAGCAAAAGATATTAGTGCTGTAAATCAGTCAAAGAGACGATTAAAAAATCATTTTGCTCCACAGTCGTTATTAACCCAATGTGGTTTTGAAGATGCCTTTAATTATCATTATTTACGAGTAATGCGCATAGCGGTGCACCCGCAATTACAACAACAAGGCATTGGCAGTTATTTTTTAAATAAAATAACTGACTTTTCAACTTTACAAGGTGCTGACTTTTTAGCATCAAGTTTTGGCGCAACCAAAAGATTACTTTCTTTTTGGTTACAACGTGAATTTCAATTAACTCGCATTGGTTTTAGAAAGGATAAAGCGAGTGGTGAACAGTCGGCACTGGTATTTAAGGCACTTTCTCAAACCGGGCAATCGGCACTTACTGATATTAATGCAGAGTTTTATCGAAGTTTTGACTATTTGCTTACCGATGAATATAAATACTTAGCTGCGGAATTAGTGGCGTTGATCCAGCATCACTATCCGCCATCACTGTTAAGCACGTTGAGCACACGCGATAAAGGCAATGTTGAGGCTTTCTCACAAGGGCACCGGCAATATTCAAGTTGTGTGTTTAGTTTGCATTTATGGCTAAAACATCAGCTTGCAAGTTACAGTACGCAGCAAGACGAAAACTTGTTGGTGTTAGTCAGCCGTATTATGCAAAAACATAATATTAGTGACGTTTGTCGGGATTACGGTTTTACCGGAAAAAAAGCACTTGAACAACACTTAAAATCAACCATTAAAGCACAACTATCAACCTAGTTAGCCTGAGGTGAACTTGTTAACGTTAAACTGAAAAATATAATGTTATTTTCGATAAGTGCAGTACAATAAATTTAATAGTTTGTTTAATAAGGATTTGTAAAG
Source organism: Colwellia sp. (assembly GCA_016765685.1). Classification (GTDB taxonomy): domain Bacteria; phylum Pseudomonadota; class Gammaproteobacteria; order Enterobacterales; family Alteromonadaceae; genus Colwellia. The sequence goes on along the minus strand of JAESPR010000052.1, from coordinate 25,077 downwards.
CATGAGTGTTGCCATTTGTGTTGAGGCGTTAACCAAAAAGTACAAAGATGTTATTGCGGTTAATGATATAAGCTTCAACGTTAAGCAGGGGCACTGTTTTGGGTTGTTAGGGCCAAACGGTGCAGGTAAAACAACCACCATAGAAATTATGGAAGGCATTATTGCCCCAAGCTCAGGTTCTGTTATTTATCAAGGTCAAGAACACCAAGGTAAAGCCGTTGACCAAAATATTTCTCAGCAAATAGGTATTCAGTTTCAACATACCGCCTTACAAGATTTTTTAACGGTAAAAGAAACCTTGAATTTGTTTTCATCGTTTTATCAACATACCTTGGCGCAAGAAACAATCATTGAACTTTGTGATTTGGGTGAGTTTTTAAATCGCGATAATCGTTTACTTTCTGGCGGTCAAAGGCAGCGATTATTACTCGCGTTAGCGTTAATTAATGATCCTAAAATTATTTTTTTAGATGAACCCACCACAGGGTTAGATCCTCATGCACGACGAAATTTTTGGCAACTAATTAAAAACATTAAAGCGCAAAATAAAACCATTATTTTAACTACGCATTATATGGATGAAGCCGAACAGCTTTGTGATGATATTGTTATTATGGATCAAGGCAAAATTATTGAATCAGGCACACCTTATCAATTACTAAACAAACACTTTAGCGATGTTTTCATTTATCTGCCCAAGCAACAAGTGCCGGTGGCGTTAGTAAAACAAAACCATTGGACAACGTTAGCAAGCAGGGTAGAAATAACCACTAAAAATGTTGAAAAAACGCTAGTGATGTTGATAGAAAATAAAGTATCGTTAGCGGGGTTACATGTTAAATCTGCTAATTTAGATGACTTGTTTTTGCACTTAACGGGACATTGCCTAAGAGATGAAAAATGAATTTCAAACGTTTTTTTGCCGTATTTAAAGCACGTAATATTGAGTTTTTTCGTGATAAATCATCCCTTGGTTGGAACTTAATGTTTCCGGTATTGTTACTGGTTGGTTTTTCATTTATCTTTTCTGGCGATGGTCGCTCGGCTTATAAAGTAGGTATCATAGAGGTAACACCAAGCAAAACAATTCAAATAACAACCCAAGTCACAACTCAGCTAAATTTTTTTAAAGATATTCGATTTATTGATTATATTCATTATGACGCTATTGACGTCGCTAAAAGCAAACTCAGTCGTCACACCTTAGATTTAGTTATTGAGCCGTCAACTCGTCGTTATTGGGTTAATGAACAGTCAGCAAATAGCTATTTAGTCGAGAAAATTTTCAACACTCAACTTGATGGGTTTACGCGTTTGTTAACCACAGGCGAAAAAATTCGTTATGTTGATTGGGTTCTGCCGGGAATACTTGGTATGAATATGATGTTTAGTTGTTTGTTTGGTGTTGGTTACGTTATTGTTCGTTATCGAAAAAATGCGGTATTAAAACGCTTAAAAGCGACGCCGCTTTCAGCATTTGAATTTGTTTCAGCGCAACTATTATCACGTTTGTTTATCGTTATGTTTATGTCGGCTGTAGTTTATAGTGGCTGTAATTTATTGTTTAACTTTTTCATGCTTGGCAGTTATTTTGATTTGATCATTATTGGCATGTTAGGGGCTTTTTGTTTGATTAGCTTAGGTTTATTGGTGGCAAGTAGAAGTAAAAGTGAGGAGCTAATTGGCGGGCTATTAAATTTAACCTCTTGGCCAATGATGATGCTTTCTGGTGTATGGTTTAGCTTAGAAGGCGCGCCACCGGCATTAAAAAGTTTTGCTGATTTTTTACCACTAACTCATTTGGTTGCAGGAGCAAGGAAAGTTATTACCGAAGGCGCTACGTTAAGTGATATCAGCTACCATGTAACTAGCTTAGTTATTATGAGTATTATTTTTTTATCTTTGGGCGCTTATTTTTTTAGTTGGAATACTGAGCGATAATTCAGCAATTTATAAAAGTTGTGCTATCATTAAAAGTAGGCAACATTATTCTATCAATAATGTTGGAACTAACTCAAAACGTTAAGGAATTTGAACCATGGAATGGCTAAGCAACTTTTTCATCCAAGAACCTCTTTCAATAGCAATCCCTGTTATTATCATCATTAGTATTTTTGCTTATGCTGCTCACCGTGCGCATCTTAAGCATCTAGAGCGGATTAAAAAAATTGATGACCGTTATATTCAATAAACTGTATCTAAGTATGATGGTTTTGTCTTTTATGTGGGCTATGTCTCTTTGCTGCTGTTAATATTAGAAAAGTTGGCGTCCCCTACAGGAATCGAACCTGTATCTAAGACTTAGGAGGTCCTTGTTTTATCCATTAAACTAAGGGGACTGCGCATTATAAGCCTAAGTTATTTATAAACTGTAATTTTATTTAACTTCTTCACCTGCAGCCTGTTTGTCGGCATGATATGAAGAGCGTACCAGTGGCCCGCAAGCTGCATGTTCAAAGCCCATGTCGATGGCTTCTTTTTGAAACATGGCAAAATCATCAGGGTGTACATAACGCTCAACGGGCAGATGATCTTTACTAGGCTGTAAATATTGACCAATAGTTAACATAGTCACGCCATGAGCTCGTAAATCACGCATTACCTGCAATATTTCTTCATTGGTTTCACCCAAACCGACCATTAAGCCTGATTTAGTAGGAATAGCTGGGTTTGCTGCACCAAAATTTTTCAATAAATCTAACGACCACTGATAATTAGCACCGGGGCGAGCTTTAGTATACAAGCGTGGTGCTGTTTCCATATTATGATTTAGTACGTGCGGTGGATGCTGATTCAGTATTGTTAATGCTCTATCCATGCGACCACGAAAATCAGGGACTAATAGTTCAATTTTTGTGTTTGGCGATAGTTCTTTGATTTCTTTAACACAATCAGCAAACTGTTGTGCGCCACCGTCGCGTAAATCATCTCGGTCAACTGACGTGATCACCACATATTTCAACGCCATATCTTTTAGGCTGAGTGCTAATTTTTTCGGCTCGTCGGTATCTACCGCTAATGGACGACCATGACCTACATCACAAAATGGGCAGCGTCGAGTACAAATATCCCCTAAAATCATAAAGGTAGCTGTGCCATTATTGAAACATTCAGATAAATTAGGGCATGACGCTTCTTCACACACAGAATGAAGATTATGCTTACGTAAATTGGCCTTAATACTATCAATGCGTTCGCTGCTACGAGGCAACTTTATTCGCAACCAACGGGGTTTGCGCAACATGCTTTCGCGTGTTGACGTCACTACTTTAATGGGAATGTGCGCCATTTTGTCTGCGTCACGCAATTTAGTGCCGGGCACCACTCGGGTTGACTTTCTTGTTGTAGTATCAGCTATCGCCGTATTATCTACCACTACTTTACTGTCGTTAGTTGGCATTTGGTTGCTCATAATTGCTCGGTAATCCTGTTTGGTAATCTACCTCATTGCTTTCTAATAAGGAGATTAAATGTTCAACTAAGGCCTTACTGGCGCTAGCGGTATTTTTTGGGCCCTTGATATCACAAGTTTGTATCATTTCAAGGCCAGCATATCCACACGGGTTTATGCGTAAAAAAGGGCTTAAGTCCATATTAACATTAAGTGCTAAACCGTGAAATGAGCAGCCTTTGCGTACCCTTAAACCTAATGATGCAACTTTTTTGTCATCAACATAAACGCCCGGTGCATCGGACTTTGGATAGGCTTTAATATGGTAATTATTGAGCGCGGCAACGATACCGTTTTCAATTAAAGTCACTAATTGTCTGACGCCTATTTTTCGGCGGCGTAAATTGATCATAAAATAAATAACTTGCTGGCCTGGACCGTGGTAGGTTACTTGACCGCCTCTATCTACTTTCACTACTTCTATATCGCCCGGCATTAATAGATGCTCTTCTTTGCCGGCTTGCCCCTGAGTAAATACGGGTGGGTGCTCAACTAACCACAGTTCATCAAGTGTTTGCTCATCACGGTTATCAGTAAAGTTTTGCATCGCGTGCCACACTTTACTGTAATCCATGGTATTTAACTGACGAACAATTAAGTTGTGTTTGTTGTCTACGGTTGATGAGTTTGACACTGCTAGTCTCAATGAAAATTAAATGGGCTTAACTTTAACTTAACTTTAAAGAACGTAACGAACTTGCTCTAAGGCATTTAACGTTTTATAAATTTTTTCAATATGCTCTTTACTCGTCACCGTTACAGGAACAGATATCGAGAGATAGTTGCCTTTTGAGCTCGGTTTTATCTTAGGCGCGTAATCACCGGGGGTGTGTTTTTGTAGTTCCGCAATGATTAAACCGGGCAGTTCATCACTAGCAACGCCCATCACTTTAAAGTTTAGTACGGTGGGGAAGTCTAATAATTCGTCAAAATGGGTTTTCATGTTTTTCTACCAAAGCTTCATGTAGCAGGAGTTAAATACACTACTAAATTATAATCCGTCTATTTTATCACTAATTTAAGTGAAAGTGCTATTGGCGTTTACGCTTAATTAGTGGTTAGCTCGCCTCAATGCGAAAACCAATTTTAATCGTGACTTGATAATGGGCTACTTTATTATCGAGGATGTGACCGCGGGTTTCGATTACCTCAAACCAGTCTAAGTTGTTTACTGATTTTGATGTTTCTAAAATCGCATTTTGGATTGCTTCTTCAATGCTATTAGGTGAAGTGCCAACAATTTCTAATTTTTTGTAGGTGCGATGATTTGACATAAGAATACCTTTGAGTTTTTGCTAATGGTAACTTAAAGATAGTTGAACTGAAGAATAAAAAAAAGGTGACACAAAACTATTTGTACCACCGTTTTAGCTTGTAACTTTTAGCTTACTTCTTGTAGCTAAAGTTATACTTTTCAATAACCATAGCAATACCCTGGCCTACGCCGATACACATGGCACATAAAGCGTAACGTTTATCAGAGCGCTGTAATTGCTTCACTGCTGAAAGCACAATGCGAGTGCCGCTCATACCAAGTGGATGCCCTAAAGCAATGGCGCCACCTTGCGGGTTTAAACGTGGATCGTTATCTTGTAGACCAAGTTCTCGGGCACTGGCTAGTGCTTGCGCTGCGAACGCTTCGTTAAATTCAATAATATCCATATCATCAAGCGTTAAGCCTAAACGTTTTAATAATTTGGCACTGGCAGGCGCGGGGCCAATACCCATCACACGTGGTTCAATGCCAATAACCGCAGTACCAACAATGCGTGCTTGTGGTGTTAAACCATTGGCTTTGGCGGCATCAGCACTGGCCAAAATAACGGCTGCGGCACCATCGTTAATGCCGGAAGCATTGCCTGCGGTAACCGAGCCACCAACGCGAAAGGGTGTTTTAAGGTTAGCAAGTTTATCTAGTGGGCTCAGACGTAAGTGCTCGTCTTTTTCAAATATTATATCATCACCTCGACGCTGCGGGATGATAACAGGCACAATTTCATCGCTTAAACGTCCATCTTCTTGAGCGGCTTTAGCTTTGCTTTGGCTCCAAAAAGCGAATTTGTCTTGGTCTTCACGGCTGATGTTAAATTGTTCGGCAACATTTTCGGCGGTTTCGGGCATGGTTTCAGTGCCGTAAACATTATCTAATTTTTTGTTAACGAAACGCCAGCCCATAGTGGTATCAAACATTTCTTGGCTGCGATCAAAAACGTTATCGGCTTTACTGATGACAAAAGGAGCGCGTGACATACTTTCTACACCACCGGCAATAATAATTTCACCTTCACCGGCTTTTATCGCATTTGCCGCCATAGCGATAGCATTCATGCCAGAGCCACATAAGCGGTTGATGGTACAGCCAGCAACGTCTATTGGGTAGCCTGCAAGTAATAACGCCATGCGAGCAATGTTGCGGTTATCTTCACCGGCTTGGTTAGCACAGCCTAAAATAACATCGTCAACTTGGCTTAAATCTAAGCTAGGGTTTCTTGCTTTGAGAGCCTTTAGTGGGATCGCTGCTAAATCATCAGCACGAACTTTGGACAAGCCTCCGCCATAACGACCAATAGGAGTGCGAATACCATCGCAAATATAGACATCTTTCATTTTTCTTTCCTTTATTTGCCATTATCTATTAGACATTAGTGGCTTCAACATTTCAAAACCACTTTTTAGGGTGAGCACTAAATGATCTATTTCTTTGGTTGTCATAGGGGTTGAGAGTGTTGCTGAGCAGGTGTTAATCATCATGACACCATTAGCGAACATGTGTTCAAGCAAAATATTTATTAGTTTACTTTCTTCTTTATCATTATAAGCTTCGCGATAATTTTTAGGTGGTTGGGCTTTTAAATGCACTCTAAGCATAGTGCCTGCACCTGTTACACAAGCGGTAATACCTACTTCAACGATGGCTTTGTCGATTTCTTCTCGGGCGTAATTCGCTAAATTATTTAGCGTAGTCACGGCAGTTTGATCAAAGTCTCGCATAGCAACAAGCCCAGCGGTCATAGTCACCGGATTAGCTGAAAAAGTACCCGAGTGAGGAAGTAATACTTTAGGCTCGGTAGGGTCTAATACTTTCATCACTTTATCAGAGCCAGCTAAAGCACCGGTTGGAAAGCCGCCCCCAATCATTTTACCCAAGGCGGTTAAGTCGGGGTCAACACTGTAGTTTTGTTGGGCACCTGCATAATTGGTTCTAAAGGTTATCACTTCATCAAATACTAATAATGAGGCATTGTCATCGGCCCATTTTCTCAGGGCTGAAACAAACTCGTCACTGGCGGGAATTAAACCAACGCGGTGAGGTAATAAGTCAACCAAAATACAAGCGAGTTCACTTTTGTGTTGGTCAAGAATGTTGATGGCTCTGTCAACGTCATTAAAAGGGATGATTACCACATCGTCGAGGGCTTTTATCGGGGTGCCAACAGCAACGGGAACACTACTTGGTTTGTCGATGTCACCCCAGTTATTTGGGTTGGCGGTTTGGCTTACCTCGGCATAATCGTACGCGCCGTGGTAGGCGCCTTCTACTTTAGCTATTTTGGCTTTGCCAGTATATGCACGAGCGGCTTTTAACATTGCCATCACGGCTTCTGTACCTGAGTTAACAAAACGAATTTTATCAAAACTAGGTACGCGTTCGCATAATAGTTTGGCATAGTCAACTTCAGCGCTTGTCGCCATAGTAAAACAGCTACCTTTGGCTAGTTGTTCGCTAACAGCTTTAACGATTGGTGCATAAGCATGGCCGTGAATAAGTGAGGCCATATTATTGGCAAAGTCGATGCGTGTCACCCCTTCAATATCGGTAACATAACAACCTTCGCCACTCGCTGCGTAGAAGGGGTAAGGTTTTCTAAAAATAGTGTTACGACTAACACCGCCAGGCAAAAATTGTTTTGCCTGATTAAATAATTGTTCGCTTTTAGTGGTCATTTATACTCTCACTTGGGGTGAATAACAGCATTTATTGGATGGCATTGAGCAGCGTGACGCCTGTTCTTGCCTGTACATAATCAAAGGAAATGTTTGGCGCTAACTCAGTTAACACCAAACCCTTTTTAGTGACATCAATGACGCATAAATCACTGTAAATTCTATTAACCACACCTTTGCCGGTGAGTGGGAAAGTGCATTCGGGTAATATTTTTGCCGCGCCCGTTTTAGTGGTGTGTTGGGTAATGATGTAAATAGTTTTTACACCAGCGACTAGATCCATGGCACCACCTACGGCAGGAATAGCATCGGCTGCGCCCGTAGACCAGTTGGCTAAATCGCCTTTTTCTGATACTTGCATTGCGCCTAGTACACAAACGTCAATATGATTGCCACGGATCATGGCAAAGCTATCCCCGTGATGAAAGTAAGAAGCGCCAGCAATTGCGGTAACCGGTTTTTTACCGGCATTAATTAAATCAGGATCGAGTTCTTCCTCGGTAGGAGCATTGCCCATGCCTAACAAGCCATTTTCAGTATGATAAATAACTTCTCGACCTTCAGGCACATATTGCGCTACTTTTTCGGGAATACCAATACCTAAATTAACATAGCTGCTATCTTCAATGTCTTGAGCGCAACGCTGTGCCATTTGTTCACGAGACCAGCCAATATTTTTTTCTTGGCTTAAGGCTGTTTGCTGTTTTGCTGGTGTTGCTTTACTCATCGGCTCTTTATTTATTAGGTTACTACTCATGGGTAAGTTACCCCTGCTTTGACTAAGGTAGATTCTTGTTGAGGTTGTGCTACTTCAATAATGCTGTTGACAAAAATTCCCGGTGTCACTACGTGCTCGGGATCAATATCACCAAGTTCTACAATTGCATTACTTTGCACTAATGTTCTAGTAGCTGCTGTTGCCATTATGGGGGCAAAATTGCGTGCGGTTTTATTAAAAACAAGGTTGCCATAGCGGTCAGCTTGTTTGGCTTTTAATAGCGCAAAATCAGCTTTTAGTCCTCGTTCCATAACGTAGTCATCACCATCAAAGTTACGTAACTCTTTACCTACCGCTAAGGGTGTGCCGACAGAGGTTTTAGTATAAAAAGCCGGAATGCCGGCACCTCCAGCGCGAATTCGTTCTGCTAATGTGCCTTGCGGTACTAACTCTAATTCAATTTTACCCGTGCGGTACAGTTCAGGGAAAACTAACGAATTGGCAGTACGTGGATAAGAGCAGATCATTTTTGCTACTTGACCATTTTCAATTAAAGCAGCCAAACCAACACGACCACTACCAGTATTGTTATTTATCACCGTTAAGTTGCTAGCACCGTGATCTATCAGCGCATGAATAAGTTCTATGGGGCTGCCAGCTTCGCCAAAACCACCGATCATCACGGTATCACCGTCTTTTATATCAGCGACGGCGGCAGCACAACTCGCGACTATTTTATTTATCATTTACTTTACCTATATTACCAAAATTTATAAACGCCGCTTGTTCGTAATGCGAACATTTGTTACCATATCGAACATCTGGATTTATTGTAATATTGAGTAATACTTATGTCAAAGGATATCTCAGAAAAAAAGCCTGATGAATTAGTGAAAAAAAATACTGAAATCGTGCAATCTTTGATCAAAGGCTTAAATGTTATTAAAGCGTTTAACCAACAAAGACCAACCATGACTTTATCTGAAGTCGCGAGTGTTACTGGTTTTACACGTGCGGCAACCAGACGGTTTTTACTGACTTTGGTCAGGGAAGGGTATGCTAAACAAACAGGGAAGTTATTCTCATTAACGGCAAAAGTACTAGATTTAGGCTTTGCTTACCTTTCAACACTCGATATTTGGCATAACGCTAAACCGTTAATGACCACATTAGTTGACCAACTTAATGAGTCATGTTCTGCCGCGGTATTAGATGACTTTGACGTGGTTTATGTAGCTCGTGTAGCTACCACTAAACGCATTATGTCTATTACCTTAACTGTCGGTACACGTTTACCTGCTTTTGCCACGTCGATGGGACGAGTATTATTGGCAGATATGCCGTTGCCTGCGTTAGAACATTTTCTTAGTCATTGTAAGGTTGAAAAATTTACCGAACACACTCTCACTAAAAAATCAGCTTTATTGACAGAAATAGCAAAAGTGAAACGTCAGGGATATTCTTTGGTTGAGCAAGAATTAGAAATCGCGTTAACCTCTATTTCAGTGCCGGTTCATAATGGCGCTGGTGAAGTAATAGCGGCGCTTAATGTTAGTACTCATATGTCACAAACCGCAAGACAACAAATATTTGAGGTTATTTTACCCGCCTTACAGCAATGTGCTCGCCAAGTTGAGCGTTTAGGCTAATAAAGTTAATCAACGTACTGACAAATAACTGGTTGTTAATACTTACTTATGATTTAATAACTGTTGATATTTACAGTGCATAAGTATAGCAACTATGAATTTTTCTCTGCAGCAGCCTGAATTTTACTCTTTTTTTATCCTCTTAATGATTGCGGTTTTGTTGTTGGCTGTGTTATTTGTTTTTCGACAAAACTTACAACAAAAGCAGAGTACTAACCAGTTAAAGACAATGATCGAATTGTTATCGTCTTCGCAAAACAATGCTTTAATCCCCTTATTTGATAAACAGCAATTAGTGTTATCCAACGCTTTTGAACAGCAGATGTCTGATCTTCGGTTGAAATTATTAAGGGAGTTAAGTAATCAAAAAGAACAACTTAATCAACAACTAAGCCAAAACCAAAATCAAAGCCTTGAGCAGTTAATTAGTCATTTGAATAAAACCACGCGAGCGGGTAGGGAAGAATTGAGTAAGTCATTATTGCAAAGTAGTGAACAAATGACCAAGCGCATTGATAGCTTAACAAGTGCTACCGATAAACGGTTGCAAGAAATTAGTGGTCAGGTGGAAAAACGTCTTAGTGAAGGTTTTGAAAAAACCACCAAAACTTTTAGTGATATATTGCAACGATTAGCGCTAATTGACGATGCTCAGAAAAAAATCACCGAACTATCAACTAATGTGGTTAGTTTGCAAGCGGTGTTGAATGATAAACGCTCGCGCGGGGCTTTTGGTGAAGTGCAGCTTAATGGTTTGATTCGTAATGTTTTGCCAGAACAAAGCTTTAAGCTGCAACATACCTTATCAAACGGAAAAATTGCTGATTGTATTTTATTTTTACCCGCACCAACCGGCAATGTTGTAGTTGATGCAAAGTTTCCGTTAGAAAATTATCGTAAAATGATGGATTTTGAATTAGCAGAAGCGGATAGAAAAGCCGCCCAGCGACAGTTTAAAATAGATATTAAAAAGCATATTAATGATATTAGTGATAAATATTTAATTGATAAAGAAACCGCGGATGGTGCGATAATGTTTATTCCCGCAGAAGCTATTTTTGCAGAAATTCATGGTCATCAAAGTGATTTAGTTGAGTACGCCAATAAAAAAAGGGTGTGGTTAGCTTCACCGACCACCTTAATGGCGATACTTACTACCGCACGTTCAGTATTAAAAGATGAAGCAACTCGTCAGCAAGTTCATATTATTCAAGCGCATTTGTCTGATTTAGCTCAGGATTTTAATCGTTTTAAAGGACGGTTTGCTAATTTAGCTAAACATATCGATCAAGCGGCGGTTGATGTGAAACAAATTCATACTTCAGCAGATAAAATATCGAACCGTTTTGAAAAAATAGAGCAAGTTGAATTACAAGATATTGAAGATAAAGCTATTACGACTAGCTAGCTAAGGCGACTCTATTACCGCCTTGCTCTTTCGCTTGGTAAAGTGCTTTGTCTGCTTGTTGCATGATATCTTTCAATAGAATGCCCTCATTGATTTTACTGCTGACACCTATGCTTACTTTACAGTTTAAGTTAATGTTATCAAACGTTTTTATAAAGTTATTTTCAATAGACGTTTTAATGCGTTCAGCAATAACTTTTGCTTCTTGCAGTGTGGTATCCGCTAAAGCAATGACAAATTCATCTCCCCCGATACGCGCGAAACAATCTTGAGCACGACAGTGTACTTTTATTTGTTTAGTGGTTTCTATTAACGATACATCACCAATATGATGGCCATAGCTGTCATTGATCTTTTTAAAGTGATCAAAATCTAGCAACATGATACTAAAAGGGCGCTTAAACTCATTGGCTATAGCTAAATATCCGGTTGCTTGCTCGAAGAAATAATGACGATTATAGATACCCGTTAAGGAATCGGTGGTTGCTTGTTTAGTGAGTTTTAACTCGTTAATTTCAATTTCATTAGCAAAAAGTGTTAGTACAAAAACCACTTCCAACATGTTAAAGAAAAAAACCGATTGGTAAATTGAATGATTCATTGCCTCACTTAATTCAATAAGAGGAGTAAGGTTGAGGGTGTTTTCACAATAAATAAATAAAATAATGGCGATAAAACTTAACAACAGTTTTTCAAGTTTATCTTTTAATTCAAAAAGTAAAAAAGCGCCGGTTGGCACTAAAAAAAAGTACAAATGAAAGCCGGTTTTGTTAGTAACAAATAGATTAGTACAAATCACTAAATGCAGCATTAAGACACTGAAAAACCATATTTTAGCGGCTTTATGGGCATTATATTTATTAAACAGTAATGTTGCTCCATAAGCTAAGGCAAATAATGCATTAATAAAAGCGACCAAAGGCTCATGTAAAACAAAAATATAATTCAGCGTATACAGAACGGCAATAAAAATTGAAAATAGTGCCACAATATTCGTCATTTTAGCTTTGTTGGCAATATTAAAAGGCTGGTAAGCGGTACCTAAATTAATTAAAGCGTTAAAGAACATTACTCAGCACTTAGTTGCATTAAAAGGCAACATTAATAAAAACGATTACTAAAAGAATAGGACAAATGTAGCGCAAATAAAATCCAAACACTTTTAATTTTGCATTATTTTGTAATTGAGCTAAATCAGTTAGTTTGTTACCTCGTTGCCAAATCCAACCAACAACTAAAAAATAGAACAATGACATTAAGGGCTGCAAAATAGTCGTTAGCATTTGAATAACCAAACCAAATAGTACATCAAAAAAGGCGACTAGTGTCATACTGCCCACTAAAACAATAGCCGATACCAACCAAGTTGCCTGTTTGCGAGCGATATTTTTATCTTCCACTAAATAGGCCACAGGCACTTCGGTAGAAGAAATAGTTGAGGTGAGTGCAGCAATAGATAATAAAGTAAAAAAACTAAAAGAAACGATTAAACCGACCGAACCCATTGAAGCAAATAATGACGGTAAAATGTTAAATATTAATTGCCCTTCACCGATTAAATGGCCGTTAGTAAATACTTCATGTCCGGCATGCTGGGCAACAAATAAAGCGGGAATAATCAATAATCCCGCTAAAAAGGCAATAAAGGTATCAAGGGCAGCAATAGAGACAACTAACTTACCTATATCTTGGTCTTTTTTTATGTATGAGCCGTAAACCATCATGCTACCGACACCAATAGAGAGTGAGAAAAAAGCTTGTCCCATAGCTGCAATGATTAACTTAGGGTTGGTTACTTGGGAAAAGTCTGGAATCAAATACAAGGCGACACCCGCCTGGGCACCTTCTTGTTGCAAAATATAAACAACTAAGCCAATTAGCATAACCAATAAAAGGGGCATTAAACGTCCAGACCAACGTTCGATTCCTGCATGGACACCTTGATGAATGATAGCAGCACTTAATAGAATGAAAACGGGAGTGAATAATATGTTACGAAGTGTACTTGAAGTAGATAGCCAAGTTGAAATATCAGTTAATCCAATTAATTCAAATAGAGCGCTTAACGCGTGAGCTAACATCCAACCCGCAACAATAGTGTAAAAACTTAACATCATCATAGCGCCACACAAACCTATAATGCCTGCGTTACGGCCGGTGTTTTTAAAGCGTTCTCCACAAGCCTGTGCAAGAGCGCTGACAGGGTTTTTTTGTGCTTGGTTACCAATATAAATTTCTGCATAGAGTGCGGGTAATGCTAATAATAAGGTGACAAGGAGGTAAACAAACAAAAATGCGCCACCACCATTGTTTGCTGCTTGTGTTGGGAAACCCCAAATATTGCCTAAACCAATAGCAGATCCTGCTGCAGCTAAAACAAAACCTATGCGAGAATGAAATGAGTCACGAGTAGCAGAAGATGACATAAAGCGCTTATTTATTAATAATTACAACCGCAGAGCTTACCGATTTAATGTGCTTGAGTAAAGTAAGCGTGTTCTAGTCCGTGAAAATGCTACTTGTTACATATTAGGGGGCACTTTGTGAGCAAAAGTTATGTTATTATCCCCCGTTATTACTTAGAAAAAATTTACTTAGAAGAAGTCATTATGTTGCAATTTGAGATCATCCCCGTTACCCCTTTTCAGCAAAACTGTACACTATTTTGGTGTGATGAAACTAAACAAGCAGCAGTGGTTGATCCCGGTGGTGATATTGAAAAAATCATTACTGCCATTGAAGACCATCAGTTAACATTGGCAAAAATTTTACTTACTCACGCCCATATCGACCATGCTGGGGCAACTAATGCTCTAGCAAGTCATTATAAAGTTGGCATAGAAGGCCCTCATAAAGAAGATCAATTTTGGATTGATCGGATTGAAGAGCAAAAAGAGCGTTTTGGTTTTGCTCATGCAGAATCATTTACGCCTGATCGTTTTTTAAACCAAGGAGATACGGTAAGTTTTGGTAATATCATTTTAGAAGTCTATTTTTGCCCAGGACACACCCCAGGACATGTGGTGTTTTTTCATCGTGGATCTAAATTGGCACAAGTAGGCGATGTTTTGTTTCAAGGCTCTATTGGCAGAACCGACTTTCCTCGAGGCGACCATGCCACCTTAATTAATTCTATTCGTAATAATATTTTTCCACTAGGTGATGATGTCCGTTTTATTCCCGGTCATGGCCCAATGAGCACTTTTGGCCAAGAGCGCCTCAGCAACCCTTATGTGAGTGATCAAGCGGTAGGAGCAAGTCGTTAATATGGCAAGTTTAGTTTTTCGTGCTCAACGACGGTTAAAAAGAGTTGATTCAAGTAAAATTTTTCAAGGTTTAGTGATCACGGTTATTTTATTATCCGCTTTACTTATTGGTGCTAAAACTCATAGTTTATCAGCTAATACGGTGGCTATACTCCTTCTATTAGATTTGGGTGTGACCATTTTCTTTGTCATAGAAATTGTTATTCGCTACCTTGCTTACCCCAATAAAAAGCGATTTTTTCATAGTGGTTGGAATGTTTTTGATACCGTTATAGTGATTGGCAGTTTAATTCCAACCGGTGGCTCTGGTGTTTTGCTAGCGCGGTTATTACGAGTATTTAGAGTACTACGTTTAGTGTCTATGGTGCCCGAGTTACGTTTATTAATTAATGCGTTGCTTAAAGCGATACCTCGTATGGGTTACATTGTATTATTAATGTTCGTGATTTTTTATATTTATGCTGCCATGGGTAGCATGTTTTTTCATACCATTAATGAAGTATTGTGGGGCGATGTTTCCATTTCAATGCTGACTTTATTTCGAGTAGCCACGTTTGAAGATTGGACGGATGTGATGTATGAAACCATGGCTGTTCATCCCTTGAGTTGGATTTATTATCTAAGTTTTATTTTTTTAACCGCCTTTATTTTCTTAAATATGATGGTGGGTACTGTCCTTGAAGTGATGAGTCAAGAGCATGACAATTATCGTGCAGAGCAGCATGGTGAAACAGGCAAGGGTGGTGAACCAGCAAGTCGCGCGCAAATTGAAAAACTTGAAAAAGAGCTAGCTGAAATTAAAGCGTTATTGCTGAACAAGCGCTGAATAAGCAATAACATTCCCCCTATGTTGTTTTTTTATAACGCCTCAAAATAGTATCTAAGTGATTGGCAAAAGCTTGACGATCACTTTGGTTTAATGGCGGTGGTCCGCCTGTTTGCACACCACTAGCACGCATAGTGTCCATGAAATCACGAATATTTAATCGAGCTTTTATATTTTCTTTGGTAAAAAGCTCCCCTCTTGGGCTTAATGCGATAGCTGATTTGCTAATTATTTCATCGGCCAATGGTATATCTGCGGTAATAACTAAGTCGTTTGTTCTTACTCGTTTAACAATTTCATCATCGGCAATATCAAAACCAGCGCTAACTTGCATAAAGTCAATTACTTGAGATGGAGGGATGCGAATGTAATGATTAGCGACTAAGGTCATTTGAATTTTTGTGCGCTCGGCGGCTTTAAATAATATTTCTTTTATTACCACAGGACACGCGTCAGCATCTACCCAAATTTTCATATCTTTCTCAATTCGTTAGTGCTCGATTCCTTAGATAGGATTACAAGTATAAATAAAAATTTCATCTTGATATGATAACTCATTCTTTTGCCATCTGAGGCATTTCTTTGTCAAAAATAACAAATCATTCAATCAAGACCCATTACACCCAAATATGGCAAACCGTACAGCTTATTCCACACGGAAAAGTGGCGAGTTATGGCCAAATAGCTGATTTGTCTGGTTTACCGGGTAGGGCTAGATTAGTAGGGAAAGCACTAGGAAAAGTACCAAAACTTGGTTGGCAGGAAAAGTCAGTACCTTGGTATCGCGTGATAAATTCTCAAGGAAAAATTTCTTTTCCTATGGGCAGTGATTATTTTGAAAAGCAAAAACAGTTTCTACAAGACGAACAAATTGTTGTTATTGGCGATAAAGTAAAATTGAGTGATTTTCAGTGGCAACCTGATTTAGCCGAGTTATTATTTAAGCTAACGTTTTAAAATAATAAAAATCTTAAACCGCTTGATAGGTATGGTGTTGAAGATGTTTTTAGTGATATTTACACCAAAGAGGTGAGTTTTTAATCTCTAAATGTTACAAATAAATTTGACTTACTACGAATGAATTAGTAAAACATGCATAGCAAAGTATTTGTGCCTGTTTTTAGGCTCTTTTGCTTAAGTAATAATCAAAAAAGACCACACTTTAAAATTGAAACATTTTGTTTACATAAATGTTTCAAAATAGTTGTGTGATATTTTTTATTTATTACTAGAATAAACTAGTATAAGTGAACAACTTTATAATCCTGTCTTGACAGCTTGTTTGTCATTTGGGATTATTGAGTAAGTTGTACTCACAAAAAGTTATCTATTAGTGACAAGTAGTAATTCAAGTAAAAAATAAGTAAAAAACAAAAACGACAGATTTTTATCTTTGCGGTAACAAAAATCTTTGTTATCAAAATTTAAATAGTAATGGTTGGGAACTATGTCCAAAGTAAGTAAGAAAAGCCTCATCGCTACGGCAATGATAGGCGCACTAGCATTAGCAGGTAGTAATATCGCTACGGCTAATATATTAACAGACCTTCAAAAAGCTGAAGCTAAAATATTTAAGCAATCAGTTAAATCACAAGTGAAAATCAACGCTATCTACGAGCAAACCCAAGATTTGCTTGGCGAATATCGTAATACGGTTGACGAAGCTGAAGTATTACGTGGTTATAATGACCATGTACAACGTATGGTTAATGATCAAAAATCTAATATTGCTTCATTACAAAAGCAAATTGATGGTATCGATAAAATCAAACAAGGTGTTGTACCGTTAATGTACAAGATGATCGACACTTTAGAAAAATTTATCGAGCTAGATGTTCCAATGAACATTGAACGTCGTAAAGAACGTGTTGCTAATTTACGTGAAGTAATGAGTGACTCAAACGTGACTACCTCTGAGCAATTCCGTTTAGTACTTGAAGCCTATGAAATTGAAGCCAGTTACGGCACCATTTTTGATTCTTACCAAGCCGAGATGGATTTTAATGGTACCACCTTAACCGCTGATTTTGTGCACATGGGACGTATCGCTTTTGTTGCACAGTCTCTTGATGGTAAACGTTCTTGGTTATGGAATAATCAAAACCGTGCGTGGGAAGAGTTAGGTGACGATTATTTGAAACCTATTAAAGATGCTATCGCTATGGCGCGTAAGCAACTTCCAATTGACTTAACTAAATTACCAGTATTTGCAGCAGGAGCAAAATAATGAAAAAAATTATTAATTTTGTAACGCTAGCAGTAATAATGACCGCTAGTTTAGTTGCAACAACACAAGCAAACCAATTAGACGATTTATTAAAGCAAGTAAAGGCCGACCGTGTTTCTGAAGCTAAACTTGATAAAAAACGTGAAGCTGAGTTTAAGTCTGCCCGTGCTGACAAACAGGCATTATTAAATAAAGCGAAGAAAGAGTTAAAAAATCAAGAAGTACGTGGTAAACGTTTACAAAAAGCCTATGCTGATAATGAAATTACCTTAGGGCAAAAAGCAGTTGAACTAGACAATGCTACCGGTACTTTAGGTGAAATGTTCGGTGTTTCACGTGCAGCAGCAGCCGGTGCTTACGGCCAAATTGCTACGTCAATTGTTAGTGCTGAATATCCAGGTCGTGGTGAAGTACTAAATCGCATTGCTAACGCGAAAGCAATTCCAGGATTAGAAGATCTTGAAGATTTATGGTTTGCCCTGCAAACTGAAATGACCCAGTCAGGTAAAATTTCACAATTTAGCGTAGAAGTCACTAACTTAGATGGCACCAAGTCAACTGAAACCATTACGCGTATTGGTACCTTTAATTTGGTATCTGACAAAGGTTATTTAACCTATAACGATGAAGTAGGTCAAGTTCAGCCTTTACCTAAACAGCCCCCCGGTTATATTGCTGGAACAGCATCAGATTTCTTTAATGCAGACTCAGGTTACATTGGGCTTTATGTAGATCCCTCTCGTGGTGGTATTTTATCACTAGAAACCCGTAAGAAAACGCTAGAGGAATTCTTTCACGAAGGTAAACAAGTAGGTTATGCCATCACGGTGCTCTTCATTATTGGTTGTTTAATTGCCCTTGAACGTTTATTTGTGTTAGGTAGCATGTCTTCCAAAATTAAAGCACAAGAGCAAAACCTTGAGACACCGAATGAGAATAACCCTCTAGGTCGTTTACTTAAAATCTATCATGAAAATAAAGGTGTTGATGCAGAAACGCTAGAATTGAAACTTGATGAAGGTATTTTACGAGAAACACCGAAAGTAGACCGAGGTGTTAACTTAATTAAAATGTTTGCTGCTGTTGCCCCATTAATGGGTCTGTTAGGTACGGTTATCGGGATGATCATGACTTTCCAAACCATTACCTTATTTGGTACAGCTGATCCGAAACTGATGGCGGGTGACATATCTTTAGCACTTGTTACTACCGCGTTAGGTTTGATTTGTGCCTTGCCACTTATTCTTATCCACAGTGTTGTTGCTGGTAAAGCGAAAAGCGTATTGCAAAAGCTAGACGAGCAAAGTGCAGGTTTAATTGCTGCGCTTGCAGAGAAGGAGTCTAAATAATGTTATTCCTGATAGAGCTTTGGGAATCTGTCAGGGGTTTTATTGCGACTGGCGGTAACGTACTTTACGTTGTTGCCTTCGCACTCTTCTTGATGTGGATTATGATGATAGAGCGTTATTGGTTCTTATCATCGGTCTACCCAACAATGAAAAAAGATATCATTGCTCGTTGGGATGCACGCACAGACACTACGTCTTGGTATGCACATCGAATTAGAGAGACTTGGATTTCCGAAGCAAATGAATTACTTGAACAACGCATGATCACCATTAAAACCTTAGTGGCTATGTGCCCTCTTATTGGCTTACTGGGCACAGTAACCGGTATGATTGGTGTGTTTGAAACTATGGCACAACAAGGTACAGGTAACCCGCGTTTAATGGCCGCAGGTATATCGCAAGCTACAATTCCGACAATGGCGGGTATGGTAGCGGCACTGTCTGGTGTGTTTTTTAGTTCAAGATTAGACGTTCAAATTAAACTAGCAAAGGCTAAACTGGTTGACAGTTTACCTCATCACTAGAGAGATATTTTCATGACACGTAAAAAGATTCGTGAGGACGAAGAAGCGGTAATTGATATGACACCGATGCTCGACATCGTATTTATCATGCTGATCTTCTTCATTGTAACTACTTCTTTTGTTAAAGAAGCCGGTATTGAAGTAAACAAACCCAAAGCGGCACAACAAACTAAGCAGAAAAACGCTAATATTTTTATTGCAATTAAAGATAACGGTGAAATTTGGTTAGATAAAGGCCGTGTTGACATCGAACGTGTTGGCGCAAGGATTGAAAAATTACTTGCTGAACAACCAACCGATGTTGTTATTATCCAAGCAGACAAAGACGCTAAACATGGCGTAGTTGTTAAGGTGATGGATGCAATCAAAGAAGCAGGAAGTGGTCTTAGAATATCCATTGCTGCAGCGAAGGGGTAGAATATGAAACGCTTTTTAGTTTCAATACTACTAGGCGCTGTGGTTACCTTCGGTTTATTTGCTTTTATGGCTTTTCTTGTCTCTACAGGTGATAGAAGCAAGGATGAGGCACAAGAGAATATAACCGTAGAGGTAAATACTACGCCGCCAAAGTCGTCTGCAGAAACACGTACGCGTGTTCCGCCGCCGCCGCCGCCGCCGCCAAAAGCGCCACCAAAGCAACAGGCTCCTGAGCCAGAATCAAATAATGACACTGGTGGTTTGCAGTTTAATATGCCGGGTATTCAGTTATCGGGTGCGTCAACTGGTTTATCTGCTCCAGGTGCTGGTTTTGGACGTGATGGTGATGCAACGCCAATTGTGCGAATAGAGCCTAAATACCCTATTCAAGCAGCGCGTGATGGCAAAGAAGGTTGGGTTAGACTTTCTTTTACTATCAATGAAATTGGTGGTGTTATCGATGTTAAAGTAATCGAAGCTAAACCTAAGCGTATTTTTGATAAAGAAGCCAGACGTGCGTTGAGGAAGTGGAAATACAGACCAAAAGTTGTTGATGGCAAAGCGATGAAACAACCGGGTTTAACGGTTCAATTAGACTTTAAAATGGACGGGGGTTAGTAATGGTTTTTAATAAAAACATTTCTTTTAAACTATCTATCTTTAGGAAAGTATCAGCTTCTTTAGTTGTTATCGCTTCACTCTTAGTTGCTCAAGTGCCTTTTGCAGATAATGCCATGGCTGCTGGCGCTAAAGAAGAGAAAAAGAAACGCCCTACTAGGCTTGTTGGTCAAACTGTTGGTAAAAAAGTGCAAAAAGCTTTTGATGCTTATACTTTGGATGATATTGATGGCGCTTTAGTCATCTTAAAAGATATCAATGCTAAGAAAGATTATGACAAAGCTTATGTTGCCCGTTTTATTGCAGTGATGCACGCCACTAAAGGTAATCAAGAGCAAGATGCTATTAAGTATTTAAAAATAGCAATAGCTCCAGATATCTTGAATGAAGTTGATCACGGTGAAGCTTTGAAGTTGTTGGGTGATTTGCAAATGCAAGCCAAAGACTATAAAAATGCTTTAGCTAATTTTTATACTTGGATGGAGTTCACTGGCAAAGATGACGGTAATACTTGGATTAAAATAGGTCAAGCATATTACGAGTTAAAACAGTTAGATAAAATGATTGTATCAGCGGACAAAGCGATTGCTTCGTTTGGTGACAAACCAAATCAAAACCCATATTCTCAAAAACTCACTTCTTATTATGAACGTAAAAAATATAAAGAAGCGATTGATGTGCTTGAGACGGTTATCTTAGTTTTTCCTGAAAATAAAGTTTGGTGGACACAGCTACCAATGTTTTATTTATTAGTGGAAAATTATGATAAAGCGGTGCAAACGCTTGATTTGGCTTACAAGCAAGGTTTTCTTGACAAAGAGTCTCAAATTAAAACATTAGCTAACTTGTATTCTTCTAGTGAAGCCCCTCATAAAGCGGCTAAATTATTAGAAAAGCATATTGCCTCAGGTTTGGTTAAACGAGATGATAGAAATATCTCAATTTTAGCTAATGCTTGGCATGCTGCTCAGCATGTTGATAAGGCCGCCAAGTATTACGGTGAGCTAGCTAAGATGACTAATGCAGCTAAGCATTATCGTAAGCAAGGTATGTTGTTAAAGCAAGATGAGCAATTTGCTAAAGCGATTTCTGCGTTGAGAAAAGCGTTAGAATTGGGTATTAAAAATAAGGGGCGCATACATATGAGTATTGCTGAGTCTTATTTTTATCTTGAGAAATACAAAAAAGCCTATGTTGCTATTAATAAAGCTATGAAAGATCCTAAGTCGCGTAAAGCAGCTAAAGGTTGGAAAGGTTTTATTGCTGATACCGCTAGACGAAAAAAAGTTTCAATATAAATTTGCTATGCAACTTTATTAAAGCTACTTCGTAGCAACAAGGAACTTAGTAAAAACCAGTTATTCTTTAATAGGAATGCTGGTTTTTTTATGTTCAGGATGAACGGTATGTCGCGGTGCCATGACGCTGCATGGACGCAGCTTATTAGAGAATGCAGGATGCATATTTTCCTGATGGCAAGGAGCGTGTATGTTCAGGATGAACGGACAGTTTTTTGCTCCTGCAAAAACTGAACTTCCACCATCCATGGCGGTCGTATGTCGCGGTGCCATGACGTTATAGGGATATAACAGACGGTACAGGAAGTACCTTATTAGCATCCTAGCGGCTACGCCTCACCCATCTACGAGTAACATTAGCGGCGTCTGGAGTTTGACTTTCTGCTTGGCGTCGCGGTGGCGACAGCACCAAGAAGGGGTTAAACGACGAACCCCCTCTTGACTCCCGCGTCGCTGCGATCAAAACGTGAACTTTCATTCACTCAAGTGTTTTCGACGTAACAGCGAAGAACGTGCATCCATGCACTACATCGCTTTTTTCATCATCCATGATGAAAATACGTGAACACTTTCTTTTATTTCAGCGTTTTTTCACGCAGACTTGGTGCTTGCTGCAACGGTGACACTTCATAGAGTATTAAAACAAACATCAAAGATTAGCAAACATCAAAGATTCAAAGATTTAACTTTATGTTACTTATTAGCAAAACGCAGGACGCATATTATCCTGATGGTAAGGAGCGTGTATGTAAAAATCTGTGTTATTGTGAAATTTTAATTAAGGCTTGATGGTCTATCTAAAAAGTCATATAACTAATACAATGTAATACAAGTTTGAACCATTTAATAATAAAGGAAAGGTGTCATGAATCTACTTAAAAAAACTAGTTTAGCTGCTGTTATGGGCTTATTAGCGTTCTCTATTTTTACCAGTAATATTGCTAAAGCAGAAACGAACCCATTTGCGGCTCAAGACTTAGTGGCCTTTGTCGCCGATGATGCTAAAGATGGCAAATGTGGTGAAGGAAAAGCTAAAGCCAAAGGCAAGTGTGGTGAAGGAAAATGCGGCGAAGGCAAAGCTAAAGCCAAAGGCAAGTGTGGTGAAGGAAAATGTGGCGAAGGCAAAATGAAAGCTAAAGCCAAAGGCAAATGTGGTGAAGGGAAATGTGGCGAAGGCAAAATGAAAGCTAAAGCCAAAGGCAAATGTGGTGAAGGGAAATGTGGCGAAGGCAAAATGAAAGCTAAAGCCAAAGGCAAGTGTGGTGAAGGAAAATGTGGCGAAGGCAAAGGTAAAAGCAAGAAATGTGGTGGCTAATTCATTAAGCTAGCAACGTATCAAATTATCATCATCAAAAACGAGCTTAACGCTCGTTTTTTCTTGGTAGGTGTACTGGAAAAGCGATGTAAAAATGATCACTTAGTTAGTGCAATTGGTATGAGTTGTTCTAATTAGAATTACCAACATAATAATAAATAGTCCATTCTTCGCTAAAAAGACTCTCTAGTGGCACAATATGAGTAAATAAAGACATTGAGTTGCGGGCTAGTGGTAAATGTACTTTTACGTCCTAAATCAGCCTTTCTCGGTTGCTCAGTTTATCCGCTTTAAATGAAAGTTTGCATGGCAGTTATCGATTGCTAAAGGAACAAGAGTTATACCCATTGTTTGGCGATTGTGAGTCCGGTGCTATACCGCCAGCCGCTCAGGCATACCATATGACCTTAATTTGTGAGCAAATGTTAGATAATCTTACAAAGTCTATATTGAAGCTGGTGTTCATGAAACTTTATTGTGTCTAGATCAAAGTAACTATCAGAACATGGTGTCTTCAGGAAAATATTTGCACTTTTCTAAAGCAGTATTCACTAATCTTAAGTTGCTATATTTTTCCTAGGTATTAGTCACTAAGTATAGCGTGTATAATAGCGGTAATGTAATTTGATAGGATCTTCTTTTGAACAATAATGATGTGCTGCGCCGATTGCGCTATACCTTTAACTATAATGACAAGCAAATGATTGCTTTGTTTTCTTCAGCCGGAGCCAGCGTCTCCAGAGAGCAAGTCAGTCAATGGTTAAAAAAAGACAATGATGCCGACTTTGTTCTTTGCCAAGATGTTGAGTTAGCAACATTCTTAAACGGTTTGATTAATGAAAAACGCGGTAAAAAAGAAGGTCCACAAGCGATACCTGAAAAGCGTCTAACAAACAATATTGTACTGACAAAGTTAAAAATAGCGTTAAACCTCAAAGCTGAAGATTTGATTGCATTACTTGATAGTGTTGATTTTCGCTTGAATAAACCAGAGCTAAGTGCCTTTTCAAGAAAAGTGGATCACAAGCATTATCGTGAATGTAAAGATCAAGTACTGCGTAATTTACTGCAAGCGATAGATAAAAAATATCATGTTGCCAGAACAGGTAAAATTGAAAAGAATAATCCTCAAAGTAAACCGACAAATAATAATCAAAGTAGTTATAAAGGGAAAAGCAAGGATAAAGAAACGTGGATAGAAGGTGCAAGGCCAAATGCTAGTGCAGTTTATGTGAACCCTAGTAGCGGTAAAAAGAGTAAAGAAAACTCGTCACGTAAAGTATTGAAGCTTAAACCTGAAGATATTTATAAGCAGTCTAACAAGTAAAATTTATTATGAAAAAACCACTAAAAGCGGCTTTGTTTTCAGCTTTTATTTTTCCAGGTGCGGGTCAGTTACTATTAAAAAGGTATTTGTCAGCGGTTTATTTTTTCTGCTTTGCTAGTATCGGTTTGTATTTGTTATTTAGTGATTTGTTGGTTAGAGCACAGGAGATAATTGAAAAAATACAAAGTGGTGAAGTTGCTGCTGATCTTGCCAGTATTACTAGCCTAGTTCATCAGCAATGGGCTAGTACCATGGAGTCGCTCAGTCCTGCGTTAATGATATTATTGATTACTTGGTTGGTAAGTGTGGTTGAAGCCTATAGAGTTGGGCGGAAGTTGGAAAATATTCAATAACCTTAGCTCTGCTTATTAAAAAGCCCAAAATATTTTTGGGCTTTTTATTTTCTGTATTTTAGTTATTACGAGCCGTTATATCGTATTACTGCCAATTGCTTCTTTTCGCTGCTTGCAGCTTTTCATAACCTTCAAGCAACTTGCCATGAGTTTTAAAACCATCAAGACTCAATCCAGGGCAATGTAGACCATCAAAAATAATTTTTCCTTCAACAATGTCTACACAGGTAGCGGTCATTTCTTTACCGTACATTAAGCCAAGCGATGTTAAATAAGGAGTATAAGTGCGTTCATCATCCCATTTTATTTCTAATAAAGCTTGTAAACAGCGATATTTACGCGTGTTTTCCTCATTGTTTTGGTCAAGGTGCAGTGCCCAATTTACC
>JAESPR010000122.1 GCA_016765685.1 Colwellia sp. | reverse complement strand
TCAATAACTTTTCACATAACTAAATTTGGAGCGGCTAACGAGACTCGAACTCGTGACATTCACGTTGGCAACGTGATGCTCTACCAGCTGAGCTACAGCCGCTTCATAAAAACTTATTCTATTTGTACTTTGTAAACTATTTGGAGCGGCTAACGAGACTACTCTCATCAACATAAGTCGTGACATTCACTTCGCTTTTGGCAACGTGATGCTCTACCAGCTGAGCTACAGCCGCTTCATTTTCAACTTAGCGCGAATAAATTCACGCCTACAACACAATTTGGAGCGGCTAACGAGACTCCTTTCTTTAACATAAGCCATCAACATAAGTAGTGACATTCACTTCGCTTTTGGCAACGTGATGCTCTACTAGCTGACACCAGCCACTTCATATACTTTATTTACCAATATAATTTCCACATATTTATTATAATAATAAATGGTACCCGGAGCCGGACTTGAACCGGCACGCTTTTCGGCGAGGGATTTTAAATCCCTTGTGTCTACCAATTCCACCACCCGGGCATCGGATAATTATTTTTATAGTAGAGATTGGCTCCCTACTTCTTAGTATTTAAACTAATTCTTTTTACTTCCATTACTTATTTACATAAATAATGGAGGCGGATACCAGAATCGAACTGGTGTACACGGATTTGCAATCCGCTGCATAACCACTCTGCCAACCCGCCGAATGATTTACTTTTACATAATAACGAGTCATTACTTTTTAAAGTAAAAATTTGGAACGGCTAACGAGACTCAAGATGTTTGTATTATTAGATTGGAGCGGCTAACGAGACTCGAACTCGTGACATTCACGTTGGCAACGTGATGCTCTACCAGCTGAGCTACAGCCGCTTTTTCACTAATTTTTTAACATATAAACTACGAGACTCACTCTTTAACTAATAGTGACATCATGTTAGTAACGTGACGTTCTACCAGCTGACACCAGCCGCTTCATTTATTGACTCCTTGTCAACGAAAACGCATTCTACATCGAATTAACTTACAGTCAACTATTAAATACTTTTTTTACTTCGACTGTTCAAAAAACAGCTGGTTTGCTGCTGTTTTTATCTTTTCAATTCAGGCCATGCGGCTTTGAAGTAACTTAATAAGGTTGAAAGCGTTAAAACAGTAGCGATAAAATAAAACCCATAAGCTGCATAATTAATAACTTCATGAGGTAAATAAAATAAAATGAGTGGGATATCGTAATCAGGGCGCCATATCAAGCCCATAATACCTAACATTTGTGCTGCTGTTTTATATTTACCCATGTCAGAAACCGCAATAACTTCGCGTTTACCACGTGAGGACATAAACTCTCTTAAAGCACTGATGAATATTTCTCGTGCAATCATGATAATCGCAGGAATGGCTACTAACCAAGATTGATAGTCTTGTACTATCATGACTAAGGCAGCAACCACCATCAGTTTATCGGCGACGGGGTCAATAAATGCGCCAAAGGCTGAAGATTGATTTAACTTTCGAGCTAAATAACCGTCTAATGCATCGCTAACTGATGCTAACCAAAATATCGCAAAAGCGCCAAAGTGGCTCCAAGATAAAGGTAGATAGAAAACAATGAGAAAAACGGGGATCAAGATGATCCGAAATAAGGTTATTTGATTTGGAAGTGTCCACATAGTTTTTATTTTAATTTTTAATTCAGTAATAAGTTTACGGCAAGTATTTCACCGTCATTCTACACAGGAACACTCAACAGTTATAGCTACTTGTGACGTAAAGCATCATAAATATTTTTGGCTAATATTTTACTAATGCCAGGTACTTTTTCTAATTCGACAATATCGGCTTTATTGACTTCTTGAATGCCCCCTAAATGTGTCAGTAGTGTTTGCCGTTTTTTAGCGCCAATACCTTCAATGGTTTCGAGCACAGATTTTTTACTGACTTTTTGTCTTTTTGATCTATGGCCGGCGATAGCAAAGCGATGAGATTCATCGCGAATATGTTGTACTAAGTGTAGTGCGGGTGATGTGGCAGGTAATGATATTAGTTGATGAGACCCTGCTAGAATAAGGGTTTCTAAACCGGGTTTTCGTGATTCACCTTTAGCAACGCCAACAAGTAAGGGAATTCTTGCTAGTCCTTGTTCGGCACTTAAGTGGGCAAAAAAATCTTCCGCTTTTGCTAATTGTCCTTTACCCCCGTCAATGAAAACAATATCAGGTAATTTTTTTAACGCTTCTTTGTCAGTAACTTTTAGTTTGCCATAACGTTTATTTAAGGCGAATGCCATCGCTGCATAATCATCACCGGGCGTTATACCATGTACATTGTAACGGCGATAATCTGATTTAAGCGGCCCATCTTGGTTAAAAACCACATTAGCAGCGATAGTTTGCTGCCCCATAGTGTGGCTAATATCAAAACACTCGATGCGATTAATGCCATTAGCTAGTTCAAATACTTCATTTAGCGCAACAAATCGTGCTTGCATTGATTCTTTATGACTATTGCGCGTAACTAAAGCGGTTTGCGCATTGGTTGCTGCTAACTTTAGATATTGGCGACGCTCAGAGCGACTTTTTGTTGATATTTTAACGTCATGCTCTGCTTGGTTTGATAGCAGAGCTGCTAATTCGGTTACTTGTTCAAAGTCGTGTGGAGCGACAATTTCTTTTGGAATATTGCCCTCATTTTGACCGCCACCAAGTTGATTGCCTAAGTAGTGTTGACCAATAAAAGCTTGAATAATTTCCTTATCACTGGTTTCACTGGGTACTACAGGAAAGTAACTTTTACTACCTAATATTTTGTGGTCACGAATACAAAGTAAGTGCACGCAAGCTTGAGATTTTAAGCGATATAAGCCAATGACATCCATTTCGGCAGTTATGCCGCTAACGTACTGTTGTTGTTGTACTTTACGTAAGGTTGTTATTTGATCTCGAAATTTGGCTGCTTTTTCAAAATCTAATTGACTACTGGCATCTTCCATTTTAGCCACCAACTGTTCAATAACCATTGAGCTTTTGCCCTTTAAAAACAACTTGGCTAACTCTACTTGCTGTTGATAATCTTCATCAGAGATTTTGTCAACACAAGGGGCTAAACAACGCCCTAATTGGTGCTGTAAACACGGACGAGAGCGAGCTCGGTAATAACTGTCTTCACATTGTCTAATAGGAAAAGTTTTTTGCATTAAACGCAAACTTTCCCAAACAGCGCCGACACTAGGGTAAGGGCCAAAATAACTCCCTTTGATACGCTTGCCACCGCGGTGAAGGCCTAGTTTGGGGTGTTTATGATCAGTAATTAATAAGTATGGGTATGATTTATCGTCACGCAGTAAAATATTGTACTTGGGCTGATACTTTTTAATATAGTTATTTTCAAGAATCAACGCTTCCCCTTCTGTATGGGTCACGGTGACATCAATTGCGCAAATTTGCTTAACCAACGCTTTGGTTTTTACTGAGCCAACATCTTTGCGAAAATAACTCGCTAAGCGCTTTTTAAGCTGTTTGGCTTTACCAACATAGATAATGGTTTGCTCGGCATTGTACATGCGATAAACGCCAGCTTGCTCAGTAACTGAGTTTAAAAAAGCTGTGCTATCAAAAATGGGGGGAACAATATTCTCGCTATCTGACAAAACTATAACTTTTCTGTGTTGATCATGCCGTGGCGAATAGCCAAATGAGTTAGCTCGACATCATTACCTATATTTAATTTTTCAAACATGCGATAACGGTAACTGTTGATAGTTTTTGTACTTAAATTTAAGTGTTGTGAAATATCAGGTACTTTTTCACCTCGTGTAATCATTAGCATAATTTGTAATTCGCGATCAGATAATTCACTAAAAGGATTTTCCTCTACGGATTTAAATTGGCTTAAAGCCATTTGTTGAGCGATATCTGCGGGCAAGTATCGTTGGCCACTATTCACGGCTCTAATGGCATTAACCATCTCATTGGGGCCTGCACCTTTTGTTAAGTAACCGGCCGCGCCTATTTGCATAACCTTAGTAGGGAAAGGCTCTTCTGTATGTGCTGTCAGCATAATTATTTTTGCTTCGGGGGAAAAACGTAAAATCTTTTTAGTTGCTTCCAAACCGCCCATACCAGGCATATCCATATCCATTAAAATGACATCAGGCTCAGTTTGACGACAAAATTTTATCGCTTCTTCACCTGTTTCACACTCATCAATAACCTTAAAACCTTTCACTTCATTTAATATTTTACTAACACCGGTTCGTACTAATTTGTGATCATCAACTAATAATATTTTTATCAATTCAAATTGCCTTTTATAACTCGTTATTTTTTAGCCAACTATTTAGTAGACCAATTTGCCCATTTTTATAGGCTGCATAAGTTAAGCGTACTGCATTGCTTAAAATAATACTATCCGACCAGTTAGTTTGCTCTGAAATTAACTGATAACAAACTTTCGCTTCGGGTGACAAATAGCCACGCATTTCTTGCTTGCCGCGTTCTTTTTGCCGTTCACGGTAACGTTTTTGTTTCTCAGCATTGGTCATTGCTTTTTTTTTCTTTTTAACCGTAGCGTCCATTTATTTCTCGATGCGTTTTGTAGCTTATTGCAATGAAACACTATGTTACTCCGACCAACTGATTTTGCAATACGGTCGTTAGCAGAAATAGGGCAATAAAGTTTTATTTTTGCCGTTTTAATTAACTTTTTAACTGTTCAGAGTTGTTTAGTGTACAAGTGTTCGCTAAAGTAGCGTCCAAGAAATACTTTACAATTTTTTTATAGGTAAAATACTGATGGCAATGGCGCAACAGAGTTCATACAACAAAGCAGATTTAGTTAAAGCAGGCACAGGTGAAATGTTTGGCGAGGGAAACTCTCAACTTCCTAGCGATAATATGCTCATGATGGATCGTATCCTAACTATCACCGAAGAAGGTGGTGAACATGGAAAAGGGTATATTGAAGCTGAGTTAGATATCACGCCAGACTTATGGTTCTTTGATTGTCACTTTAAAGGCGACCCTGTTATGCCGGGTTGTTTAGGTTTAGATGCAATGTGGCAATTGGTTGGCTTTTTCTTAGCGTGGACTGGTGGTCCGGGTCGAGGTCGAGCATTAGGTGTCGGTGAAGTTAAATTTACCGGGCAAATTTTGCCAACAGCAAAAAAAGTAAGTTTTAGAATTGATTTTAAACGTGTTATAAAGCGTAAACTATATATGGGTCTAGCTGACGGTAGTGTTAGCGTTGACGGTCGTGAAATTTATACCGCCAAAGATTTAAAAGTCGGTTTATTTACTGATACTAGTAAATTTTAGTTTACGGTTTTCTATTCTTTAGTCAGCTAACTTTTTACGTAAAGAGTTAGCTGACTCTTCATTGTTTTCTAAATTCTACATAAAATTAATCTGTTAGTGGCCTTTATGCTCTGTAGCTTCTTTATTTTCGTTTGGCGTTACAGAAGTGATTGGCGCATTAAACGATGTATTAAAGTTTTCTGATAATTCAAAGTCACCTTCGGCTGAAACCAATTTGTCATCTACAAATTTTATAGTGAAGATTTTTTGCATATTCAATTTTTCGCTGCGGCCTGATTTAAAGCGATAAACATAATTCCAAGTGTCTTTGTCAAAGGCATCAACCATGACTGGACTACCAAGAATAAATTTTACTTGCTCTTTAGTCATGTCGACTTGTATTTTGTCTATACTTTTTTGTTCAAGGTAGTTTCCTTGTGGAATATCAATACGATAAACCCAAGTTGAGCAAGCAGAAAGTGATAGGGCTACAGCTATAATAGAGGTGCGAAACAACATGGAATTTTACTTTCCTTTAATATAAATTCAAATTAACACTTAACGTGTAATCGGGGATGATAACTAAGCGCGGCTGTAGATACAAAGCTATTTTTCACAAATTGTAAAATTAACTTAGTAATTTAACTAGCCAACAACTCTTGCGCATTCGCTAAGCTATGTTCTGAAATTTTATCGCCAGCAAGTAATCTTGCTATTTCTTGGACGCGACTTTGTTCACTTAGTTCCGTTACTTTTGTTTCTGTGTGTTCTCCATCAGTAAATTTACTAACAAAAAACTGTTGATGACCTTTACAAGCTACTTGAGGTAAATGGGTTACACAAATAACTTGAGTGTTTTTGGCCAGTTGTTGTAATTTTCTACCAACCATTGCTGCTGTTGGGCCGCTGATACCAACATCTACTTCATCAAAAATTAATGTAGGGGTGACAACTTTGTCGGCTAAAATCACTTGCATCGCTAAACTTATTCGTGACAATTCACCGCCAGAGGCGACTTTGTTCATCGCTTCTAATGCTTGCCCCGGATTTATGCTTACTTGAAAGTCAATTTTGTCGATACCATTAGCTGAAATATTAGTGGCGTGGTTGCTGGCAGAATCAGTGTTTGCAGAATTAATGGCAATGTAAAATTGTCCATGGGGCATATTAAGCTCTTGCATGTTTTGGCTAATTAACTGGCTTAAAGCCTCTGCTGCTTTTTTTCTAGAGGATGATAACGTTAAAGCGGCCTCTAGGTAATTTTGCTCCGTTTTTGCAATTTCGTCAATGACCGTATTTATTCTTGATTCATCATCTGATATTGAAGTCAACTCTTGACTTAATTCTTGGTGAAAATTGACAAGGCACTCAGGAGATAAGCTATGTTTTTTTGCAAGGTGTAAAGCGGTAGAGTAGCGTTCCTCAATTATGGCATAGGCTTGGGGGTCTAACTCAAGCTCTTGATAATAATGTTTAAGATCGGCCCCTGCTTCTTCAAGTTGTACAAAGGAGTCATTTAAAATACTTGCTACATTAATGAGCCTATTATCTAAGCGAGCCAAAGTGCTGATGTTTTCACTGCAAAGACGTAACGAGTCAAGCACGTTAAAACTTTCGTTTTCAACTAATGTTTGCAGTGCTTGTAAAGTCGTATCAAGTAAATCTTGGGCATTAGCGTGACGTTTGTAATCACTCTCTAGGGTTTCGAACTCTCTTGGCTGCAAGGAAAATTCATCTAACTCAGTTACTTGGTATTGTAATAGTTGCTTTTGGGCTTCACGTTGTTGTTTATTCTGTTGTAAGACGGTTAGTTCTTTATTGAGTTTATGCCACTGTTGATAATAATGTTTTACTTCATCGAGCACGGGTTTATGATCGGCATATTCGTCTAATAATTTACCTTGCTGGCTTGATTTAACGATTAACTGGTGGTCATGCTGTCCATGAATATTAATGAGCAGCTGGCCAATTTCTTTGAGTTGTACTAATGGTACTTGGCTACCATTGATGTAGGCTTTAGAACGTCCTTCAGCAGAAATAACACGCCGTAATATACATTCGCTACTCGACTCTAATAACAAATCATGCTGTGTTAACCACTGTTGTGCACTACTATTGTTTTGTGTTTCAAAGGTCGCAGCAAGCTCTGCTTTTTTACTGTTAGGGCGAACTGCATTGGTGGTGGCTCGCTCTCCTAAACATAATCCTAAGGCATCTATTGCAATTGATTTACCAGCGCCAGTTTCACCAGTAATGGTAGTCATACCTGCTTGCCAGTCGATGTCTAGCGAGCGAACAATGGCAAAGTTTTGAATGTTTAGTTGTAAAAGCATAGTGTCGGGCACCTAAATTACTGTATAAATACTTAGGTGTAAATTTATACAGTAAAATGGTTTTTTGCAAGTGATTTATATCTTTTTTTGATCATCGGTAACATTAAACACAAACATTTTAGCTAATACAATTTATTGCCCCAGCTAAGTTTGCTGCGCAAAACACTGAAGTAATTATGATCTAGTGGGTGTACTAAACGTATGGTGTAAGCGCTTTTTTTAATAATAACTTCATCACCGGGCATAACAGCTAAAATCACATGACCATCGCAGCTAACTTGCAAGCTTTCTTGATTTTCGTTGGCAAGAATAAGTTTAATTTCGCTGTCACCATCAACTACGATCGGACGACTCGTTAAAGTGTGTGGGAACATAGGCACTAAAGATAGCGCATTTAAGTTAGGTGTTAAAATAGGGCCGCCAGCTGACATAGAATAAGCGGTTGAGCCGGTAGGTGTTGAAACAATTAAACCATCAGAGCGTTGGCTAAACATAAAACTGTTATCAATGTAGACTTCAAACTCTATCATGCTAGCGACTTTACCTGCATGAAGAACGGCTTCATTAACAGCGCTATTAGCACTTTTTAATTTACCATGGCGATAAACTTCGGCTTCAATGATAAAACGTTGTTCTGAACGGGATTTTCCGGCTAAAATTTGTGCTAACGGCTCAATGATTTCATCAGGGGAAAGATCGGTTAAGAAACCTAAGTTGCCACGGTTTACGCCAATAACACCAATGTTATAACAGGCTAAAACACGCGCTGCGCCTAACATATAACCATCACCGCCAACAACTATAGCCAAGTCTGCTTGCTTACCAATTTCAGTTAGAGAGCAAATTTTTACTTTATCAACATCAATAGCGTTGGCCACCGAGCTTTCTACCAATACTTGGTAGTTATTTTCAAGTAAGTATTGATGCAACGCTGTTATGGTTACGCTAGTACCTTGATGATTAGGCTTACCGATAAGTCCTATTGTTTTATAATGTTGAGTCATAACAATTATTTCTTAATTTACTACTATTTACTGAGTATATGCGCAGTTTCCCCTTATTTGCATGGCTTGTAAAGTTCACTTTTGATAAAATGTTTTCATTTTATTGGGGGAGTAGGCTTGAATCATGCGAGCGAGCCCCCATTAATAGCGGCAATAGTAAAGTTTACCTAGATTTAATTGGAGTTTTTCATGACCACAGAGTCAAGCACTAATAAAAGCGGACAGCGCAGCCCTGAGCAAGAAATGGCATCTGAGCAAGAGATCACACCTGAGCAGCTAGCAGATGACATTGTTAAAGAAGCAGAAGAGCAAGTGGAAGAGCAGCATGAACATGCTCATGAAGCCATCAGCCTAGAGCAAGAGCGTATTAATGAATTAGAATTAGCGTTAGCGACAGCAAAAGCAACGGTAGCTGATCAAAAAGATTCAGTTATTCGTGCTAAAGCGGAAGTTGACAATATTCGTCGTCGCGCTGCACAAGATGTGGAAAAAGCGCGTAAATTTGCATTAGAAAAATTCGCCAGTGAAATGTTAACCAGCGTTGATAATTTAGAACGTGCTGTTGGCAGCATCGACAAAGAAGATGATCATCAAAAGGCATTAGTTGAAGGGGTAGAATTAACTCTGCAAGGGTTAACGACTTCTTTGGAAAAATTTGGTGTTAAAGCGATAGATCCAAAAGATCAACCCTTTAATCCTGAATTGCATCAAGCGATGTCTATGCAAGAAGTACCAGATGTTGCTCCAAACACTGTTATTGCGGTTATGCAAAAAGGTTATGAGCTAAACGGCCGATTAATTCGCCCTGCCATGGTGATGGTTTCTAAAGCTGCACCTAGTGTCGATGTCAAAATTTAGTTCTTTCTAAGTCATATTTATAAAAAATCCGTTAATGAAAGTTAACGGATTTTTGCTTTTTATAGACAAAGCGACTAATTAAAATATTTTTTCGCATTTATTCTCTCTAAATAGTTGAAAAGCATTTTGCTGACCCCACTTACTATTCAACAAACAATTTAATTAATTTTACTTTACCTTTTTAGTTAACTTTTAGTTAATTTTTTAAGTAAAGAGTAATGATATAGGAGCTCCCAAGATGGGCAAAATAATCGGTATTGACCTAGGAACAACTAACTCATGTGTGGCTGTTTTAGACGGCGACAGTGTACGTGTTATTGAAAATGCTGAAGGCGATAGAACTACCCCTTCAATTATTGGTTATACAGCTGAAGGTGAAACGTTAGTAGGTCAACCTGCTAAACGTCAATCAGTGACTAACCCTGAAAATACGTTATATGCTATCAAGCGTTTAATCGGTCGTCGTTTTGAAGACAAAGAAACGCAACGCGATATTAAAATTATG
>JAESPR010000121.1 GCA_016765685.1 Colwellia sp. | reverse complement strand
TTCGCTTCTTCGCTTTCTTCAACTTTTACCGCGGGCGCTTTATCAGGATTTTTCGCTCTATCTGCCGCCGCTTGTTTAGCTTTAACAGCCGCATCGGCTTTAGCCTCAGCTTTACGCTCAGCTGCTGCTTCTGCTTTTACTGCTGCAACCGCTTTAGCATTTTCAGCTTCTTTAACCGCTAACTCGGCTTTAGCTGTCGCATCAGCTTGTGCTTTTGCTGCTGCTTCGGCTTCGACTTTCGCAGCCGCTTCGGCTATTTGCTGATCTTCTAATTCACTTCGTTTAATGTAAGTGCGTTTTTTACGTACTTCAACATTAACTGATTTTGCTTTACTACCGTGCCCCATAGTCAAGGTTGACTTGGTTTTACGGTTTAAGGTTAACTTGTTTGGTTTAGCCGCTGAATCATCTCCATGCTGTTTTTTCAAATAACCTAATAATGCTTCTTTTTCGTCTTGCGAAATAGCATCGGTTGCCGATTTGTTCACGCCTGAGTCAGCCAATTGGCTCACTAAACGATCCACCGGTGTACCAATTTCTTTGGCAAGTTCTGCTACAGTTATTTCTGCCATTTATACTAATCTCCCGGTGTTAATTATTCTTCGTTAAACCAACAAATATTACGTGCTGCCATTATTAGCTCACCCGCTTTGGTTTCAGTTAATTCTTCAATATCGCTAATTTCGTCAATGCCTTGCTCAGCTAAGTTTTCTAAGGTGCGCACACCACGACTTGCTAATACAAAAGCTAAATGACGGTCTAAGCCATCTAGGGCTAATAAATCTTCAGCTGGCTCTGCGCTTTCTAATGTTTCTTCACTGGCTAGTGCTTGTGTTGTTAACGCTTCTTTTGCACGTTCACGAAGCTCTTCAACAATTTCTTCATTTAAACCATCAATTTCTAACATTTCAGCGACTGGTACATAGGCAATTTCTTCTAGTGAAGTAAAACCTTCTTCCGCGAGTAACGTAGCAAAATCTTCATCAAGCTCTAGTTTATCGATGAATAAATTTAATACTTTGTCATTTTCTGCCTGATGTTTTTCTTTCATGTCTTCAACCGTCATTACGTTTAGTTCCCAGCCAGTTAACTGACTTGCTAAACGAATGTTTTGACCACTGCGACCAATAGCCATGGCTAAATTGCTTTCTTCAACCGCAATATCCATAGTGCCCTTGTCTTCATCAACAATGATTGACGCGACTTCAGCAGGAGACATGGCATTGATAACGTATTGGGCAACGTTATCATCATATAAAACGATATCAACACGTTCACCGCCTAACTCACCTGAAACCGCTTGAACACGTGAGCCACGCATACCAACACAGGCACCTACTGGGTCAATACGCTTGTCATTGCTTTTCACTGCAATTTTAGCGCGTGAACCTGGGTCGCGTGCTGCGCCTTTAATTTCTAACATTTCTTCACCAATTTCTGGTACTTCAACGCGAAAAAGTTCAATCAGCATTTCTGGTTTAGTACGGCTAACAAATAACTGTGCGCCGCGTGCTTCAGGTTTGATTTCATATAATAAACCACGAACTCGATCACCTGGGCGAAAGCTTTCACGCGGTAACATGTCGTCACGATAAATAATGGCTTCAGCATTGTTACCTAAATCTAGAATAACACTTTCACGGCTGGATTTTTTCACTACACCGGTAACCAATTCACCTATTTGTTCTTGATATGCTTCAACAACTAAGGCACGTTCTGCTTCACGAATTTTTTGCACAATCACTTGTTTGGCGGTTTGTGTGGTAACGCGGTCAAATTTCACTGAATCAATTTGATCTTCAACATAATCACCAACATCTAATGTCGCATCATCATATTGTGCAGCTGCCAAAGTAATTTCTGCGTATGGATTTTCCATTGGTTCATCGCTATCTGCAATGATTAGCCAACGACGAAAAGTATCAAACTCACCCGAGATGCGATCAATACTTACTCGGACAATAATATCACCCTCATATTTTTTCTTGGTTGCTGTTTCTAAAGCCACTTCCATTGCTTCAAAAATACTTTCACGAGGTAATGCTTTTTCATTTGATACGGCATCAACAACCAGTAATATCTCTTTACTCATGTTTATTAACCTTTAATAATTAATTTAACTTTTTATATTTAATTTTATATTCTATAAACGTGCGACAAGGTTTGCTTTGTCGACATTATTAATGACAAGTTCATAATCTATGCCATCAACTTCTACTATTAATGTGTCATTTTCTATCGCGGTTAACATACCTTTAAACTTTCTCCGACCATTTAATGGCATCGATAATTTAACATTAACCGTTTCACCAATAACCACTTGAAAATGTGCCATTTCAAATAACGGTCTATCAACACCCGGCGATGAAACCTCTAAATTGTATTCACTACTTATTGGGTCTTCGACATCTAAAATAGCACTCACTTGACGACTCACTTCAGCACAGTCATCAACGTTGATGCCATTTTCATGGTCAATAAACAAACGTAAAACTGAATTATTACCCGCACTGATAAATTCAACACCGAGTAATTCTTTACCTGTTTCCGCTACTGCAGGACGAAGCATTTCAGTTAGTTTTTGTTCAAATTTAGCCAATTATTTTCTCCTGTTTATTTAAAATTCACTTTTAAATAAAAGATTCAAGATACAAAAAAAGGGCATATAGCCCTGATGATTTTTTTATTTTTAGTACTTAATTTAAGTACTAAAAATAAAAAACCCCATAATAGGGGTCTAATTCACTGACCCCGTATTTATTGTATTAACTATTTTATTCGTTAAAACAACACATACCAGTAACAAGAATAGTTATTTATCCATAATAAATAAGATAAATTTCTCAGTGACATCTTGCTACCCACTTAACTCACTTATTAAAAATAAATTAACGTATAAATTAAGCAGGGCGAATTATATAAGGACAAGAACCTAAGCGCAACCCTGATTGACAATTTTAGCTAAAAATCTATTGCGTTTAATAGAAAAAATTAACTTATGCTTTACAATCAGTTAGTATGGGCTATGCAATCGTGCTATAACACTTTAAATTAGTGGCTAATGTTAGCTCAATCCAACTAGTATTTTTTTGTGGAGCAATTTAACTCGGTATGTACACATTTACCCAATTATTATTAAGAAACACCATATTAGCACTGGTTTTTATTTTATCAATTAGTGTTGTTTCATTGACCATGTTGTCATCATTACTTGATACTAGAGCGAGTCAACACTCCCAAGTAATTAAGTTAATAACTATGAACTTAGCAGTTATTAGTGACGAGCATAGCCATGCTAATAACATTGCCAAAAGCCTTAAACAAGCGACCATTTATAAGCATTTAGCTATTTCTAATTTCGCTGGTAAAAAATTATTCAGTTATGAAAATAATGATACTGGTTTAAGTATTCCTTTTACGACTCCTGAAACTAAAAGAGTAAACGCCAACAAAATAAAGCTTAATATCGATTATCAACTTCGCTTTGCTGATGAATCAATTTTAGTATTGACCTTTATTTTGCTTTCAACGATATTATCGTTGTTTTCGGTGTTTTTTGCCGCCTCTATGAGCACAAAACGCCATAAAGCAGTGTTCAAAGTTATTAGTCAGCAAATCAAAAATGATTTGGCTTTAATTAACCATGCAGATCCTGCCAGCACCGAAAATTTAGGTGCTGATGGTGATGTGTTAGAAATACCTGAGCTTAAACAAGGTATTGCTGACATAAAAGCGTTAATGACTCAGCAATTAGAGAATGCTATTCAATTAGAGCAAGAGGCTTATGTTGACCATTTAACAAAACTTGATAACCGTGGCCGTTTTGTCCAATTTTTTGAAAATCAAGTTGAACAAGACAGCCCGGTTAAATTTGGTGTATTAATTATTACCCGCTGTTCCGAGCTGCAAACAATTAATCAAATACACGGTTATAGAGAAGGTGATAATTATATTTCTCATGTTGCCAAGCTAATAAAAAAATCTATCTCGACTTATCCTGATGGACAATTATTTAGATTGAACAGCTCTGATTTTGCCTGTGTTTTACCTAATATTAAATTAAAAGACGCCGAAAACCTTACCAAAGATTTAACCATATTATTCAACGAATACCAGCAAGCATCTGATTTAGACTCAGTGGCTTATTCTGGCTTAGTTTCCTTTGATAAATCTAAGCCTTTAGGTGAACTACTCGCTTTAGCCGATACCGGTGTAAGCGTTGCCCAAACGCAAAGCTCTAACGCTTGGTTTTCACAAAAAGATACTGACATTTTACAAAAAAACAGCGCCAACTATGGCAATCAGAACTGGCGACAAGAAATTGATAGTGTTTTAGAGAATCAACGAATAACACTTTTAGTACAGCCTATTCAACCTAGCGGTCGTAATAGTAAAGTTTATGGCGAAGTATTAGCACGTTTTCTTAATTCAAATGACGAAATGTTACCCACAGCCTCTTTTATTGCCATGGCCGAAAAGCTCGACAAAATAATCGCCGTCGACAAACTCATTATTGAAACCACCATTACAGAAATCAACAACAAAAATATGTATGAGAGCAGTTTTGGGATTAATATTAGCTCAAGAAGTATTAGCGATGAACACTTTATGATTTGGTTAGAGCGCAAATTATTACGTGAGCCTAAAGTTGCACCACGGTTAGTGTTTGAAATAAGTGAATATGGTTTACAACAAAATATAAAAACCAGTAAACGTTTGATTGATATGTTACACCGTGTTGGCTCTAGGGTAACAGTTGAGCGTTTTGGCGTTGGTTTAACGTCATTCAAATTTTTCAGAGATTTAACGCCTGACTACATTAAAATGGACAGCTCTTATACTCGTGATATTGATGATGATAAAAACAACCAATACTTCTTACGTTTAATGGTCGATTTAGCGCACCGATTAAGTATTAATGTATTAGCAGAAAGTGTTGAAAGCCAAGAGGAAAAACACACCTTAGAGAAATTATTCATTGATGGCTGTCAAGGATTTTACATTGGAAAACCCAAGCCGTTATAACGTATCTAGGTTGATAATCTTTTATAAAAACCGAGCATTTTTCAAAAGCTCGGTTTTTTTTCGCTCAAAGTCCATCAAAAAAGCATACCCCTACTCACAGTAGTGTTGTTATATGCTTTAAAAAAACGGATAATGCTATTATTACGATAAAAACTAACGGCCTGATCTACAACGCAAATGACCGATTACATTCTGCTACTTATTGGCACAGTACTAGTAAATAACTTTGTATTAGTACAATTCCTTGGCTTATGCCCTTTTATGGGGGTGTCATCGCGCACCGAAACGGCTATTGGTATGTCGTTTGCTACAACTTTTGTAATGACTTTAGCATCATTACTTAGCTACTTAGTAACGACTTATATTTTAACCCCTCTTAATCTTGAATATTTAACGACCATGAGTTTTATTTTGGTTATTGCCGTAGTAGTGCAATTTACCGAAATGGTTGTTCATAAAACCAGCGCTAACCTTTATCGTTTATTGGGAATATTTTTACCCTTGATTACTACTAACTGTGCCGTATTAGGTGTTGCTTTGTTAAACCTGAGACTTGAGCACAACTTCTTTGAATCAATCATTTATGGTTTCGGTGCTGCAGCAGGTTTTTCTTTAGTTTTAGTGATGTTTTCTGCTATGCGAGAAAAATTAGCCAATGCAGATGTTCCTAGCCCTTTTCAAGGTGCTGCTATTGCTATGATCACGGCAGGATTAATGTCGTTAGCTTTTATGGGCTTTTCTGGCCTAGTTAAATTGTAAGGCAAACGTAGCATGATAAATATATTAATTGCCATTCTTGTTTTAGGGACAATCGCGGCACTTTTTGGCGCCTTATTAGGTTATGCTTCAGTGCGCTTTCATGTTGTAGGCGACCCCATAGTTGAGCAACTTGATGCCTTACTACCACAAACCCAGTGTGGACAATGTGGCTATCCTGGCTGTAAGCCCTATGCACAAGCCGTCGCTAATGGCGAGGCAATAAATAAGTGTGCCCCGGGTGGTGAAGAAACCATCAAAAAAATTGCTGATTTATTGGGTGTTGATGTTGAACCGATAGATGAAAATCATGAACAAAACTCTTCACTAGGAAATGGCCCTACCGTTGCTTTTATTATTGAAGAAGACTGTATTGGTTGTACTAAGTGTATTCAAGCTTGTCCTGTTGATGCTATTTTAGGTGCTGCCAAACAAATGCATACCATACTTATTGATGAATGCACCGGCTGTGATTTATGTGTGGCTCCCTGCCCGGTCGATTGTATTGAAATGCGCGTCATCCCTGAGACCATACAAAATTGGCAATGGGACTTAAATAAGATTGCTGTAAAGCAGCTAAACTAGGAGAGTAAAGGCACTGTGGAATCTATTATTGAACGCATCAGCCAAAATAAATTTTGGCCATTCCATGGCGGCATTCATCCACCTGAGCAAAAAACGCTCACCTCAAGCAAGCC
Source organism: Colwellia sp. (assembly GCA_016765685.1). Lineage (GTDB taxonomy): Bacteria > Pseudomonadota > Gammaproteobacteria > Enterobacterales > Alteromonadaceae > Colwellia. The sequence goes on along the minus strand of JAESPR010000121.1, from coordinate 14,311 downwards.
CATTAAACAGCTGTCATTACCAAAACAATTGATCTTGCCCCTGCAGCAACATATTGGTCGCCAAGGTGATTTATTGGTTAAGGTTGGCGATAAAGTATTAAAAGGCCAAGCTTTAACTCAAAGCTTCAACCCTATGGCAGTACCCGTGCACGCACCAACAAGTGGTATTATTAGTGCAATTAAAAAATCAGTGATCGCTCATCCCTCAGGCTTAAGTGAACTTTGTCTGTTTATAGATGTTGACGGTAACGACACCTGGCAAGAACGAAAAATTTGTCAAGACTTTACTCAACTCAGCCGACAGCAAATCATAATAAAGATTGCTGACGCTGGCATTGCAGGGATGGGCGGAGCTGGTTTTCCAACGCATATTAAAGTAAATACCAAACCTGACATTAATTTTTTGATCATTAATGCGGCCGAATGTGAACCTTATATTACAGCTGATGATTTATTAATATGTGAGCAAAGCGAAGCCATTGTTGATGGTATAAGAATACTAGAACAATTGCTTAATCCAGCTTTTATTTTAATCGGCATTGAAGATAATAAGCCCCAAGCGATTAAAGCTTTACAGCATGCCACTAAAACGATTGAAAAAATTAATGTTTGTGTGCTGCCAACAAAATATCCTTCTGGCGGTGAAAAACAACTGATAAAAATATTAACCGGTAAAGAAGTTAAAAGCGGCACGTTACCGATTCATTCAGGTATTGTGGTACAAAACATTGCCACCTGTTTTGCTATTAGTGACGCAGTTATCAATGATATTCCGCTGATCAGGCGAGTAGTAACACTCACAGGGCAAGCTTTACAAAAGCCACAAAATGTTTGGGCATTATTAGGCACACCGGTTAGCCACTTATTGGCGCAAACAGGTTTTGTTACTGAGAATGAGGCCAACGAAACTAATCCACCAGTGATAATGGGCGGCCCATTAATGGGTTTTAGTATTTTAAACGAGCAAGTGCCTATTGTTAAAACCAGTAACTGTATTTTAGCGCCCAGTAGAATAGAAATGCCCAGTGCTTTTGACAATAATGCTAATGAAGTAGAATGCATTCGTTGTGGCCAGTGTGCTGAAGTGTGCCCTAGTCAGTTACTGCCGCAGGAACTACAATGGAGCGCTAAAGCCAAAGATCATCAACAATTAGCTAAATTAAATTTATTTGACTGTATTGACTGTGGTGCCTGTGCATATGTTTGCCCTAGCCAAATTCCATTAGTACAATATTACCGTATTGCCAAAGCACAAATTCGTCAACAACAGCAACTTGATATAAAAGCAGAGAAAGCAAAAGCACGTTTTGAAGCAAGAAAATTACGCTTGGAAAAAGAAAAAATTGCCCGCGAAGAAAAACATAAAAAAGCGGCTGCAGCCCGTAAAGCGACCATGGACAAAAAACCTGCCGACAGCGGTAGCGCCAACTCTGCAGTTGCCGCAGCCCTTGCCCGAGTAAGAGCTAAAAAAAGAGCAAATGTACAGCGAGTTGCGGGTGACGAAGAACAAACTAAAGTCAATGAGTCGTTAGTATCAAATAACGAAATTCAAGATGAAAAAACAAAAACAACATCCATCGAAATGGATGATAAAAAAGCTAAAATAGCAGCCGCAGTAGCGAAAGCGAAAGTCAAAAAAGAGCAAACAGAGCTGCTTCAAGCAACGAGTAGCGAAAAAATAAAAACAGCACCCGCCGTAACGGATGATAAAAAAGCGCGCATTGTCGCTGCTATTGCAAAAGCAAAGGCTACGGCTAAAGCAAAAAGAGAACAGCAAGAGCAAAAAGAACAGCTACGAGTAGCGAGTAATGAAGAACAAGCTCAAGCTCAAGAAAAGCAACCTAAACCTAGCAATGAAGAATCAAAATAATTATGGCCTTTTGGATAGCAAGTTCACCCCATAATCATAACCAAACAGCAACCTCTGCGTTAATGCGGTTAGTGATTTATGCAACCTTACCCGGCGTTTTTGCCCAGTGGTATTTTTTTGGTTGGGGTAATATTATTCATATTTCATTAGCCGTTATGACCGCATTAACCTGTGAATTTATTGTTTTATCACTTCGAAATAAAAAAAACATTCGCAAACAGCTTTTTGATGGCAGTGCCATACTCACCGCAGTATTACTTGGCATATGCATACCTGCCATTGCCCCATGGTGGATTTCAGTTATTGGTGTAACTTTCGCCATTATCGTGGTCAAACAACTTTATGGTGGTTTAGGGCACAACCCGTTTAATCCAGCAATGGCTGCCTATGTAATGTTATTGATTTCATTTCCTCTTCAAATGACCTCTTGGCAGCCACCGTTAGCGTTAATGACTGCCCCCGTAGACTTTGCCAATACCTTAAGTATTATTTTTACAGGGTTTACTAGTGAAGGTTATTCCGTAGAACAATTACGTACTACTGTTGATGGTTTTACCATGGCGACACCTTTAGATACCTTAAAAACAAATGTCGGTTTAGGCTTTACAGTTTTTGAAACTCTAGAAAATAATATTTTTGGCGAGCATTTTGCTTTTGGCTGGGAATGGATAAATTTTGCTTTTCTTATCGGCGGCTTAGCATTAATTGCTAAAAAAGTGATTGCTTGGCAAACGCCATTAAGTTTTTTATTTAGTTTGTTTGTTTGTTCTTTTATTGCTTATAGCATTAGCCCTGACAGCAGTGCTTCAACACTTTTTCATTGGCTTAGTGGCGGCTGTATGCTTGGCGCTTTTTTTATTCTAACCGATCCTGTCACCGGCGCTACCAGTGTTAAAGGCCGGCTAATAGTTGGCGCACTCGCTGGGTTATTGGTTTATGTAATCAGAACATTCGGTGGTTACCCTGACGGTGTCGCTTTTGCGGTACTATTGTGCAACATGGCTGCGCCTTTAATTGATCAATACAGCCGTCCTCGCACTTATGGTCATACCTTAAAAGAACATGATAATGAACAAAAGGGGCTTAAATAATGACCTCATTACCGCCTCAAAAACGTTCTACTTTTCGTTTGCCGATATTAAAAAACAGTCAAATATTGGCCATATTTGCAATAGTTTGTACTGCCATTGTTAGTTTGGTTAATGAATTAACCAAGGATAAAATTAAAGCCCAAGCGCAGCTACAGTTATTAAAAACCCTACACAGTATTATTGAACCGAGTCGTTATAATAATAATATAACGCAAGACTGTGTAAGTTTGAATTCAGCTTTACTTGATCATTCATCAAACAATAAAGCACCACACATCGCTTATATTGCTCGTAAAAATGGTGATGCCATCGCCATTGCCATCACTAGCACGGCACCTAACGGCTATAATGGCAATATTAAACTTATAGTAGCTATCAATATGGACGATAGTATCAGCGGTGTTCGAGTATTAAAACATCAAGAAACACCGGGATTAGGTGATAAAGTTGAATTAAAAAAAAGTGACTGGATCACCCGTTTCAACGGTAAACAAATACTATCTGAAAACGATAGTCGTTGGGCGGTAGTTAAAGATGGCGGCATGTTCGATCAATTTACCGGCGCAACCATCACACCACGTGCCGTGGTCAAAGCAGTAAGAAAAACGTTACTTTACTTTAAAAACAACAAACAGTTACTGTTAAAACGCCCCAATAACTGCCTGATAAAAGATCAACAACCTCAAGCTGAAAATAATCATGAAAATGAGGCAAGCAATGAGCATTGATAATAAAGAATTAACAAGCGAATCAGCAGAAAAATTGTTAGCCAAACAAGCGCTAAAAGCTGAGTATAAAGAATTAGCTATTCAAGGTTTATGGAAAAACAACCCAGGTTTAGTGCAATTATTAGGGCTTTGTCCTTTGTTAGCCGTAACCGCAACTGTCACCAATGCTTTAGGTTTAGGGCTTGCAACCTTGCTGGTATTAGTGTGCTCTAATGCAACGGTTTCAGCTATTCGTCAATGGGTGCCCAAAGAAGTTCGCATTCCTATTTTTGTGTTGATCATTGCCGCGTTTGTTACCTGCGTACAATTATTGATGAATGCCTATACTTACGGTATTTATCAATCTTTAGGGATATTTTTACCGTTAATAGTCACCAACTGCGCCATTATTGGTAGAGCAGAAGCTTATGCTTCTAAAAATCCAGTTGCACAAGCCAGTTTTGATGGTTTAATGATGGGGTTAGGTTTTGCCTTAGTTTTGTTTATATTAGGCGCAATTCGGGAAGTTTTAGGTCAAGGCACCTTGTTTGATGGCGCTCATTTATTGTTTGGCGACTGGGCTAGCGTATTACGTATTGAAGTAATGCAGCTAGATAGCCAATTTTTATTAGCTATTCTTCCTCCCGGCGCTTTTATTGTTATGGGTTTTATTATTGCGCTAAAAAATGTTATTGATGCCAAGCTCAAAGAACGTCAACCGCAAGTAACCGAACAAATTATCGAACGCGTTAGAGTTAATTTTGAGTCATAGCGTGTCAGTTTCAAGTTTCAAAGGCTAAAAAATAAGTGACAACTTGCAAACCACAATACACAAAATAAAGAACCGCTAATGAACAAAGTCAAACGTTTAGAAATTTTAACAAGGTTGCGAGATAACAATCCTGAGCCAACTACAGAGCTAAACTTCACTAGCCCTTTTGAGCTACTTATTGCAGTATTACTTTCTGCCCAAGCAACGGATGTTGGGGTAAATAAAGCAACGGCCAAGTTATATCCGGTCGCCAACACACCACAGGCCATTTTGAATTTAGGTTTAGACGGTTTAAAAAACTATATAAAAACTATCGGCTTGTATAATACCAAAGCAGCCAATACCCTAAAAACTTGTCAAATGTTGATCAATTTACATGACGGCGAAGTACCAGAAGACAGAGCAGCGCTTGAAGCTTTGCCCGGTGTTGGCAGAAAAACCGCCAACGTAGTGCTTAATACCGCTTTTGGCCGACTAAAAGATAATGAAGGAAAATACTTTATTGCCGTTGATACTCATATTCAACGGGTAGCCAATCGTACTGGATACGCCAAAGGAAAAACGGTTGAAGAAACAGAAAAAAACATCATCAAGCATACTCCTAGAAAAACCGAGTTCTTTTTTAATTTACATCATTGGTTAATTCTTCATGGGCGTTATACCTGCGTAGCCAGAAAGCCCCGCTGCGAATCTTGTATCATTGAAGATTTATGTGATTTTAAAGATAAAACGAGTTAATCATCGCTTAATTCGTCGTTACCCATAATTAATAAGGCTACAATATGAATACCAAAATATATAAGAAGGTGCTTTCACTCACTGATAGCTTAATGACCGCTGCTGAAGAAAAAAATCAAACAAAATTCGATGGTTATTATTTAGCACTAAAGCAACTCTGTGAAGATAATGAAAAATCGGACAAAGATCATCCAGTACAATGGGAAACGCTTGCTGATTTTACCGATGACTTAACATTAGCTATTACTATTTATGAACAAGCTTTAATTAAAGCTGAAGCGATTAATTCTAAAGATTTTCGTTCATCTATTGGCTATTCAATCGGTGCACTAAAAGTCGAGTTAGGTGACAAAGTTGGTGCTATTGAGCATTTAGAAAAAGCTAAAATCAGTTGTAATAAAATTGTTGATAAAGAATTAAAAGCTGAGATTCATGACTTATTAGAAGAATTAAAGAATTAAAGAATTCATAACGAATAATAGGATTTAAGCGATTTTTTCACCTATTTTGTATAGATAAACGGGTGATTTGTAAAAATCATCTAACCGTATAACTTGGTATGATTGCCATGAGGGTAAAGCAAAATTATTGCTTATTAAAAAGTCAACTTTAGGCTTTTCAAAAAGCAATTTATCTTTGATTCTGTTCATCGCCTCCGGATATAAATAACAAACTAACACCGATGCAGCGGGCAGTTTTGCGTCATAAAAATTTTTCCGGTGTAGGGTTAAGTTTTTTAACCCAAATACCTTTTTAAGTAATGAAGAGATAAACCATGGCAGTAAGGACAATTCATAGCCAACTATTTGCCTTTGTGGGTATCTCTTCGCTATAGGTATAACAAAGTTACCCCAACCACTGCCTAAATCAATTATAGAGCCCGACCCTGTTTCATCGACTAATTTCATCATAGTATTATAAGCTTTACTTGAGCTTGGCATGGGTGATATACCCAACGTTACTGTGCTGTATATCAGCGAGACCGTAATAAACACAACTGCGATTAACAGCAAAATATAAAATATAATCAAAATATGGCTCTCAAGCTGATTGTTCAAGTTATGTTAGTCAATACGTTAACCGCGATATTTTCCTTATACAACGCTTTTCGCGACTCAAATCCAGAAAATAACTCTAAAACTATTTATTACTCACCTTTATTCACGGTATAATGATATTTTAAGCATAATGGTTAATACTGATTTGCTTAAACATAACGTAAGTGCCCTTTGGCATTGTCAGATCCCCCTATAAGAGCTAAATGATTTCATGAAACCCTATGCCAATATAGCCGAATTAGTTAAAATGTTAGAGTCGGAAATAAAATTACTTGCAGAACAAATTACTACGTTAAAAAAAGAGCCTCAAAGCTTTAATGAACAAGTTGTTTTTAAATATATTGATACGGGTAGCACAGGTAAAACAAAAGATTTTGTTAGATCGTTAGGCGTGAAATCTGAGCGTGGTTCACTATTTTCATCAGGTGATGTAAGCAAATTAATAAAAGGCGGATCCGACGATATTTCACCTGAGTTACTTGCTATAGCGCGAAAGGTAGTTAGTATGAAAAATAAAAATGGGAAATATCGTTAATCTGTAATACGCTTTGCCACTTAAAGTGGCTCAATTAAATTCAAATTCTGATTTGTCATGGTGATAGCAAATCAGAATTATATTTTTCACCAAAAATAAAGAGAATGTTATGAGTAAAGGTATAGTTAAGTGGTTTAATGCAGATAAAGGTTTCGGTTTTATTACTCCAGAAGACGGAAGTAAAGATTTATTTGTTCATCATTCAGAAATTCAAGCAGGCGGTGATTACGCGACTTTGAATGATGGTCAAGCCGTTGAGTACGAAGTAGGTCAAGGACAAAAAGGCCCATGTGCAAATAAAGTGGTTGCTGTTTAAACGATAGCACATAACCAATAGACAGGCGGATACACTAGAACATGTGTAGCACGCAAGCTAAAATGCGGCGCCTGTATTATTGAAAAGTTGTGTAGCACTTATTATAAAAAGTGCCGTGTTTTAGCTCCGTAAGAGCCATGGTTAGGCATGGAAAACACCGGCGTTTCGTAACTAGCAATCATTCCGGATTACTTCAAATTATTTAGTTAACGCTTCTTTAAGTGCCGCTAAACACAAAACAACATTTTCATTACGGGCAGCATACCCCATTAAACCGATGCGCCATGCCGTGCCCGCAAACTGTCCTAAACCTGCACCAATTTCTAAATTATAGTCATTTAACAAAATTTGGCGCACCTTAACATCATCAACACCTTGAGGAATATTCACCGCATTTAGCTGTGGCAAACGTTCTTGCTCAGGCACAATAAAGTCTAACCCTAAGTTGGCTAAACCCAAGGCTAACTTATTATGTAGGTTGCGATGTCTGGCCCAACTATTTTCCAAACCTTCATTTTGCAATACTATTAATGACTCATGTAACGCATATAAAGAATTAACAGGTGCGGTATGATGATAACTACGTTTGCCCTGCCCTGACCAATATTCCATCACCAGTGACTGATCTAAAAACCAACTTTGTACCGCGGTTTTTCTATTTTTGATCACTTGTGCGGCTTGATCGCTAAAACTTACCGGTGAAATACCCGGTACACACGATAAGCATTTTTGACTGCCCGAGTAAATGGCATCAATGCCCCACTCATCTACTTTTAACTCAACACCCGCAAGTGAAGTTACCGCATCAACAATAGTTAAACAATTGTATTGACGAGCTATTTCACATAACGTTTTTGCATCAGAAAGCGCCCCTGTAGATGTTTCGGCGTGAACAAAAGCAACAAATCTTGCTTGGGGGGTTTGTTTTAAGGTATCTTCTAAAGCTTGGGGATCAACTGCTCGGCCCCATGTGCCATCAACTACCACAACTTTTGCGCCAATACGTTGCACATTTTCAATCATGCGAGCACCAAATACACCATTTTTGCACACTACCACAGTATCGTCTGGGGTAAGTAAATTAACAAAACAAGCTTCCATACCTGCAGAGCCCGGCGCAGAAATAGCCATAGTGTAAGTATTTTTAGTTTGAAAAGCATATTGCAGTAAAGATTTCACCTCATCCATCATACCAATAAAAGTAGGGTCAAGATGACCAATAGTGGGCCTAGCTAGCGCAGATAAAACACGCGGACTAACGTCTGAAGGACCAGGGCCCATTAAGGTGCGTTGTGGTGGCATAAAAGATTGAATTGACATAATAACTCACGGAAAATTTACTATTGCACTCACCTTAGCATTTATTCAAACATTTACTTCATTTATCGCTATGATGCTAATTATTAATAGGGAGAATACATTAATGAGGAGAAAATAATGGCAAGCCTCATACATACTGTTATCATTCTTAGCAAATAAGGCTCAAAATTCGTAAAATAACATCGCAGTATTCAAATGGAAGTAATCTCATGGCACTAAAGGCAACAATTTATAAAGCGAATATTGAACTAGCAGATATGGATCGTAATTATTACGACTCTTTGCAACTTACCTTAGCACAGCATCCTTCTGAAACTGCACAACGACTTATGGTGCGTTTGATCAGCTATATTTTAAATGCTCATGCTGATTTACAGTTTGGTAAAGGTGTTAGTGATGAAGATGAAGCGGTAATTTGGCAAATAAATTATAGCGATGAAATAGCCTTATGGGTTGAATTAGGGCAAATAGATGAAAAACGTATTAAAAAAGCCTGTAATAAAGCCGCACAAGTAAAACTGTATTGTTATGGCTCAAGCGTAGCAACGTGGTGGTCGCAATCACAAAATGTGTTAAATAAATTTCCAAAACTAAGCATTGAGCAGTTTTCAACAAACACTACCGATGCCCTCGTTAAACTACTTAGTAGAACGATGGAATTTCAGTGCAGCATTCAAGATGGACAATTATGGCTAAGTTACGATGATGAGTCACTGTTAATTGAAACCAATACCCTAAAAGCGGCACAATAGCTTTCAGAACATTTGAGCAAAACATGATCAAAATCATTCCCTCTTTATTCTTAAAAATGAGTCTATTAAGCGCCAGCTTAATCACTGCCTGCTTCACTTTTGCAGGCTCAAAGAAAATATCTTTAGCACAAGTAACTAAAGACATCACCTACTTAGCTAGTGACGATTTAAAAGGACGAGGCAATTTTTCTGCTGAAATAAGCCAAGCAGCCAATTATATTGCCAAGCGTTTTAAAGAAAATGGCTTAGTTGCCGCTGACGCTATATCAGCACAAGGTTTTTTGCAAAAATATCAAGTAACAAAAATCAGACCTAAAGAGCTTAGCCTCACATTAAATGGGCAAGTTATTAACTCTGAAAACTTGGCTATGGCGAGCACTGTCGCTAATTTTTCATGGCTAATAACTGAAAATGCTCAAGCTAATAACACTGACAATAAATTTAAAGTGCATAGCGTAAGCAAAGACGATGACATGCAAGCTTTTATTAACAAACTAAATAAACAAGGTGGGCAACATTTAGTTTTATTGAATCCCGCTCATGAAACACTATTTAAACCTTATCAAAACTATTTTAAGCGAGGTGTAACTAAGCTAAAACAAGATAATACCGATAAAGTTAAAGGCGGTGTTATTGTTATCGTACTTACAGCAACAACAGCTAAGCAAATTAAAAGTTTACAAGTTTCAGGCGTTAGTACTATTAGCAATAATGAACTCACTAACGTGGTTGCCGTATTACCCGGTAAAAGCAAACCTGACGAAATTGTACTTTATTCAGCTCATTATGATCATCTAGGTATGAAAAATGCCGAAGGTGACAATATCTATAATGGCGCAGATGATAATGCCTCAGGCACCACGGCTATTATCAATATTGCCCAGTATTACGCCAAACAAGGGCATAATGCCCGTACTTTACTGTTTGCTGCATTTAGCGCAGAAGAGCTGGGCGGCTTTGGCTCTCAGTATTTCTCGAAACAATTAGATCCAAAAACAATTACGGCAATGATTAATATTGAAATGATTGGCAAACCATCGAAATTTGGCGCTGGCTCACTCTGGATGACAGGTATGGAACGCTCTACTTTAGGTGAGCAATTGAACAACGTTTTAGCTAAAGACGGGAAAAAAATACACCAAGACCCTTACCCTGAACAAGGTTTGTTTTACCGTTCAGATAATGCAACTTTAGCAAGGTTAGGCGTGCCAGCTCATAGTTTTATCAGCACTCAGTTGGATAAAGACAAGCATTACCATCAAGTCAGTGATGATATAAACTCTCTAAATTTATCTTCATTACACAAGGTTATAGAGGCTCTTGCTATTGCTACTCAACCTTTAGTCGATGGTTCTATTACGCCATCACGTATTGACGTAAATTTAGTTAAAAAGAAAGGTCTTATCTATTAATTTAGCCCATGAACAACTCAGTGTCTAAGCAGCAATCACTTCAAGTGGACAACGCATTTGAAATTCGAGCTTGTTTTTCCCTTCTATTTGAAAACCATGGCGTAAATAAAGCCCCCTAGCAGGGTTTTTTAATAATACGTTCAGGGTGATTGGCAACTGAAGCTGCAATGCTCTTTTTTTTACTACTGCAAGAACTTTGCTGCCAATACCTAATCCTTGGTAATTAGGTAATATTTGTAACTGCCTAATGTGTAAACTTTTATGGGTACCTTGTAGCGAAACGACACTTATTTTCAGCAGGCCGATAGGTTTGCGATCTCGTAAAATAATATGGGAGTCGTAGTAGTGCTCTTTTATTCGTTCAAGGTGCTGTTCGTTTGTTAGTTTTATTTTGGCTTGAGCTAAATGTTTAGACATTGATTTTTTTCTTAACGTGAGTAAGAAATCTAAATCTTCATGTTTTACTGCTCTAAAGCCAAGAGTGAATTTCATATAGGTTGATGTTTTTATATGTAAAAGCAAAATGAGTATAGCAAATTTACTGGTTTGGCATTAACTTAAATAGAATCAAACTCAATTAAATCAGCTTAAATTAAATCAGACAAAGGGCTACGTACACCATTAGCGCCATGCTCGATAACATGGGTATAAATTTGGGTGGTTCGTAAGTCACTATGCCCTAATTGCTCTTGCACTGTGCGTATGTCTGCGCCCCGTTGCAATAAATGGGTAGCAAATGAATGGCGCAACGTATGGCAAGTAACATTTTTTTCGATATTGGCTTTATTTGCTGCTTGTTTTATTACTTTTCTTATCGATGTTTCGTTGACATGGTGTCGCCTAAGCGCATTTACTTCGGGATCAAGACTGAGTCTTTTGGACGGAAATAAATAATGCCAACCTAACTCTTTGCGTGCATTAGGGTATTTTCTACTGAGGGCAAAAGGTAAATAAACGCCTTGATAATTATGATTATCACTATCAAGTTTAAAGAGTAAATTGACACTACTAATTTGCATTTTTAAGGGTTCAACAAGCTCTTTGGCTAAAGTGACACAACGGTTTTTTGCCCCTTTCCCTTGCCATACACGAACGGTAAAATGATCAAAGTCTATATCTTGTACCCGTAAACGAACCGCTTCCATTAAACGCAAACCGCTGCCATACAAAAGTTGACAAACTAATCTAAAATTAGCATCTATTTGCGGTAATAACCTCGAAACTTCATGCTGAGTTAATACCACAGGTAGCTTTTGTTGAATATGACTTTTGTTAAAATTTAGCTCTAAAGTTAGTTCATCTTTAAGTATATGTTTGTACATAAACGATACAGCATTTAATGCTAATGCTTGCGTTTTTGGAGCAACATTCATCACATTAGACAAATGAGATAAGAAGGCTTCAACTTCTGGATTGTGGCAACTACTAGGGTGGCGTTTATTGTTAAAAAGAATGTACGCTTTGATCCAATATAGATAGGATTCAATAGTGCGTTTAGCATATCTTTTTGTCCACATTTGCTCTTTAATAAGCGTGAGAAAAAGAGAACTCATTAGTAGTTCCTTACCTTGCATACTGACTATATATACAGTATTGGCTATTTTCCTATATTTCGCCAATAAAAAGGAGTATTTCTCGCTTTGTCCTATGTGAATTTAAAATACAGTTAGTAAGCTATTGTAGCTAGTGGATAAATAACGTATCTTAGTTTTTATATATATGAAAGAATGATTTCCTCCTTGTTTAAACAGAGATTTTTTCTTTCTAATAAGCTGTTAGGCATATAAGCAAAGTTTGGAGAATAATGAAAATTCAAGTAGATAACCTCGAAAGTGCCGAAGTTGAAAGATTACTTCAGGAACACCATGATGATATGTTAAAACATTCACCACCTGAAAGTGTTCATGCTCTTGATTTATCTTCGCTAAAAGCACCCGATGTTACTTTTTGGACGGCTTGGATTAATGGTGAGTTAGCTGGGTGTGGAGCTTTAAAAAAACTTAATGAAAAACACGCAGAGATTAAATCGATGCGCACTTCTCAACAATTTTTGAGAAAAGGCGTTGCGGCTAAATTATTAACACACATGTTAAATACTGCTAAAACTCAGTCTTTTGCAAAAATAAGTTTAGAAACTGGTACTAAAAATGCCTTTATTCCTGCTCAAAAATTGTATAAAAGTTTTGGCTTTCAAGAGTGTCAGCCATTTTCAAATTATAAAGAAGATCCATATAGTCTGTTTTTAACAAAGGCTATTGGGTAATATATGCCTAACAAGCTGTTCAAACGGACAAATTACAGTTGGCTCGGTTTCGCTCCGCTACACATTTTAGCCAACCGCAATTTGCCGCTTAACAGGGCGTTAGGCATACCAATAAGGAAGGTGTCAATTTGAAATGTTTAATATTAATATCTATTTTAGTTCTTAGTGCATGTAGTTCAACATCTAAGATCAGCACAAGTTCTGATATAGCAAACATCATGAATTTAATAGCTTTAACAGAAGAGAAAGCGCCTAATGGTATTAAGGGTACTTTTCAACTACCAATCAAAGCTGCTGGTGTTCAAAGAGGTATTGTTTACTTAAATACTGAAACAGATTATCGAGATAGAAGAAATATTACTATAGCGCTACATCCCAAATTAATTGATGCATTTACGAAAAAATATGGTTCTTCTCCTAATTCATACTTTCTCAATAAAACTATCGAAGTAACTGGTGAGGCTAAACGTATGAAAATTTATTTTTTATCAAAAGGTAAAATAACTAAAAAATATTATTTTCAAACACATATAAAAGTATCTTCTTTAAGTCAAATTAAAGTGTTGAGTTAAGTATGCCTAACAAGCCATTCAAGTCGGACTGTTAACAGTTGGCTTTTTGCTCGTGCCTCGCTTATTTTAGCCAACTATTACCAGCCGCTTAATGGGGCGTTAGCTTTTAAGGAGACTTTAGTGCCAGTTTTACCAGCTTTTTGTGATCAATGCGGAAGTGTCTTTAATTCAGGGCTTAATATTGAAAATAGCCACAATATAACAATGAGTGGCTGTACTTCAGGTTCCTGTCCGAGATGTAATGGAATTCTCCGAATACCAGATGGTGTTTATGATGTTACTGGAAATGTCATAAATTTGATTAAAGGAACTCTGAAATCTATTGATCAATTTAAGCAATTGGCAGTTATTTTATCTAATGCACAGCGTTTAAATCAAACGAAAGAGCAGGTTGATAAAACTATCAACAAAGAAGTCCCTGAGTTAAATTCTTTAGCTTCAGTATTACCTAAAACCAGAATAGAATTGTATGCTTTCATAACGATCATATTGATGGCTCTAACCTTTATAATTAGTAATATGGAGTCAGAAAAAGAATCGGAAATTGATGTTGATAAACTTATTGAGAAATCAATAGAGAGGGCTATTTCAACTCCTAAAGATCAATTTTCTCCAAATAAAACCACAAAGAAACAAGGTAGGAATGAGGTTTGTCATTGTGGTAGCGGTAAAAAGTATAAAAAATGCTGTTTGCAGTTTATTTAAAAGCTAACAAGTCATTAAAGTCGGACTGCTAACAGTTTGCTCGGTTCCGCTTCGCTTCACATTTTAGCAAACTATTATCAGCCGCTTAATGAGGCGTTAGGTGTTTTCTGGTTTAGGGGTATTTATTTGTTTGGTGAAAATAAATTATTAACAGCGTAATATCATTTTTACGTCAGTTAACTTTCGCCAAACTAATTTAG
>JAESPR010000051.1 GCA_016765685.1 Colwellia sp. | reverse complement strand
TAAAAATAGCGTTGTAATAATAACAATTGAAGGGGTATACACTGTGAATAAATCTCAACTTATCGAGAAAATTTCTGAAGGCGCTGACATTTCAAAAGCAGCTGCGGGTCGCGCATTAGATTCATTTATTGGCGCTGTAACTGAAGAATTACAAAGTGGTGAGCAAGTTGCTCTAGTTGGTTTTGGTACTTTCTCTGTACGTGACCGTGCAGCGCGTACGGGTCGTAACCCACAAACGGGTGCAACTATTCAAATCGCTGCGGCTAAAATCCCATCTTTCAAAGCGGGTAAAGCACTAAAAGATGCTTGTAATGGTTAATAGTTAGATAGATTGCTGTTAGCAATTTTCTTTTTATATTAGAAGTATATTTAAAGGCCACCTCAAGGTGGTCTTTTGCTTTCTTAAAAGTGTTAATAAACTTAGTTAAATGAGCCTAAATTCAAATTTAACTAATCTTGCACTTCAAGCGATGGCTTGCATCTGCTAAAATCGCGAGCAACAAAAAATTATAGCCTAGGCTATCGGTATTATTTATCGGTTTAATAGATTATTGGTTTAATAGAAAATGGCTTTATTAGCTATACCTTAAATAAATGAGATAAAGATGTTAGAACGTATTAGAGAAAGCTCGCAAGGCTTGACGGCCAAAATTATCATTGGTCTTATTATATTAACCTTCGCTGTTGCCGGTATTGGCAGTTACACAAATTCAGTGGATACTTCGGTTGCTACGGTTAATGGCGAAAAAATTAGCCAGCAAGAATTCAATAAAGCCTACCAAAATCAGCGCAACCGTATGGCCCAACAATTTGGTAAGATGTTTGATACCTTGTCGAATGATAGTAACTATATGGCGAACTTTCGCCAAGGTGTATTAGATAGTTTGATTAATGAAAAGTTAGTTGATCAAAGTACACAAGACCTTGCCATACGTGTATCGGATGAGCGAATTAAAGCCACTATAAGAAAAATGCCTGAATTTCAGCTTGATGGTACTTTTGATAATAACCGCTATTTAGCCATTATCAACCAAGCTGGTTTTTTTCAGTCCTCTAATTTTCGTGACTATTTACGGGTAGAAATGACGAGAAATCAGCTCTCACAAGCTTTAGTCGCTACAGAATTTAATTTACCTTATCAAGAGAAATTGCAGCAAACCTTACAAAATCAAACGCGTAATATTCGTTTTGCGACTTTGTCGGCTAAACAGTTTGAGGCGGGTATTGACGTTAGTGATGAAGAAATTAAAAGCTATTATCAAGCGAATCAAGCACGCTTTGAAAATGAAGAAAAAGTAAAAGTAAGTTTTATTCGTTTAAACGTTGAAGATATAGCAAAAACCATTGAAGTTTCGGATGAAGATATTACCTCATATTATCAAGACAATATTGCTAGCTTCACCCAAGCCGAAAAGCGTCGTATTGCTCATATATTAATTGAATTTAGTGAAGGTGATATGAACAGTGAAGCAGAGGCTAAAAGCCAAGCTGAAGCTGTGTTAGCTCGTCTTGCACAAGGTGAAGACTTTGCGACGTTGGCTAAAGAATTATCAAGTGATACTTTTAGCAGTGAAAATGGCGGTGACTTAGAATATTTAGAGCCGGGTTTGATGGAAGAAGCTTTTGATGACGCCGCGTTGGCATTAGCTATTGTTGGTGATACCACCGAGCTTGTTAAAACCAGTTTTGGTTACCATGTTATTAAATTAACAGAGCTTAAAGCACAAGTAGTACAAAGTTTAGCGGATGTTAAAACCGAATTACATACAAAGGTAAGCAGTGAAAAAGCGCAAAATAAATTTTACGAACAAACTCAAGAAATGGCACGTGTTAGCTTCGAATTCCCTGATAGTTTAGATGATGCGGCTAATGAAATTAATGTGCAAGTAGAAACTTCTTCGTGGTTGTCTCGCTCTGGGAATACTGCTCCTTTTGATAATGCTAAAGTCATTGATGCAGCGTTTTCAGATTTGATTTTACAAGATAATATGAACTCAGATATTATTGAAGTAAGTGATGATATTGCTTTAGTTTTACGTTTGAATACTTACCTAGAAGCTAATGTAAAACCAATTGCTGAAGTAGAAGCGCAAATAAAGACTATTTTAGTGACACAAAAAGCGACTAAAAAAGCACAACAGACTGTTGATGAATTACTGGTACAGTTTAAAGCTGGCAATGACATAACGGAGCAATTAACTAAGAATTACGCAAGTTTTACGGTGAAAGAAAATGTAGCACGTTATAGTGCCGATTTAGATCAAAGTATTGCTCGAGAAGCCTTTACTTTACCCCATCCGGTGGAAGGCGAAGTTTCTGTTTCAAGTGTTGCGTTAAGTAACGGTGATTTAGCTTTAGTTGAAGTTCAAGCCGTGAATGTGAGAGAGGGGAAGGTTAATCCACAATTGGCTCAACAGCAAACGTCTCAGTTAGCGCAATCTGCATATAAGAGTTATGTTGATTCATTGAAGGTTGGTGCAAAAATTACCAGTAAAACGCTAGTAGTTCCGACAAGTTATTAGTAGCAAGTAGCAAGCTACAAGCAGCGAGTTTCGAAGCTCGCTGCTTAATAATATTTTATTTGTTTTTAGGTTTTAACTGAAAATTTTGATTCATTAGCAATTTTTGAGTCACTTTGTGTTGAGGGTTACTCATCACTTCTAATGTCTTTCCTGACTCAACAACTTTACCCTGCGATAACACCATAATGTCATCACTAAAGTGGCGGATAATGCCTAAATTGTGAGAAATTAATAGATAAGCCAAGCCCATTTGTTGTTGCAGATCTAATAATAGATTAATCATTTGCGAACGCAGGGATGGATCTAAAGAGGCTAATGCTTCATCCAGAATGATCACTTGTGGTTGTAAAATAATGGCTCTAGCAAGGGATATACGTTGTTTTTGACCACCAGAAAACATATGAGGATAAAAGTTCATATGATCACCAAGTAATCCTACCTTTTGCAACGTGGAGCGAATAATTTCTTTACGTTTTTTTTCATTAAAAGGAGTATTAAGTTTTAATGGTTCATCTAATAATTGTAAAATAGTCAAACTAGGATTGAGGGTAGTACCTGAATCTTGAAAAATCATGCGAATATGTTGACAACGTTGTTTGTAGCTGTTTTTTTGTAGTACTTGCCCATTCAAATAGATACTACCGCTAGTCGCCGTTTCTGCGCCCACTAAAATCTTCGCTAGGGTTGATTTTCCTGAGCCAGTTTCCCCAATGAGTGCTAAGGTTTTATGGGCTTGAATACTAAAAGAGATGGGCTCTAAAACAGTTATGGTCGTTTTTTTCAACCAAAAATTCTTTTGCTGATAAGACTTTGTCAATGCTTTTACTTTTAGTAATTCAGCCATGTTAACTAACTCTCTTAGTTACTTTATGCGAAACTTTCATTGGCGTTAAAGGGAAATGACAACTGACTTTATGACCATGAAAATTGGTTACCGTAGGGGACTTTACGCAGGCTTGTTGTGCTCTGGGGCAACGTGGACCTAAACGGCAACCGATAGGTAAATGCTGTAAAATAGGAATGCTGCCCGGTAGGGTCATCAACCTTGACTTTGCCGGTAAGTGAAAATTAGCGCTCGGATTACTGTCTACTAATGCTCTGGTGTATGGGTGCAGTGGTTTATTAAATATTTGCTCAGTAGTGCCGGCTTCGACAAACTGTCCGCTATACATCACCGTGATAGTTTTGGTCCAGTGGGTTATGTTCTCCAGATCGTGACTAATTAATAAAATAGACATATTTTTTAGCTGATTCAAACTCGATAAAAGTCTAAATATTTGATTTTGATTGGTACTTTCCATGGTCGCCGTTGGCTCATCGGCAATTAATAAGATGGGTCTTCTGGCCAAAGCGATAGCAATCATCACCCGTTGGCATAATGCTTCCGTTAACTGATGCGGGTAACTTTTTAAACAAACACTATGATTTTTTATGCCTACTTTATGTAATAACTTAGTTGCGGCGGAGTGGCGTTGTTGTTGTTGTTTTTGCCAAAAAAAACCCGTAAGTGATTTAGAGTCAATGGCTTCTGATAATTGTTCACCAATAGTGGTAGTTGGATCTAAACACGCCATAGGCTCTTGAAAAATCATTGCGATATCACGCGACAGCAAAGCTTTACGCTCTGCAATAGACAAACGTAATAAATCAATGCCACGCCAATGAAATCTATCGGCATGAACATGCCATTTGTCGTCTAATACACCAACAATAGCTTGGGCTAATAAAGATTTACCAGAGCCTGATTCACCGACTAAACCTCTAACTTCACCTTCTTTCATTGATAAACTCACTTTATCAACAGCTAAAATATTTTTATCACCATTAACTAATTCAATAGATAAATTTCTAATGTCGAGTAAATTCATTATCTTTCCTTGCGTAGCTTTAAGGCATGGCGAATGCCTTCGCCAACAAGGTTAGTGGCCACAACAGCAAATAAAATAGCTAAACCAGGTAAATAGACTGTCCATGGGGCTATATAAAATAGATCTAAGCCATTAGCTAATATTGCGCCCCACTCAGGCAGTGGAATTTGAGCACCTAAGCCTAAAAACCCTAAAGTAGCAATATCTAAAATAGCGGCTGATTGTGCTAACGTTGCCTGACTCATAATTCTATCAACAATATTAGGAAAAATAGAGTAATACAAAATTCTAAACGGACTTGCGCCATCAAGCCGTGAAGCAAGCACATAGTCTTTACGAGACTCTTCTTTTACTGCGTAACGAGTAATATGTACAAACTGAGGAATTAATACCATCACCACGGCCCAAACAGTATTGCTGATACTAGGGCCTAAAATAGCAACAATAATGATAGCAAGTAATAGTGACGGGATGGATAAAATCACATCAAGAAAGTGATTGAGAAAGCTTGATTTAATGCCCGATGTTAACGCCGATAATGAGCCAATTACAACGCCAACAATTAACGAAATAACGACCACAATAAAACTCAATCCAAAGGTTAGCGAAGTACCGTACATTAACCGAGAAAGCATATCTCGACCTAACTCATCTGTGCCAAGTAAATAACTGATATTACCATCTACATGCCATGCTGGAGGTAATAATAGCATATCTAACTGGCCATCTATGGGCGAATGAGGGGCTAATATTGGCGCAAAAATAGCAAGAATAACTAAAAAAATAAAACAGCTAAAACCTGCCATAGCGACCGGCGTTTTACGAAAAATTTGCCAGAGTTGCATAAAAGGTGAAGGAAAAACTTCTTCTAAATATATTTTATCACGAGCCATATTTATTACCTCGGGCTAGTGGATTTAGCGCAGCATAAATAAAATCAGTTAAAATGTGCACCACAAAAATGAAACAGGCCAACACTAATAAACCACTATGTATGGCGGTAAAGTCTCGCTGATAAATACTTTCTATCAACCAACGTCCTATGCCAGGCCAACTGAAAATGACTTCAGTCACCATAGCAATAGTCACTAAGTTGGCAAATTGTAACCCTACATGGCGAATGATTTTTATCAACGCATTTCTAATCGCATGGCGAAAAATAATTTGTTGAAAGCTTAACCCTTTGGCACGAGCGGCTCTAATATAACTGGTTTCTAATACTTCAATCATCGATGTGCGAGCTAAACGAACAAAAATAGTCGCAGGGGCAACCGCGATAACACATGCCGGTAATATTATATGGGCGCTAGCATCAGCAAACGCTTGCCACTTATAAGGACTATCACTCAATAGAATATCAATAAACTTAATGCCAGTAACGAGTTTTATTTCGAACAATAAGCTGATTTGACCTGCTGATGGCAACCAGCCTAAGTTGATAGAAAAAGTTAAAATAGCCAATAATCCGAGCCAAAAAATCGGAATTGAATAACCCAACATTGAGACCGATAAAATAATATTATCTGCGGGTTTGTTATGTTTGATCGCTGCAATAAAACCCAGAGGAATACCAACAAACATGGCAATAAGTAATGCAACCAAGCTTAGTTCAATGGTGGCGGGCAATAGATTAAGCACTTCTGAGCTGATTTTTGATTGACTTGCCATTGAAAGGCCTAAGTCACCATTGACTATGTGGCGTAAATAAGCGCTATATTGCCAAAAGATATTACGGTCAGTTTGGTAAGATTTTTGTATTTCTACTAGTTCACTGGGCGTGGCATTAATGGCACCTGAAATATTAATAATAGCGTCACCAGGGAACAAAAAACTTAAACTAAAAGACAGTAAAGTTAATAACAACATCGTAAAAATAAATAAGTTTAACCGACGTAATGCAAAAACTAACATAATTAATTTTCACCTAAGTTGACAGTATTATTTTTATTAGTATTTTCTGTCTTGATAATTGTCTCTAAACGGGCTTTTTTAGCAACGTGATAAAAACTAATGCCGCCAAAGGGGGCTAAAATATCACCGGTGACATTATTGACGCGTGCTTGATAACGCTTAGAGTGAGCAATAGGAAGCAAAGGAAGTTCTTGTGCTAGTATTTTCATCGCTTGAAGATAGTATTTCTTTCGTTGACTAATATTGGTGGTATGTAATGCTTTTTGAATAATATCATCATAGGTTTGATTACACCAAAAGGTTCTATTGCTGCCGGTATGAGCTGCGGCACAACTTAATATTGGTGAGAAAAAGTTATCTGGATCGGGGTTGTCTGCCGACCAACCGAGTAAAAAACTTTGGTGATCACCACGTTTTAAACGACTTAAAAAAGTATTCCATTCATAACTTACAATGTTAACCTTGATACCAATATTTTTTAAATCGGCTTGAATAAGCTTTGCCATGGTAATTGCATTGGGGTTATACGGTCTTTGCACCGGCATTGCCCATAAATCCATAGTAAAACCTTGCGCAAAGCCCGCAACTTCTAATAGGCTTTTCGCCAACGTTGGATTAAATTCATGCTCAGGAATACTGTCATCAAACGCCCAAGAAGAGTTAGGTAACAAGGTGTTCGCTAATTCAGCTTTTCCTTGATAAACCGCTTCAAGCAGCACCTTTTTATTAATCGCATAACTAATAGCTTGTCTAACTAACTTATTATCAAAAGGAGCCTTTTTAACGTTAAAACCAAAATAACCTACGTTCAATGCGGTGACTGCTTCTAAGGTTAAATCATTGTGCTGGGCAATTTTTTCATGAGCAATAGGGTAAGCTGTTACATCACATTCTTTTGCTAATAACTTGGTTAATCTACCGGTATTACTTGGGGTAATATCAAAAACAAGCTGTTCAATTTTTGCGGGTGTTTGCCAGTATTGATCATGGCGATAAAAGCGAATTAACGAGCCAACTCGGTATTCTTTTAGTTTGAATGGACCAGTGCCTATCGGGTGAGTATCTATATTGGCTTTTAACTTTTGTTTGCTTAGCTGTTCGGCATATTCTGCAGACAATATTATGGCAAAGTCCGTGGCCAAATTGGCCAAAAAAGCACTGTCAGCACGAGATAAGTGAAAGCGTATGGTGTAATTATTTATTTTTTCTACTTCTTTAACTAATTGGTTCAATTTTATATTTTGGAAAAAGGGATAACTGCCGCCAGAAACAAGATGGAATGGGTGATCGGGTTTTAAAATACGATTAAACGTAAAAATCACATCATCGGCGTTTAACAATCGGCTTGGGGTAAAATAATCAGTTTGATGAAAAGCAACATCTTTGCGTAAATAAAAAGTAATTTTTTTCCCGTTACGAGTCACATGCCAAGATTTTGCTAACGCGGGAGTAAGGGTATTGTCTTTGCCTTGATAAGTAATCAATCGATTGTATAACTGATTTGAGGTTGCATCAATAGTGGTGCCAGAAGTGACCAACTGAGGGTTAAACGTTTCCGGTGAGCCTTCGGCACAATAAATAATACTGTGCGCACTTAATGACATAATACTTTCATCACTACAACCCCATAAGGTCAATAAGCTTAGGTAAGTTATAACAATAAGCTTAATGCTATTCATCCGCATCGTTACCCTCAAGTAAATTGTATTTTTTAAGATAACCTCGCAACTGATGATAAGTTAATTCAAGTGCCTGTGCTGTTTTCTTTTGATTATATTGACAATAAGACAACGCCGATTTTATTAGATCTATTTCATAGTTTTGAGACAAGGACTTTAATGACTGTGGAAAGTCAGTGTTAGCTAAAGTTGCTTGACTAAACGTAGTGGTAAGATCTGTCTTAGCTTTTTGACTGCTGGTTTGATGCTCATTATCTTTCGCTTCTATAGATGATTGTTCCTGATTTTGAGGCGGCGTAGCTAATACTCGGTCAATGGTTTTGATACGTTGTTTGGGTCTAAAGGGCGATTCAAAGGGATCGATAATTAACTCATGAACGGGCAGGTGGGGGTTGTTACAACGATAAACACTACGCTCTACCACATTTTTCAATTCGCGAATATTGCCAGGCCATGCATATTCTAGTAACGCCCGTTTCGCCTTTTCAGTAAAGCCACTAAAAAGCTCGAACTCTAATTCACGGGCCATATTAATAGCAAAATGCTCGGCTAACATTAAAATATCATCAAGGCGTTCTCTTAATGGTGGCAAGGTGATGACATCAAATGCTAAACGGTCGAGTAAGTCGGCTCTAAATTGCCCTGATGCCGCCAACGTAGGTAAGTCTTCATTGGTTGCTGCAACAAGCCTAACATCAGTCGTTATGGTACGAGAGCCGCCCACCCGTTCAAATTCGCCATATTCTACTACACGCAGTAGTTTTTCTTGTATCAAACCCGAAG
The DNA here is from genome assembly GCA_016765685.1 of Colwellia sp. Lineage (GTDB taxonomy): Bacteria > Pseudomonadota > Gammaproteobacteria > Enterobacterales > Alteromonadaceae > Colwellia. Next base: position 9,264 of record JAESPR010000051.1, on the reverse strand, counting down.
TATTGGCAATTTCATCTAAAAACAAGGTGCCATTGTCTGCTCGTTCAAACCGACCTTCGTGCCGTTTATTTGCGCCAGTAAATGCGCCAGAATCATAACCAAATAGCTCGGTTTCAAGCAGGTTTTCATTTAACGCTGCACAATTTAGTTTTAAATAGTTTTGCTCCCAACGTTTTGATAAATAATGCAAACGTGCCGCTACTAATTCTTTGCCGGTACCGCGTTCGCCAATAATTAACACGGGTTTACTCAAGGGCGCAATTTGAGATATCTGCTCTAAAACCTCTAAAAAACTGTTTGATTGTCCGAGAAGATTGTCTTGTTTATTAAAGCGAGCCATGCTTTGACCTAAATATGGTACCAATTATATTACGTTTATTCTCACTGAGTGGGAAATAACCTAATAGACTTGGTATTAGTTAATTTCACTAACAAATAGTGTATTTTATTAATCAATCAGATAATAGTTTTTTTTGAACATTTAATTAACTATTTAAAAACAGTGAGTTAAAATGTTTGTCAAGGTGGCGTAATTCATGAATAACATGAATTAGTTATTTGAATTATAATCCAAAAGAAGAGAGGAAGTTATTATGGGTATTTTTTCAAGGTTTACCGATATTGTAAATTCTAATATTAATAATTTATTAGATAAAGCCGAAGATCCAGCCAAGATGGTGCGATTGATTATTCAAGAGATGGAGGATACCTTAGTAGAGGTGCGTTCAAGTTCGGCAAAAACCTTAGCCGATAAAAAAGAGTTAACGCGTCAAGTATTGCGATTTGACAGTGAAGCGCAGCAATGGCAAGAAAAAGCTGAGCTGGCATTAAGTAAAGACCGCGATGACTTAGCTAGAGCAGCTTTAATAGAAAAGAAAAAAAATACTGAAAATTCACAAGCTTTATCAGGAGAGTTACAACATGTTGAAGAGCACATTAGCAAACTTCAAGGTGAAATTTCACAGCTACAAGAAAAATTAGCTGATGCAAAGTCACGTCAAAAAGCGATTGTTATACGTGAAAAAACAGTGAACTCTCGTTTGAAAGTTAAGCAGAATATCGACAGTAATAAAGTGAATGATGCCTTAAGTCGTTTTGATCGTTACGAGCGTAAAATTGATGATATTGAAGCACAAGTCGAATCATTTGATTTAGGCCGTAAATCGCTAGCAGATGAAATTGCTGAGCTTGAGTCAAATGAAAAAGTAGATGATGAATTAGCGTCATTAAAAGCGAAAATGAAAAAGAAATAAGATAAAATTTGCAAGTCGTAGGTTTACCTCGACAATATGTAAAAAATTAGCCTGACGAATAGAATTTAGGAGAAGTATGGTGGAAGATATTATAATGGCACCGTTGATCATTTTTATGGTTATCGTTGCGCCAATTTGGTTGGTATTACATTACCGTAGTAAAAAACAAGTGAGCCAAGGTTTAAGTGAAGAAGAATATATTCAGTTATCTGATTTATCAGAAATGGCTGATAAAATGGCCGATCGTATCAGAACGCTTGAAGCTATTTTAGATGCGGAAACTCCTGATTGGAGAAATAAATTATGAGAACCAGACGAGGTGAGTTATACCGAAATCCAAGTCGTGGTAAAATCGCCGGTGTTTGTGCGGGAATTGCCGATTACTTTGGCTGGGAAACTTGGTTAATACGAATACTAGTGGTTTCAGGTGTATTGTTTGGTATGCCATTTTTAATTTTTGGTTATGTTGCCGCTTGGTTTATTCTTGATAAAACCCCCAAGGGGCAATTCAGAAAAGCCAATGCTAAATTTCACCAAACAGAGGCTTCGACGAGTTACCACAGAGGTAATGCTGACAAAGACGGTCGCTATGAATATGAACCTGTTAATGAGTCTATTAAAGTGAAAGCGAGAGTTTGGCAGTCAGGAGAACCGCCTAAACAAGCTTTTCATGATATTCGCAGAAAGTTTGTCTCTTTAGAAAAACAATTGCAAGGGATTGAACAATATGTCACTTCATCAGAGTTTACCGTTGCTAGGGAGATTAATAAGCTCTAATATGAATGAGCTTATTAACCAAAATTGATCCCTAAGTTAACTTTGTTCATTTAACTCAAATGCGCAGCGCTGACTGAACCAAGAAAAAGCCGCAGGCACAAAAAAGAACGATAAAAGTGTTGTTAGTACGGTGCCGCCAGCTATAGCAATAGCAAACGGCGGCCAAAACCCCCCACCGGCTAATATCAAAGGCAAAAAGCCACCAACCGTGGTAATTGTGGTTGAGGTAATATGTCGAGTACAGCTTTGCACGCCTTTAATAATCGCTTTAGAATCTCCTTGAACTGCGAGCGCATCGCCTTTTAACTGGGCAATAATCACAATGGCTGCATTTATCGCCAAGCCCATTAAGCCGAGCAAGGCAATAATAACGGTAAAGCCAAAGGGATAGCCGAAAATATACACAGTTAATAAACCTAAACCGACTGACTGCAGAGCGCTGAAGAAAATAATGCCGCCTAGTCTAAAAGAGTTGAATGATAATACCACTACGGTAATTAATAACGTAAAAATAACCCCAACACTGGCGAGTAGTTGTCCAACCGCACGATTACGCTCAGAAGATTCGCCGCCAATTTCTAAGTGATAACCTGAAGGCAGTTGATAATTCATCGCAGTAATATTTGCTTTTACCCTAGTTAACACTTTACTCGGTAAAACGCCCGAGCGAATGTAACCTTCAACAATATTTATTCTTGAGCCGTTACGATGCGGAATAGCACCGCGACTTGGTTTGATCGAAAAATCTGCTAAGGCGGTCAGTGGAATAGGTTGATTATCACCTATCGCACTATTTGCGGCACGACGACCGAGTAAATTGATATTTGCCAAATCGGTAAGCTGAGCACGTTTGTCATTCGCAATGCGTACACGAACAGGAATTGATTCCGTTGCTTCAATAATAGATCCGCTCACTTGGCCACTTAAGCTGCCCTGTAATTGCTGGGCGATATCAACTAATGATAAACCAAGCAAGGCTGCTGCTGCTTCATCAGCTTTAACCCAAACTTTTGGAGTGCCAGGTTGTAATGAAACACGGGTATGAATAATATCTGTTGTTTGGGTCATTATTTTTCTTAAGTCATCGCCAATCACTTTTAAGGTATCTAAATTAGGCCCATATACACGCAGTTCCACAGGGGCATTAAAGGGAGGGCCTTGCTCTAGTTTCCGCACTAAAATTTGCGCTTGGGGAATAAGTTGATCTAAGGCAGTTTGTAACTGAGGGATTAAAGTATTTGCCGCTTGAAAATTGGTTGCCGTAACCATCGCCTGACCATAGTTTTGAAAACCATCTTTATTCGGCATTAAATTATAATAAAAAGAGGGCGCATTTTTACCGATAAACCAGCGAACTTTTTCTATTCCTTGTTGTTGATAAAGATAGTCGCTCACTTGTTGACTAATTTTTTGGGTATGGATAATACTGCTTTGTGCGGGCATAAATAGTTCAATTTGAAACATATCACGATCAGACGGGGGGAAAAATTGCTCACTTAATTGTGTAGAGAATACAAAACCAAGTAACGGTAAACAAAAGACGGTAATAACCGTCATTTTTTTATACGTAAGTGCCCAATGCAATACCTTTTCAAATAAGCTATTAAGCTTAGGTAAGTGAATGCCTACTTGATACCATGGATTGCCTATCTTATTTGATGTCGCCCCCTTGGAAACTGTACCTTTAAGTAAGAAACGTCCGGCTAAACCGGCAACAATAGTATGAGAGATAATATAAGAGCCGATTAAAGAAAAAATCACGCTATAAGCAATACCACCGACAAATTCACCAGCACCGCCTGGCATCAAAATAAGGGGCATAAAAGCTAAAATAGTGGTGACGGTAGAGCCTAAAAGTGGCAACCATAAATGTTTTACCGCATAACTAACACTGTCAAGACGACCCATGCCTTGTTGACGTTTAGTTTGAATAGTATCGGTCATCACAATAGCATTATCGACCATAATCCCTAAGGCAACCACTAAACCGGTAACCGACATTTGATGAATGGGAATGCCATATAAATTCATCACAGAAAGCGTAAACAGCACCGTTAAAGGTAATGATGCGGCAACAATAGCGGCACTGCGCCAGCCCAGTGTTATCAACAAGACTACAGAGATAAGAACAAAACCTAGTGCTATATTTTCTATTAAATCACCAAGGCGTTTCTCGGTATAAATATTTTGATCAAATAACACCTCAAGGTTTATGTTTTGTGGCAATTGTTTAGCATAAAGTGCCAACTCGGCTTTTATATTGGCACTCCATTGATCTATACGTAAATTGGGTAGCATACGAGCGGCAACAACTAACGCCGGTTTATCGTTAACAATGGCCATTTCTTGGGGCGGCCAAGCTAAATTTTTACTCACGTTAGCGATATCACCTAATCGAAGCACTGTGCCTGCGCTATTTTCGCTAATTGGAATATTCTCAATACGGGTAACCGTATCAAACGCGCCAATAACTTCTACTTGCATTTGATTTTGTTGGTTAACTAATTGCCCGGCTGAAACCTTGGCATCAGAGGATTGTATTTTTTGGGCAATCATTTTACTTGAAAGGTTGAGTTTTGTGCTAAGACCTTGCTCAATTTCCACAAGCACTTCTTCTTGTCCTTGACCGAAAATATTAACAATGTCTGTGCCAGCAACAAGGCGCAAACGGTTTTGTAGATCGTTAGCATAACGGCCTAAACTAGCAATATCACTTGGGCTATCTCCTTGCCAATTTAAAGCGATAAGTTGTGTGAAGGCAAAACTTCTATCATCTTCTAAGGTTGGCGCTAACGTATTTGGTGGGAATTGTGGTGATACATCATTAATTAAATCCCTTACTCTTGACCAAATAGGCAGTGAATCAGTTACTTCGTCGTTTAGTTCAAGGGTTACTGCAGAAATTCCGGGACGTGATATTGAGGTGATGTTTTTTATTTCTGAAATTTTACGTAATTTTTGTTCTATTTTTTCAGTAATGAGCACTTCAATGCGTTCGGCACTAGCGCCAGGCAATTGTGTTAAGACCGTGGCATGCCGATTTTGCATGATAGGATCTTCCATTCTCGGCATCGTTGATAACGCACCAAGTCCAGCAACAATTAACAAGATAATAGCCAGCGACATCAGTCGACCATTTTTGACAAATGAGCGGATCATTAGTGGTTACCTGCGGTATTAGTTAATGTTTTCGTTGATGTTGTAATTACTTGACCAGCAACGTAGCGATGAACTCCTTGAGCAACAATAGTGTGTGGTTTTAAAGCTAAGCCACTAATATATACAGAGTGCTCATTAGCATGAAGTACATTCACCGTTGTGGCTTTTAGTAGGTAGTTATTTTTTTTGTTTGGTGATAATACAGAGGCGATGAATATTTGCCATTGGCCGCGAACACCATCTGTTATGGCATTGATTGGTAGCCAAAAACCAGCTTTATCTACTTGCTGTGTTATGGCAACCTTAACCAGTTGACCATTAAAGTTTTTTGATTGTTCGAGTGATTCAAGCATTTTTAACCTGAGTTGCACGGTTCTGTTAACCGTATCGATTTGTTGACCTATAGCGATGAGTTTGGCGGATTTGTTTTGGTTATTTACTGCTATGTCTATTAGTTGCCCTAACGTTAAGGTACTGGCTATTTTACTTGGAATACCCACGGTAATTTCATTGTTAGCGCTTTCTATTATGTGAAAACTTGGGCTACCGGCACTGATTACTTGGCCTACTGAAATCAGACGTTTGGTGATCACACCATTAAAAGGGGCAACCAGACCTGATTTTTCTTTTTGGTACGCTAAGGTTTGAATGCGAGCATTTAAACCACTAATTTGCGCTTTAATAATTTTATTTTCAGCATTCAGTTCATCAAGGCGCTGTTTAGAGCTATAACCATTACTAATAAGTGTTTTTATACGTCTTAAATTGGCTTGATTGAGGGTGATTTGTGCTTGTGATTGAGCTATTTGTGCTTGCAGTTCGGCGGTTTTATAACTGAGCAAGACAATGTCTTGTTGCGCTAGCTGTTGGCCTTTTTTTACTATATCGCCATTATCGACTAATACGTTACTGATTTTGCCCGCATATTCAAAACTTAAAGCGGAGTTTTGTTTGGCTGCTACCTGACCCAGATAACTGCGTTTAATGTGATAATTATCTGTTGGAAAAATAGTCGTTAATGCAGCACTTTGATGATACATTTCAGCGCTTGTGGTGTTACTCACCTCTTTGGAGCACGCCGAGATGATTAACAGTGTCATTAATAAAACAGCAGTTTGTTTAATGTGAGCAGGAGAGTGTTTTTTAAGTAAATTCATTTACTGTGCCTAACTTTTAATATAACAAATATAAGGTGCGGATGATAAGATGTATAAAGATAAAACTAGACTGTCTAGTCTATTTAAAGTTAGTTTAAATATAATAGACTGGACTGTCTAGTTTATTTTGTTAAAATAGCAGAATAAGATGAAGTTGATGAGAGTTAAATGATAAAAAAGCGCAGTAAGAATGAGGCAAAAAGGCAACAAATACTTGATGCTGCAATAAAATTGTTCACCGAACAAGGATTTGCTGCAACCAGTATGGAGGTTATTGCAAAAAATGCCGATGTTTCCAAACAGACGGTTTATAGTCATTTTGGTAATAAAGATGATTTATTTTCTGCGTCTGTTGAAGGGAAATGTGAATCCTTACATATTTTAGATTTATCGTTAGATGACCTATCAGATCCACAAGCCACTTTATATCAATTAGCAAAAAATTTTACTGAGTTTATTACCTCAAAAGAAGCGTGTGCCGTGCACAAAATATGCGTGTTTGAGTCAAATGCTTATCCGCAAGTATCCGATATTTTTTATCAAGCAGGACCTCTTAGAGTTACCAAACAAGTTACTCAGTTAATGCAAAACTTGCATAATCAAAAAAGCCTTTTTATAGACAATCCCAAACACGCCGCGTTGCAATTCTTAAACATGATGAAAGGGGAGTTGTGGATGCAGGTAGAATTTAATATTAAAGAACGCATTACACCTGAAGAAGTGGATGAGTATTTACGTGATAGTGTCGCTTTCTTTATTCGTGGTTACGCTATCTTAAGTAGCAAGTAGCAAGTAGCAAGTTCGGTGCACTTCGTAACTCGATACTTTTTCTCGCAACTTAGCTTTGTTGCCTCGTTGAATCACGAATAATCAACTGCGGCACATATTGACTTATTTCATTGTTACCTTTTTGTTTACGAATTTGACCAATTAATATACTCGCAGCGTCTTTGGCAATTTGTTTGTTGGGCTGGTTTGCTGTGGTTAGTTTAGGCCATGTTTGACGTGAGAAAGGGCTATTTTCGAAACCGGCAATAGCTAATTGCTCAGGGATTTTAATATTCATTAAACGCGCTGCAAATAAAGCGCCAGCAGCAATTTCATCGTTACACGAAAATATCGCGGTTGGTCTCACGTCTTCGGCCATTAATTGTTTTGCGCCGTGAACACCCGATTCAAAGGAGTATTCTCCTTCAATAACTAAACTTTTATTAAAGGTTATATCATTGGCTTTTAATGCACGTCGATAACCTTTATAACGCTCTATAGTTGACATATGCTCAGCGCCACCGGCGATAAAACCAATTTGCTGATGTCCTAAATCAATTAAATGTTGCGTGATTGTTTGCGCGGCATCTCTATCGTTTACCATCACGCATGGGCCTAATTCGTCAGGGGCGACATCACCTGACATGATACGAACCACTTTAATATCAAGATCTATGATACGTTTAACAAACTCTGGCCGTTCTGAAAATGGTGGCGTTAACACTAAACCAGCGACACGAGCATGCTTGATCGTATCTAGTATCTCTTCAGTGATATTTTCTTGCTGAGAATCACAAGGATTAATCAATAATTCAAAACCTTGCTGACGACAAGCTGATAAAATACCTTCTTGCATGTCAATTATATAATAAGCATTTGGGTTATCGTAAACATAAGCAATAGTAAAAGATTTTGTCCCAGCTAAGTTGCGTGCAGCAAGGTTAGGCTGATAGTTAAGCTCTTTAACTGCTACTTGTACTTTTTCACGGGTGATTTGACGAACCGAGGGTTCATTATTCATTACCCGAGACACAGTTTTAATTGATACCCCAGAGAGCTTGGCGACATCATTAATGGTTGCTTTCATCTATCCATTTAACCTTTCTAGTTCTTATTTTAAAATAGCTATCATTTGCAAATATGTAGAGTAATTCTTCTTAAGCCGAGCAGCAATAACTAAGACTATTTTTATCTAATTAAATGAGCAGTAAATCGGTTAAAATCAATAACTACGCATTGACAGCGCTGTCAATTTTTTATAGGGTAACATAATTAAATTAATATTCATAATCATGTCATAATTAAACGTTACGCTTTGCACAAACGGCAAAGATAGCACATCATTTTTTACTTTAGGTATAACAGGAATTACTATGTCGGATCGCCAAACATTGGCTAGTTGGAAAAAATTACAACAATTAGCATTAGATAAAAAATCTCAGCACATGAATACCTTGTTTGCCAAAGACAGTGAACGTTTTGAAAAGTTTTCGATTGAGTTGCCTAACTTGTTGCTTGATTATTCTAAAAATTTAATCGATTGTGAAACCATGGATTGTTTATTAGATTTAGCGCAAGAAACTCAGGTTTGTCAGTGGCGAACGAAAATGTTTAACGGTGATAAAATAAATAAAACTGAAGATCGGGCGGTATTGCACACCGCACTTAGACGTCCAAGTAATGAACCCTTAATTTTAGATGGTGAAAATGTCACAGAGCATGTGCAAAATCAACTAGAAAAAATGGAAGGTTTTGTTAATAAAGTTCGTCAAGGTCACTGGTTAGGATATTCAGGAAAACGCATTACTGATATTGTTAATATCGGGGTTGGCGGCTCAAACCTTGGTCCACAAATGGTCACTGAAGCATTAAAACATTATAGCGACGGTGGGGTGAATGTTCATTATGTCTCTAATGTCGATGGTGCTCAAATTGTTGAAGTATTACGGCCGTTAGATCCCCAAAAAGTATTGTTTATTGTCTCCAGTAAAACCTTTACCACCACCGAAACCATGACCAATGCAAAAACCGCGATGAAATGGTTAACCAGCTCTTCGTTTGATGAAAAATCAGTAGCCAAACATTTTGTTGCGGTAACTGCCAATAAAGAAAATGCCATGAGTCTTGGTATTGAAGCTGAGAATATCTTT
>JAESPR010000120.1 GCA_016765685.1 Colwellia sp. | reverse complement strand
GATGTCGAACTTGATAGTCAAAACATTAGTGCTCGCACTATCAGTACCGTACTGAGCACGAAAACCAAAGCTATTATGTGTGTGCATTTAGCGGGTTGGCCTTGTGAAATGGACGAGATCATGGCTTTGGCCGAACAACACAACTTATTTGTAGTAGAAGATTGCGCCCAAGCCCACGGTACAAAATATAAGGGACGTCCTGTTGGCTCTATCGGACATGTGGGCGCTTGGTCGTTTTGCCAAGATAAAATTATGACCACAGGTGGTGAAGGCGGCATGTTAACTACCAATGATGAAACACTGTGGCGTAAAGCATGGGCCTATAAAGATCATGGCAAATCATACGCAGCCGTTTATGAAAAACAGCATCCAAGTGGTTTTCGTTGGTTGCATGAGTCGTTTGGCACCAATTGGCGTTTGACAGAGATGCAATCTGCCATTGGTAGAATTCAGTTAACCCGTATGCCGCAATGGAAAAAATCTCGCCATGATAATGCCAATAGAATTCGCCAAATATGCCAGCAATACTCTTGGTTAATCGTCCCTGAAGTGCCTGAATATGTTGAACATGCTTATTACAAATGTTACGTGCATATAGCATTAAACCAGTTGCCAATAAGTTACTCACGTGAAAGAATCATTGCTGATATAATACAGCTAGGTGTGCCTTGCTTCTCAGGCAGCTGTTCTGAAGTTTATAAAGAAAAAGCTTTTGAAAGAACAAATTTAACACCCAAATCACCTTTGCAAAATGCACAACTATTAGGTGAAAATAGTCTGATGTTTTTGGTACACCCAACATTAACTGATGATGAAATAAGTAAAGTTTGTCAAGTACTTAAGTCAGTGTTTGACTCTATAGATAAAATAAAAACAAAATAATAATAAACGTAAAATACGATAGTATAATATTTCAAACCCTATCGGTTTTACAATAAGATTAGCGGTATGCTAATCAAAGGTGTGGTAATCAAAGGTGTGGTAATCATGATTAGGCGAATAGATTTAATCCCAAGTTCTATTAAATTAATAACTATTTTAACTTATGATTTATTTTCTATTTTTTCCGCCTTTTTTCTCGCTTATTTCATCCGTGTTGGCTTTGAAGGTGTTAGTTTTTCTTGGCCGGAAATCTCCGTTTTTTTTGTAATCACCGTATCAACACTAACCTTATTCTATTATTTTGATGTTTATAGCTCTGTTGTTAGATATTTCAACGCAAAATCTTTTCTACGCATACAAATCTTATTAATTGTCACCACAATTATTTTTTACCTTGCTGGCATAGCTTTTGACGCTTTGGTGCCACGTTCAGTACCCATCATATTTTTAGTTATCACTAGTATCATGATTGCTGGCGCTAGGGGACTTGTTGGCGTTATAACAGACAAACATTGGTTCGATGAGCGAGAAGGTGTGGTGATTTATGGTGCTAGCAATGCTGGTCGTCAACTTATGCACGCACTGTCATTAGGCAATAAATATCAACCACTGGCTTTTCTCGATGAGAAAAAACGCTACCAAGACCGAACCGTATTAGGTTTAAAAGTTTTTTCTCATGTAAAAATAAATCAACTGGTGAATAAATATGGTCAATTTAAAGTACTCATTGCTGTACCTCAAGTTGATCCTATTCGTTTAAAGCAAATTGTTTCCTCGCTTGAACCCTTTGCGCTTGAGCTATTAATTATTCCGAGCATGTCAGATATTGTTTCAGGTAAACGTACTATCGATGAATTACGTGAAGTGTCTGTTGATGATTTGCTCGGCAGAAAAGCAGTTGAGCCTATTGCTGAATTACTTTCTGCCAACATTAGCGATAAAGTAGTGATGGTTTCTGGTGCGGGCGGCTCTATTGGTAAAGAATTGTGCCGACAAATTGTACAACACAAACCCAGAAAGCTTGTCTTGCTTGATGTCTGTGAAGCGTTTCTTTATGAAATAAATCAAGAAATAAACGAGTTTTTATTAGACCACCAAACTGAATTAGTGGTTGAGCCACTCATTGGTAATGTACAAAGTGGCATGTTGATGAGTCATATTTTTCATAAATATAAAGTACAAACTATTTACCATGCCGCTGCCTATAAACATGTGCCTATGGTTGAGCATAATGTTATTGCGGGCATTGCCAATAACGTACTTGGCACCTATGAAATAGCCCAAGCTGCAATTTATTGTGAAGTAGAAACCTTTGTCCTTATTTCAACCGATAAAGCAGTACGTCCTACCAATGTGATGGGCGCAACCAAACGTTTAGCCGAATTAATACTCCAAGGGTTAGCGAAAAAAGATCACGATACTCGCTTTGTCATGGTACGTTTTGGTAATGTCTTAGGATCGTCGGGCTCTGTTGTACCTTTATTTAAAAAGCAAATTAAAAAAGGTGGTCCAATAACCATTACTCACCCTGAAATCATTCGTTACTTTATGACTATTCCAGAAGCTGCTCAACTTGTTTTACAAGCAGGGGCTATGGGTACCGGTGGTGATGTTTTTGTTTTAGACATGGGTAAACCAGTAAAAATAGTTGATTTAGCTTATAAAATGACCCATTTAATGGGGTTAACGATAAAAGATGATAAAAATCCTGATGGCGATATTGTCATTAAATATACCGGTTTAAGACCTGGTGAAAAATTATATGAAGAATTATTAATTGGCAATCAACCCAAGAAAACTTTTCATAAGCGTATACTTAGAGCAAATGAACACTCAGTACCGTGGCCTGATGTTGCCAAAATGATCTCGCAATTAACCGATGCTATGCGCGATGAAGATGTATTAAAAATCAAAGAGCTGTTAATGGATTTTCCTTTAGAGTACCGGCCTAATGCATCGAGTAGCGATACTGAAAAGCAAGATAAAACCTTAATAGCTAGCTAAAATCCGTTAATAAAACAGCAGTGGCATTAGCGAAAATGCCTCTGTTCTATATCTTTAGGCTATTTCAAAAAAAATTTATAAATGAGTTTGTGAACCAGTTTTCCATAAGGAGGAAAGGCATTAGTTGCAGTATTAATTTTTCCTTTCTTAAACACTGATTTTGCTTTAGAAAAGGTTAAAAATCCTTCATGACCATGATAATGCCCCATACCTGAAGGGCCAATACCGCCAAAGGGCATATCATCTTGCGCCACGTGCATTGCAGCATCATTTAAACACACACCACCCGCATGAGTTCGCTCTAACACTTGTTGCTGGGTATTCGCGTTATGGCTACATAAATATAAAGCCAACGGGCGCGGTCTTTCATTGATATAAGCGATGGCATCATCTAGGTTGTTATAGCTAACAATGGGTAATATCGGACCAAAAATTTCTTCCTGCATTAATAACATTTCGTCATTCACATTGTTAACTAGGGTTAAGGGAAGTTTTCCTGCGGCGATACAGTCTTGCTCACTATCACTGCCTAATGTTGTTAAAATAGCCCCTTTAGTCTTGGCATCAGCAAGCCATTTACTTAGCCGCTGTAACTGCGCTTCATTGATAATCGCACCATAGTCTTTGTTATTTGCCACACTCGGGTACATTTTAGTAAACTGCTTGCTTAAGGCTTGTTTTAATTCATCGACTCGACCCGCAGGGCAAAGTATATAGTCAGGTGCAACACAAGTTTGCCCTGCGTTAAGAGTTTTGCCTAAAATAAAACGAGAAACGGCATCTTTCATATCAATTTTATCATCAATAATAGTAGGCGATTTCCCCCCTAATTCTAAGGTGACTGGCGTTAAATTTTTAGCGGCAGCCGCCATCACTATTTTACCAACACGGGTAGAGCCAGTAAAAATTAAATGGTCAAAAGCTTGAGCTGAAAAATGTGCCGCTACTTCAGGGCCGCCATTAATCACTACCACCTTATCATTGCTAAAAATACCGCCAAGCATGGTTTTTATCACATCATTGGTTGCAGGGGTAAATTCTGACATTTTGATCATCGCTCTATTGCCAGCAGCCAGTGCGGTTGTTAACGGCCCAATCGACAAAAATAAAGGATAATTCCACGGAGTAATAATGCCGACAACACCTAGCGGCTGATACATAACAAAAGCTTTCGCGGGTTGAAAAAGCACGCCAACATGCCGTTTAGAGGGTTTCATCCATTTTTTAATATGTTTTATTGCGTAATTAATACCCATAATAGTGGGCATTAAATCGCCCATTTTACTGTCGTCTACACTTCGACAGCCAAAATCTTTTGATAAGGCTTGCACTAACTGCTCTTGATGCTCAAGAATAACAGCTTTCAATTGAGTTAAGTCGTCAATACGGTTTTGCGCCGATAAATAAGAGTCACTAACAAAGGCTTTTTTTTGCAGCAGCAAAGCTTCATCAATTAAGCTTATTTCTTGTTGGTCGTCTGCTGCACTATATAAGTTATTTGCCATTATTATTCACCTCAATTATTGATCTATTTCTATATTTGTTAAAATAGCGGTTTGACTATTGCTATCCGAAACAAGATTGATTATTTTACTAATATCTACAGGGAAAGTTTGCACTGGTTAGCTGATCCGATGAGCTATAAATACCCATGCTACCTCAAAATTCAGGATTCAGCGAGAATTAAAAGGCTTAGAGGCAAGATATTGATTAAAGAGAATGGTTTTTCCCTTATCGAAATCAATAACGCAGTATATAAGCCTTTTAAACTCGCCCTTCGGGGACGTCTGAGCAAATTATGATCGTCGTTGCATCTGTTTTTAAGGGAACAACCATTAATAAAAAGATGCGCCTTGTTCATAAATCGCTTAGTCGTCCTGAAACTCGCATTTTGAAGTAACATGATGTATAGGCATAATATTCTGACTAAGGCGATCGTTTTAGGGAATACTTTTGAATTACAACCACTTTAAATAGAACAAATGTATGAAAATTGAAAAACTAATGAATACCAAGTTGATCACTCTCTCGATGGACTCACCATTGAGCAAAGCCAAAAAGCTTTTTGAAGATCATAAAATACACCATCTATTAATCACCGATGATGACGGTTTATTAGCTGGGGTAATGACCGATAGAGACTTATACAAGCACTTAAGCCCAACGGTTGGCACTAGCCAAGAAACTCATCGAGATACGGCTTTGCTGCAAAAGAAGTTGCATCAAGTGATGTCAAGAAATTTGATCACCGCACAAACACAGCAATCATTAAATCAAGCGGTGGTACTTTTTTACGATAACCATATTTCCTGTTTACCTGTGGTTGATGACCAAAAAAAACCAATAGGCATTATAACTTGGCGAGACATTTTAAAAGTGCTTGCCTTGCAATACAAGAAAAAATTAACAATTAGTTAGCTGCAATAAACAGTGGCAGTTAATTATGCAGGGTTATCAAGGCCATCTAAGGTTACACCTGCCAAACCACCCGTGCCACCTTGTTCGTTACTACGTAATTTAATCATCAAGCGTAAATCATTAGGTGAATCAGCATGATGCAATGCATCAGCATAAGTAATTACCCCACGTTCATATAAGTTAAATAAAGCCTGATCAAACGTTTGCATACCTTGTTCATTGGACTTTTCCATCACCTCTTTAATACCGCCAACGTCGCCTTTTTTGATCAATTCAGCAATGTAAGGAGAGTTAAGTAAAATTTCAATGGCGGCAACTCGACTATTACCATCTCTAGTTGGCACTAACTGCTGAGCAATAATACCGCGCAGATTTAATGCTAAATCAAACAATAATTTACCATGTTGCTCAGCGGGTACTAAATGCATAATACGATCAATGGCTTGGTTGGCGTTATTCGCATGCAAAGTCGCAATACATAAATGCCCAGTTTCAGCAAAACTTAACGCATGTTCCATTGTTTCTTGATTACGAATTTCACCAATAAGAATAACATCAGGTGCTTGTCGTAAAGAGCTTTTTAGCGCTGCATCAAACGATTCTGTATCAAGACCCACTTCACGTTGGGTGATCATACTTTTAGCATGTTCATGGACAAACTCCACCGGGTCTTCAATCGTTAGAATATGACCGCGCGAGTTACGATTTCGATAACCAATTAATGACGCCATTGACGTTGATTTACCCGTACCTGTACCACCAACGAAAAGTACTAAACCACGTTTTGACATCACCACATCTTTCAATATAGCTGGTAAACCGAGATCATCAGTATCTGGAATGTCCGTAACAATACGACGCACTACCATGCCCGCCATATCACGCTGCCAAAAAGCTGAGACCCGAAAACGGCCGATATCGTCAATTGAAATAGCAAAATTACATTCTTTTTCTTCATCAAATTGACGAACCTGTTTTTCATTCATTGCGTTATGAACCAAAGCAAGTGATTCTTCCGCAGTTAAGAAGTGCTCTGCTATTGGTAGTAACTCACCATTAATTTTAGCGCTAACCGGCAGTTTCGCTGTAACGAACATATCGGAAGCACCTTCGGCAACCATTTTTTCTAATAACTGATGAAAATTCATTGGGTGTTCCTGAATTAATTTTTCCTGAATGAATACTCTATTGTTAACAGTTCACAACTAAATTAAAAGCTTTTAAATTGATTTTTATCCACCGCTTTTTCCATCGCAGCTTGCTTTGTAATCATGCCACGGCTAACTAAATTTTGTAAACATTGATCCATCGTTTGCATACCGTGAGACATGCCTGTTTGAATAGCACTATACATTTGTGCAATTTTATCTTCACGAATTAAGTTACGAATGGCTGGTGTACCTATCATGATTTCATGCGATGCCACCCGGCCACCGCCGACTTTTTTGATTAAGGTTTGAGAAATAACTGCGCGTAGTGATTCCGATAACATCGAGCGCACCATCGATTTTTCTTCGCCTGGAAAAACATCAATAATACGGTCAATGGTTTTAGGTGCAGACGTGGTATGCAAGGTACCAAAAACTAAATGACCGGTTTCAGCCGCGGTCATGGCAAGCCGAATGGTTTCCAAATCACGCATTTCACCCACCAGAATAACATCAGGGTCTTCACGTAAGGCTGAGCGTAAGGCCGCTTCAAAACTTAAGGTATCACGGTGTACTTCCCGTTGATTAATTAAACATTGTTTATTTTCATGCACAAATTCTATCGGATCTTCAATAGTTAAAATATGATCGTTCTTGGTGCTGTTAATATAATCAACCATGGCGGCTAAGGTAGTTGATTTACCCGAGCCTGTGGGCCCTGTGACCAACACTAAACCTCGTGGTGTATCAGAAATTTCTCTAAAAATATCTGGGCAACCTAAATCATCTAGCGACAATATTTTGCTGGGAATGGTACGAAATACTGCTGCAGGCCCTCGATTTTGGTTAAAAGCATTAACCCTAAAACGTGCTAAATTAGGTACTTCAAAAGAAAAATCGACCTCTAACTTTTCTTCATATTCTTTGCGTTGACGATCATTCATAATATCGTAAACCAACGCATTGACATCTTTCGCATCAAAGGCTGGAATGTTGAGCTTACGAACATCACCATCAACCCGAATTAACGGTGGCGAACCCGTTGATAAATGTAAGTCTGACGCTTCATGTTGCACACTAAATGCAAGTAATTCGGTAATATCCATAAAAACCTCGAAGTTAAAAAACAAATTAAAAATAAACTAAATTGTAATTATATCGCCATATACCTATGAGTATAAGTTGAACAACACGCTCAAAAAAGACAAAATAGTCATATTAACGATAATTAGCTAAAAGAACGTAAATGCCCAACTTTACATCAAGCATCAAAAGAAACATCAAGCAAATTACTGAGCAAATCAATCAAGCTTGCCAACATAATAATAGACAAAATCAAGTCACTTTGCTTGCAGTTAGTAAAACCAAACCAGCATCGGCAGTAGAGCAAGCCTACTATGCAGAACAAAGCGATTTCGGCGAAAACTATGTGCAAGAAGCCATAGAAAAAATCACCCAATTATCACATTTACCTGATATTTGTTGGCACTTTATTGGTCCTATTCAAGCAAATAAAACCAAACAAATAGCCCAACACTTCACCTGGGTTCACACGGTTGACAGAGCCAAAATAGCGCACCGCCTCAATGATCATCTAAGCGAGTCAAATCAACAGCATAATTGTCAAGATACCGCGCTAAACATCTGTTTACAAGTCAATATTAGTGAAGAGCCATCAAAATCAGGTATTATGGCTACTGAGGTATTTTCTTTGGCTGAAGTAGTTGATAACTGTGATAAACTCACCCTGCGTGGCTTAATGGCGATACCAGAGAAGAATGCCGGCGTGGCTAGTTATCAAAAAATGCGACACTTGTTTAAAAAATTACAAGCCCAATATCCAACAGTAGATACGTTGTCAATAGGCATGTCGAACGATATAGAAGTAGCTATTGCTCACGGTTCAACTATGGTCAGAATTGGTACCGCTATTTTTGGTAAAAGAAAGTAGCCGATACAAGTTACAAGCATCAAAATAAGCAAGAGTAAAATTTAGGACAACCATATATATGAACAAAATAGCATTTATCGGCGCGGGCAATATGGCGCGTGCCATCATTATTGGACTCGTTAACTCAGGCGTAGCCGCAGAAAACATTATTGTGGCTAACCCTTCTGCTGAAAAAAGAGTACAACTCGCTAGTGAGTTTGGTGTGCAACAAACTCATGACAATATTGAAGCAGGCAATTTTTCTGATATCATTGTATTATGTGTTAAACCTCAATTTATTTGCGATGTTTGCCAGCAACTAACTGATGTTATTGATGTTTCAAACAAATTGTTTATTTCTATTGCCGCAGGCACTACCGTTGGTCAAATACAACAAGCGCTAAAAGGTAATGTCGCGCTTGTTCGCGTGATGCCGAATACACCGTCACAACTTGGTTTAGGTATGAGTGGTATGTTTGCTTCACCGCAAGTTAATGCCGAGCAAAAAGCGGCTAGCGATAAGTTAATGTCTGCGGTAGGTAAAGTTATTTGGTTAGCAACAGAAGATAAAATCAACGATATTATTGCCGTTGCTGGTTCGGCTCCTGCTTATTTTTTCTTATTTATGGAAGCCATGGAAAAACAAGCACAAACCTTAGGTTTTAGTGCAGTAGAAAGCAGAATGTTAGTGCAGCAAACCGCCCTTGGCGCAGCACAAATGGTTGAGCATAATAACGCAGCCATTAGCACCCTTAGAGAAAACGTGACCTCAAAGGGCGGTGCTACTTTTGCGGCCCTTGAGCAATTTAGAAAAGATGGCTTAGAGCAAATGGTCAGTAATGCCATGAATGCCGCCATTACACGCGCCGAAGCAATGGCAAAAGAAAGTTAAAGTTTCGAATTTCGAACATAAATTAAATAACAATTAAGAAAGTAACAATTTAATCACAGATAGTTTGTTCAAATGCAAGCGCAAAGCACGGAGTTGACGTTAGTCTATGAGTACTTTAAACACAGCAGTTGGGCAAAATAACAAAGATAAAATGATTACTTAGGAGATAAAAGTGGAAGCAGTAATATATTTATTAAGGTTTGTTTTTGATGCCTTGATAATGATTTTAGTCATGCGCATCTGGTTACAGTGGGTGAAAGCCGATTTTTATAATCCGCTCAGCCAGTTTATCGTCAAAGTAAGTAATCCTCTGGTTGTGCCTTTTCGTCGTATTATCCCCGGTTTAGGTGGTATGGATTTAGCCACAATTTTAGTTGCCTATGTTGTTGCCACATTAAAATTTTTCACCTTAACGGCACTGGCAGGTGAAAGCTTAGGTGTGCTTTCTTTTTATATCGGTTTACTAGTCTTGGTAAAACAAGCAGGTTTCATGTTATTTGTTATCATGATCATCATGGCGATAATGAGTTGGGTGGTACAAGGCTACAACCCAACCTTAGCCATATTTCATCAATTAACCGAACCCTTTTTAAATCCCATCAGGCGCATCATGCCGAATATGGGTGGTTTAGATTTATCCATGATCGTTGCCTTTCTTGCGATGAATGTGATTAATATTCTACTTGCTAGCTCATTGCCCTATTGGTCTGCATTATAATGCGAATATAGAAATATAAACGCTCATATTCAGGTCTATTTAATACCGATATATTTATAAAGAGTCAATATATTATGAAAATTTTAAAAGTATTTTTAACCGTTATATTAACAATGTTTATCACAAACATAGCTCATGCTGAAAATATGAAAAAATTGGGTTCCATGAATGTTCATTATATGGCAATTGGCTCTACTTTTTTCACCCCTGAAGTCGCCAGAGCTTATGGCATTACCCGTAGTCGCTATAATGGTTTAGTGAATATTTCAGTGCTCGATAATACCAAAGCTGGAAATCCAGCTAAAAGCGTCAGTATTAGTGGTCAAGCGAAAAATAATCTAGGGCAATTTAAAAAAATTGAATTTGAAGAAGTCAAAGAAGGTGATGCCATTTATTACTTAGCGCAAGTGAGTTACCGCAATGAAGAAACCATACATTTCACCTTGAAAATTAATGATGGCAAAGAGCAGCAAACTTTGAAGTTTTCACAAAAATTTTATGTGGATTAATCTAAAGTTCGCACAAACAAGGGTGTTAGAATCCTAGCACCCTCGCCACTTTTCCCGTATTATTAGCGTCAATCATTTCTTGTTATAGTTCGATCATTCCATGTCTAAAATAGTGCTTGCAACAGGCAACCAAGGTAAAGTAAAAGAGCTTGCCAGCTTACTTTCTGAACATCACCTAAATATAGTGCCGCAAAGCGATTACAATGTGCCAGAAGTAGCTGAAACGGGTACTACTTTTGTAGAGAATGCCATTATTAAAGCGCGTCACGCAGCTAAAATTACCGGCTTGCCTGCCATTGCCGATGATTCTGGTTTAGAGGTAGATGCGCTAAACGGTGCGCCCGGTGTTTATTCTGCCCGTTATGCTAGTGATATTAATAAAAACCCGAGTGATGATGACAATACTAATAAGTTACTCAAGGCGTTAGAAAACACACCAGATGAACAGCGTAGCGCTCGTTTTCATTGTGTGCTGGTGTATATGAAACATGAAAATGATCCCACGCCGATAATTTGTCATGGGGTTTGGCAAGGGTGTATAAGTCGCGAAAAACAAGGTGAGCAAGGTTTTGGTTATGATCCTGTATTTTGGCAAGCAGACTTAAATATGTCATCGGCGCAATTATCACGAGAACTTAAAAACAAACTCAGCCATCGTGGTCAAGCATTGGCTCAGTTAGTGCAAAAACTAGCACTACAACAGGTATAGAGCACGAGTGAATACTAACTTACTATTATCACCGCCACTGTCTTTGTATATTCATATACCTTGGTGTGTGGAAAAATGCCCTTATTGTGATTTTAATTCTCATGCGTTAAAGTCGAAAATTCCGGAGCTTGATTACGTACAGGCGTTAATTGCTGATTTAGACGCTGACATTGCCCGTTTTGATTTAAAAAACAGGGTGCTGCACTCTATTTTTATTGGTGGCGGCACACCGAGTTTATTTTCAGCAAAGGCTATTGAAAGTTTGCTTAACCAAGTTTTACATCGTTTCAAATATGAACTAGACATTGAAATAACGTTAGAAGCCAATCCCGGCACCGTAGAAGCGGACAAGTTTATCGGTTTTGCCAAAGCCGGTGTTACTCGTTTATCTATTGGCGTGCAAAGTTTCGAATCAGAAAAACTACTAAAACTTGGCCGCATACATAACGTTAATCAAGCCAAGCAAGCCGCGCAGCTTGCCAAAGAGTGTGGTGTGAACAGCTTTAATTTAGATCTTATGCATGGCTTGCCAAATCAGACTTTAGACAATGCCCTTGACGATTTAAGAACCGCCATTAACCTCAAACCTGATCATCTTTCGTGGTATCAACTCACTATAGAGCCCAATACGGCTTTTCATTCTAAACCGCCCAAATTGCCGCAAGATGAAGTTTTATGGGATATTCAAGATCAAGGCTTTAAGTTACTCAGCGATGCCGGTTATCAGCAATATGAAATATCTGCTTTTAGCCTAGTAAAAAGTGACCTTACTGATGATAAAAAATGTCAGCACAATCTGAACTACTGGCGTTTTGGTGATTACTTAGGCATTGGTTGTGGTGCTCATGGAAAAATCACCAACCAAATAACAGGATTAATTCAACGCACGGTAAAAGTTAAACACCCTAAAGGTTATTTGGATAAAAATCGTGAACCATTAAATAAACTAACCACAATCACACCCGATGAATTACCGTTTGAATACATGATGAATCAGCTACGGTTATTTTCTAGTTTTACTTTAGCACATTATCAACAACGCACTGGTTTAGCCGCTAGTTCTGTTTTACCAACGTTGTTGCAAGCGCAAGCTAAAAAAATGATGATAAACACACAAGGTTCAAGTGCAGAAAAATTCTCTATCGAAAGCAAGTGGCAAGTCACGCCACTGGGCCATCGCTATTTAAACGACTTATTGGAACTTTTTCTCTAATGACCATACTTGATAACGACAGTTCTAATAAAGATAGTGAAACTAATGAAGATAACGATCAATATTTCATGCAACGAGCATTTGAACTCGCCCAACAAGCGGAACAAATTGATGAAATTCCCGTTGGTGCGGTTGTAGTTTACCAAGGCAAAGTGATTGGTGAAGGCTTTAATCAATCAATATTACTCAATGATCCCTCAGCTCATGCAGAAATGATCGCCATTCGCCAAGCGGGTAAACACCTTAATAATTATCGACTACTTGATTGCACGCTCTATGTAACTCTTGAGCCCTGCCCTATGTGCGCAGGATTATTAGTGCACAGTCGAATAAAACGACTGGTTTATGCTAGCCCCGATCTAAAAACAGGCGCTGCCGGTAGCGCGTTAGATTTAGTTAATAATGAGCGACTCAATCATCAAATATTGGTCGATAGGGGTTTAATGCAAACACAATGTAGCGAGCTATTATCAGCATTTTTTAAACGTCGCCGTCGTGAGAAAAAAGTCGAGAAAAAAACTCAACAGCAGTACAGTGAAAGTGTGGATAAAGGTGAAAGTAACACAATAAAAAAATAGCGTTACGGTGTTGCAACTAAGGATTGAGCTTCTACCGACTTTGCTTGTTTCGATTTATCATCTAACCACGTTAACGTATCGTAATAACGGCGAATATTTTCCACATAATGCACCGGCTCAGCACCACGAGCATAGCCGTACTTAGTGTTTTTATAATATTTTTTTTGTTGCAGTAAAGGCAAACGCTTTTTAACTTCAACCCAACGATCAGGATCGCCCCCTTGTTGTTGAGTAATAATACGCGCATCATTTAGATGACCAAAACCAACATTATAAGAAGCTAACGCAAACCATATTCGGTCAGGGTTGGGAATTCTATCGGGCATTTTAGCTATCATGCGTTTAAAATATTTACTACCGCCACGAATGCTTTGCTCTGCATCTAAACGGCTTTTAATGCCCATTTGTTTTGCTGTTGCCAAGGTTAACATCATCATGCCACGCACCCCAGTATGAGAACGAGCATGAGGTTTCCAGTGAGATTCCTGATAACTAATTGCCGCTAATAATCGCCAATCAATCTCTTGGCCATATTTTTCAAACAACGCTTGATACTCAGGTAGTTTTGTTTTAACCGCTTTGATAAAAGTGCGCGTTTCCACATAATTAAATTGCTCAATATGACCATAATATTTATCGTCAAGGGCGAGCAAAGTACCGTTATGAAGTACTTGACCAAAAAATTCCACCAAGCTTGCTAAAATGGCATCATCACTATTTTTACTGACCATCCATGCTAACGGCTCTGCTTTTTTGATGGTAAAACCGACGCTAACTTCAGGATAATAACGACGATTTATCGCCAAGGTATTGCTATCAACAATGGTATAATCTATTTCATCGCTGAGCAACTTAGTGAGTAGTTCTTCAGAGTCAAACTCGGTTGTTTCAAGCCACTTTAGATCCGCGTTAACTTGTTTTAACGCTTGTAAATTTTCCACATGGCTAGAGCTAGCTGTAACCATTAATTTTCCTGATAAATCACTGAGTTTTCGCGGCCTAATATTGCCTTGTTTAAAGACTAACTTTTGGCTAATTTTTTCATAACTTGGCGCAAAACGAAAACGTGCTAAACGTTTATCTGTAACAGATAAACCCGCAGCCAGTACATCAACGTCCCCAGTATTTAATTTAATAAACAATTCATCAAGGGAATAACTGGGCACAATTTTCAAATCAACATTAAGGTAATCAGCATATTTTTTAGCTAATTCATACTCAAAACCGGCATTACCACTTTCTTGTATCTGAATATCATTACCTTGCAGGTAAAAACTATTGGGTCCATATAGGGTGCCAACACTCACATAACCACGCTCAACGATGCGGGCAAAACTAGCATGCTGATGTTTTTCATCACAAGAAAAAAGTGCAGTTAACAACAAGCAAGTAATAATCAACTTCTTCAAACTCAAGGCATTAAAAAGCGTTGTTGATGGAGTGATTTTTTGATTAAAACTTTTAAATTTCATAGCTTAATTGTGGCGTGTATTGCCTTGTTAGCCAAGCATTTTTTTGAAACATTTTCAGCTAAGTACCAATCTTCGCTTTGAACCTTGTATAAAGTTGTGCACTATTAGCGTGTCAACGCTACAAATGAGTAGATTGAATATTCGTCACTTTTGAGCTATCAACAACATTATAATTTCAAAAAATCATGCTATACATTTATTTTTTATCGTTAAACGATAAAAAACTATTGATTAAAATATTTTAGCTGTTACATTAACAACATAATTTCTCGTGTAAATAGCTTGTATGTCAAAGATATCAAAAGCCAGTAAATACATTTGTGCTTTACTAATCGCCATGGCGACATTTCAATTAACCACCCATCTTTTATTGTTGTTTTTTGGTGAACAAACGGCTATTGGTCTTAATAAGTTAACCATAAATTTTTCTTTTTTTTCTAGCTATATAGCTCACCAAACTAGTCACAATTGGCTTAATATTTCCCAAGCTTTAGAGGCTGAAAACTTTAACTCCTTAGCTATTTTAGGCAGTATGGAGTTACTGCCTTATTTACTTATTTATTTCTTTTTATTCAAATTGTTCAAATTTTATCAACAAGGCCAAATTTTTACTGTCGCCAATATTGCTTGTTTTAAAAACATAGGTAAAACTTTATTAGCATGGATTGGTTTTAGTATTTTTTATCCCGTTTTAGTCACCCTCTTCATTCGATTAAGTGGCTTGTCTGATAGTTTGGCTATCTATATAAGTTTTGGTAGTCGCGAGTTTTTTTACTTGGTTTCGGGTTTAATAATTTATGTCATGGCTTGGATAATGACCATGGCTATTGAATTAAAGCAGGAGCAGGAATTCGTTATCTGATGGCTATTATAATTGAACTTGACGTGATGTTAGCTAAACGAAAAATGAAATTAAACGATTTAGCACAAGCGGTTGGCATAACACCACAAAACTTATCCGTATTAAAAAGCGGTCGAGCAAAAGCCATACGGTTTTCTACCCTAGATGCAATCTGCCAAGCACTTTTATGCTCGCCCGGTGATATTTTAATTTATCAATCAGAGAACAGTGAAGATGTTAACTTTGTGCCAAAAGCGCAATAACAATCTACCCTATTTTAAATGTATTTCATGGAGTAAAAACATGTTCAAAAAGCTTATTGTTATTGTGCTGATAACCGGTATTTTTTCCTGTACAGCAACATTAAAAGAAGAAAATTTCATTGCCCAAAGTAAAGAGGTGAATATTTATGATCAAGAAATTTTGGCTAACTGGCAGCAGCAATTTTTACAACATAAGCTAAACACTCTGTCATTAACAACCAAGGATAAAAGCGCACAACTACAGGGATTATATTTAGATAACCCTAACAGTAATGATCTACTATTTATTATCCAAGGGAATGGGATGAAAATTAAAGATGCTGGCATAAAAATGTTACTCCAACTTGCCGCATTACCTGTAGACCTAGTCATTTTTGATCGTCGGGGTTTGGGAGCCAGTTCGGGGCAGGCCACAATAAACAACTTAATTTCTGATGCAAATGAACAATATCAATTTATACAAACAAAATTTAACGTGGATAAAACTATTGTTCACGGCTATTCTTTGGGCAGTTTTATCGCTGCACAATTAGCAAAACAACAAGATGTTGATGCCCTAGTTTTACAAGGCTCTGCAACCAATGTTGATGATTGGGTTGAAGCCAAAACCCCTTGGTATATGTCACCATTCTTAACGGTAAACATTGATCCTGCTTTCAAAGTAGCTGACAATCAAAGTATTGTTGCGCAAGCCTATCAAAATCCGTTGTTGATTATTGCTGGTGAAAATGATCAGCAGGTTCCTGTCATGTTATCTAAACAGCTTTATAATGCCAGTCAATCAACTAACAAGACATTACTCATTGTAAAAGGCGCTAATCATGGTGGTATGTTTGACGATCCAGCAACTACCTCAGCTTATGTCGCTTTTTTAGCTTCACTTTAAAGTCATCCGCGAATTAATTATCCGTTAATTCGCTACCCCCCCTTTTACCATTCTAATTGATAAGTTTAGGGCTAAAATGTACTCGCCGTATTTTTCTGAACAAACACCAGACTTTAGCGCTTACTAAAAGACAAAATTTACACTATAATGTGCGCGAAATTTTTAGTTAGTTTTTTCGTACAAAAAGCTGAACTAAAACCCATAAAAACCCCATACAAACTTGGTGATTATCCCTATGACGATGCCTAATACAACGTTAATTAAAAACCTTCGTGGCGCTCCGGCACTTTCTGAATTTAGAGTGAATAAATTATTGGCTCAATGTGACGACTTAGCACTACCAGTAGCTGATATATATGCCGAGTTTGCTCACTTCGCCCAATTTAATGCACAATTAACCCGTGACGAAGAAAGTGTTTTACAGCAATTATTAACCTATGGGCCAACCATTGAAGAGCATGAACCACAAGGGCAGTTTTTATTAGTCACCCCTCGTCCGGGTACAATCTCGCCTTGGTCATCTAAATCAACCGACATTGCTCATAATTGTGGTTTAGCAAAAGTAGATCGTTTAGAGCGCGGTATGGCTTATTATATTACCCTTGAAGATGATGCCAACTTAACGTCTCAGCAAAAATCGCAACTTAGCTCGCTATTACATGATCGCATGATGGAAAGTGTTTTTAACGATTTTAATGATGCAGAGCAATTATTCGCCAGCAGCGAACCCGGTAAGTTAACCGCTATCGACATTGAAAATGGTGGTAAAAATGCACTTAGCCAAGCCAATATTGAATTAGGTTTGGCGCTTGCTGATGACGAAGTAAATTACTTATTTGAAAATTTCACTAAGTTAGGTCGTAATCCACACGACATTGAATTATACATGTTCGCCCAAGCCAACTCTGAGCATTGTCGTCATAAAATATTTAATGCTGACTGGACTATTGATGGCGAAAAACAGCCAAAATCATTATTTAAAATGATCCGCAATACCCACGAAATAAACCCTGATTATGTGCTTAGTGCCTACAAAGATAATGCGGCGGTAATGGTGGGTAATAAAGGTGGTCGTTTCTTCCCAAATCCTGAGACTAATATTTATGGCTACCACCATGAAGACATTCAAATATTAATGAAGGTAGAAACCCATAACCACCCGACTGCTATATCTCCGTATCCGGGCGCAGCAACAGGCAGTGGTGGTGAAATTCGTGATGAAGGTGCTACTGGCATTGGCTCTAAACCCAAAGCCGGTTTAGTTGGTTTTTCAGTATCTAACTTGCGTATTCCAAATTTTGTGCAACCGTGGGAAACTGATTTTGGCAAGCCCCGTCGCATTGTTTCTGCCTTAGACATTATGATGGAAGGTCCTTTAGGCGGCGCGGCATTTAATAACGAATTTGGTCGTCCGGCTATCTTAGGTTATTTCCGCACCTACGAAGAGCAAGTAAATTCATTTAATGGCTCAGAAGTCCGTGGTTATCACAAGCCTATTATGCTTGCTGGCGGTTTAGGTAATATCCGCGATGAACATGTACAAAAGCGTGAAATTATCGTTGGTGCACACTTAATTGCCCTTGGTGGCCCAGCCATGAACATTGGCTTAGGTGGCGGCGCAGCATCTTCTATGGCTTCTGGTCAATCAGCAGAAAGTTTAGATTTTGCCTCGGTACAACGTGAAAACCCTGAAATGGAACGACGTTGCCAAGAAGTTATCGATAAATGTTGGCAATTAGGAGAGCAAAACCCTATCGCCTTTATTCATGATGTGGGCGCGGGCGGCTTATCCAATGCTTTCCCTGAATTAGTCTCTGACGGTGGTCGTGGTGGCGTATTTGAGCTGCGCAATGTCCCTAATGATGAACGCAGCATGGCACCTCATGAAATTTGGTGTAATGAATCGCAAGAGCGTTATGTCATCGCCGTATCCGATGAAAACTTAGCGACCTTTAAAAAAATATGTGCCCGTGAACGCGCTCCCTATGCTGTGGTAGGTCGTGCCACTGAAGAACACCAATTAACCGTGACTGATGAACACTTTAAAGATGACGGTAAGCTAAATACCCCTATAGATTTACCTCTTGATGTTTTATTAGGTAAAACCCCAAAAATTTATAAAGATGTTAAAACAGCCACAACTACAGGTGATGACTTCAACGTGAACGGTATTAGCTTGGCTGATGCAGCGGATCGTATTTTATCTTTGCCAACGGTTGCGGAAAAAACATTTTTAATCACCATAGGTGATCGCTCGGTAACGGGTATGGTTAATCGCGACCAAATGGTTGGTCCTTGGCAAGTACCCGTAGCTGATTGCGGCGTTACCGCATCTGCCCTTGATTCTTACCACGGTGAAGCGATGTCATTAG
This sequence comes from Colwellia sp., assembly GCA_016765685.1. Taxonomy (GTDB): domain Bacteria; phylum Pseudomonadota; class Gammaproteobacteria; order Enterobacterales; family Alteromonadaceae; genus Colwellia. The sequence continues at coordinate 937 of JAESPR010000120.1, read as the reverse complement.
GTGAACGCACACCCGTGGCATTATTAAACTTTGGCGCGTCGGCACGTTTAGCCGTAGCCGAGTCGTTATTGAACATCGCTGGTACTGATATTGCTGGTTCTGACGGTGATAGGTTAAATCGCATTAAGCTTTCTGCCAACTGGATGTCGCCTGCAGGTCATCCCGGTGAAGATGCAGGTTTATACGAAGCGGTAAAAGCCATTGGTGAAGAATTATGCCCTGCCCTTGGTTTAACTATTCCGGTCGGCAAAGATTCAATGTCGATGAAAACAAAATGGGATGAACAAGGCGAGCAAAAATCGGTTACCTCTCCTATGTCATTAATCATCACCGCTTTTGGCGTGGTTGAAGATATTCGCAAAACCGTAACTCCTGAGCTAAGAATTGACCAAGGCGGCTCTCACGAAGAAACTCGCCTTGTTGCTATCGATCTATCAAAAGGCAAAAACCGTTTAGGCGGTTCCTGTTTAGCACAAGTTTATAAACAACTTGGTAATGAAACGCCTGATGTTGATAGCCCAGAAGTATTAAAAGGCTTCTTCAATGCTATGCAAACCTTAGTGCGTGAAGAAAAGCTAATTGCTTATCATGATATTTCTGATGGTGGTTTATTTACTACTATTGTTGAAATGGCGTTTGCTGGTCACACCGGTGTTGATATCGATTTATCAAAACTTCCAACTGACTCTGCTAACAATGTTTCCATTTTATTTAACGAAGAGCTTGGCGCGGTCATGCAAATTCGTGCCAGCGATGTTGATGCTATTAACGCTATTTTGGCTGACCACGGTGTTTTGGATTACTGCACTGATATTGGCAGTCTTAATAACGAAGACACTATTCGTTTTACCCGTGACGGTGAAATAATTTTAGAAAATTCTCGCACCTATTACCGAACAACGTGGGCGCAAACCACCTATAAAATGCAGTCAATGCG
>JAESPR010000119.1 GCA_016765685.1 Colwellia sp. | reverse complement strand
GGCGGGTGGCTGATCAAACTTTCCACGCCACCTAAAGATTGCGCCAAGGTGAATAATGCTAAATTAGCAAAGAGCTTTTTCACTGCTTCAACACCGCCCTTAACTTCAAAACTTAACATGGCACCAAAACCTGCTTGTTGTTTTTTAGCAATATCATGGCCGGGATGATCTTCAAAACCTGGATAATATATTGCTGTAATTGCCGGATGATTTTTTAAAAACTCCGCCACTTGCTGGGCATTTTCTTGATGTTGTTTCATCCGCACAGGCAAGGTTTTCAAGCCACGTAACGCCAAAAAGCTGTCAAAGGCGCTGCCGGTAATACCGATACAGTTTGCCCACCACGCAAGCTCTTCACCTAATGCTTGCTCTTTAGTCACTAATACGCCGCCAACCACATCACTATGGCCGTTAATATATTTAGTGGTGGAGTGGAAAACAATATCCGCGCCAAGCGTTAAGGGTTGTTGTAAAGCGGGCGATAAAAAGGTGTTATCCACCGCTACTAAGGCACCAACGTCGTGGCAAGCTTTAGTGACCTCAAAAATATCGACCAAACGTAGTAACGGGTTGCTCGGGCTTTCTAATAACACTAATTTAGGCTTTTGCGCTAAGGCTTGCGTCAAAGCGCTTTGATCGTTTTGGTCCACCACAATCAATGTAAACTGACCGCGTTTCGCTAAATGGGTAAATAACCGAAAGCTGCCACCATAACAATCGTGAGGAATAACCACCAAATCATCGGTTGCTAATAACTGACAAATTAAATGCACCGCTGCCATGCCCGTGCTGGTAACAATACCGACACTGCCTTGCTCTAAATCCGCAATGGCTTGACCAAAAGTGGCACGGGTTGGGTTGCCGGTACGAGAATAATCAAATTGACGTTTGTCGTTAAAACCTTTTAATGAGTATGTGCTAGATAAATGAATAGGCGCAACCACAGCACCATGATGCTGATCGGTATTAATACCTGCGCGCACTGCTGCAGTGGTGATGTTACTAATGTTAGCATTCGACATTTATCTTCTCCGTTCTCATTAACTGAGAATATTACTGGCTTTATTAAAATATTTTAGATGTTTGGACGTCTATAACTCTAAACGTTTTGATTATTTAGGTCAAGATAATTATAGACATCTAAACTTCTACTTGACTGAATTGCAGCTTCCAGTAAAATCTATCTTATAACTAACCTGAACCCAGATTAGCAAATATAATGATAATAGAGGAATTTTCATGGCTCAGTGGAATGACGAATATATAAACCCCTATGCCGAGCACGGTAAGAAAAGTGAGCAAGTAAAAAAAATCACGGTATCAATTCCTTTGCGAGTTTTGAAGGTATTAACCGATGAACGCACCCGACGCCAAGTTAATAACTTACGGCACGCAACTAACAGTGAATTATTATGTGAAGCTTTTTTACATGCTTTTACTGGTCAACCTTTGCCCGATGATGAAGACTTAGCCAAAGATAACGATGAAAAACTGCCAGCCAGTGTCCGTCGCATATTAGAAGAAAAAGGTATTACTGATTTTAGTGCGTATGAAGAGGATGAAGAATAAAAAAAGTAACAAGAGGTAAGTTAAAAGCCTCAAGCTAAAGATCAAAGCAAATACAAGCCACTTGCTGCTTTGATCTTAAAGCTTATCGCTTATGCGTGGTACGGTTTACTCAAACGATGCACCGATTCAATAAAATGTCCGGCATGTTCAGGTTTCACATCGGGGTGAATGCCATGACCTAAGTTAAAGACATGCCCAGTACCACCGTTACCAAACCCTGCTAATATTTTTGCAACTTCTTGCTCAATTATAGGTAATGGTGCATATAACATTGACGGATCCATATTGCCTTGTAAGGCCACTTTATCACCCACACGTGCTTTGGCATTCTCAATGTCGATAGTCCAATCAAGACCCACCGCATCACAACCAGTAGCAACAATATCTTCTAACCATTGTCCACCATTTTTAGTGAATAACGTCACCGGCACTTGGCGACCATCAGCATGACGCGTTAACCCGTCAACAATTTTCGCCATATATTGCAGTGAGAAGTCTTTATAATCTCGTGGTGATAATACGCCACCCCAAGTATCAAATACCATCACCGATTGCGCGCCCGCGGCAATTTGAGCGTTAAGATAAGTAATCACTGAGTCTGCTAGCTTATCAAGCAATAAGTGCAAACTTTGTGGATCTGAGAACATCATCTTTTTAATTTTAGTAAAGGCTTTAGAACTACCACCTTCGATCATATAAGTGGCTAATGTCCATGGACTACCCGAAAAGCCAATTAACGGCACAGCACCATTAAGCTCTTTGCGAATAGTACGCACCGCGTTCATCACATAACCTAATTCATCTTCAGGATCAGGAATACCAATTTTTTCAATATCTGCTTTACAGGTAATAGGATTAGTAAATTTAGGGCCTTCGCCGGTTTCAAAATACAAACCCAAACCCATGGCATCAGGAATAGTTAAAATATCACTAAATAAAATAGCGGCATCTAATTTAAAACGGCGTAAAGGTTGAATGGTAACCTCACAGGCAAACTCGGCATTACGACAAAGTGACATAAAATCACCCGCTGTAGCCCTTAATTCTCGATATTCAGGCAAATAACGTCCCGCTTGGCGCATCATCCATACGGGAGTGTAATCTACTGGTTGCTTTAATAGCGCGCGTAAATAATTATCATTTTTTAATTCGGTCACCAATAAATCCTCTATTTTTCATGGTTTGCTTGCTTGTGTAATATTAATTTAGAAAACAAACAATTTATGGCGCACATTCTAGCATTGGCAGTATTGTGAATCCATGCACCAAAGCAATTCCTTTTACGTCTATTGGTTATTGCCAAACTAATTGCAAAAAAATATTTCAGTTTTGTTACATTTAAGTGAAAAGCATCAATTTTACGACAATCAGTCACTTAGCAGCAAGATTAGCAAAATATGGCATTATACGAAAAAAATCGTCGAGTTTATGCTCTATTAAAGTTGTTGCAGCAACGAAAATGCTTTGCTATAAAATAGCTGCGCTAGCAAAGAAGGCCATTAAGAATTGGCTCAACAATAAAAATAGCTAATAAAATAACTAATAAGAATCTTGATTAACAAGACCATAAAGCGAGCATTTCAAGCCTTTCTCTTTGAGAAAGGCTTTTTTATTGCTAATTATCCACCATTTGATGCGCATCAGCATTATGAAGTTTCACACAATTACGTCCACTGCCTTTAGCCTGATAAAGTGCTTGGTCGGCAAATGAAATTAACTGTTGCCAATCAATTTGTTCCCCTTGATTCGTGGCAACACCAAAACTTGCGGTAACAGTCAATTTATTGCCATCGACAAGGAAAAATACCGGTTGAGCGATGGTATATCGCAACTTTTCCGCAATAATCATTGCCGTTGCGGTATTCGTATCAGGCAGCAATAAAGTAAATTCTTCACCACCATAACGCGCCAAAATGTCGTATGGTCGTAAACTATTTTTTAATCGCAAACTAAACTCTTGCAATACTTTGTCGCCTACTTGATGGCCGTAGGTATCATTCACTTGTTTAAATAAATCAATATCCATTAGTATTAACGATATCGGTGTTTTTTCACGCTGGGCGCGCTGCACGCTTTTCACGGCAAATTCATCAAAAGCACGACGGTTATAAATCTGGGTAAGGGAGTCTATCCTTGCTTGCATAGTCAATTTGTTTGCCAGTTGTTGGCTAGCACTAATAGTAAGCGCAAAACAACTAGTAATAGTAACCAACTGCATAGCAATTAATGATAGAGCATGTATGACGCCTGCATCCATAAAGTTATTTAAGTCAGGTTCGTCGAAAGCAAAATAGGTGCGCAATAAAAAGATAACGGCACTGTAGAGAAATGAAAAACCCAGAAAGCGGGTAAACGTTAATATAACTCGGTCTTTATTGGTTAATACTTTCAGACCAGCAAAAAGTGATAAACCGGCAATAATAGTGCTAAAAATAATAATGCGTGTATTAACACTGTTTTGATAATAGGTAAAATAAACAAAAGTAAACAACATGACGCATAACAATATTACAGATATTTTCTCAAACAGATATTTTTCAACTTTTAAAAACCTTAAAATTCCTAATATCAACAAACTAAAAGCAGCAACAATAGCTAAATTAGCTAAAATAATAGATAAATAATCTGAAATATATTGGCGTAAGCCAAGCAGAATAAAACCAAAGGAAAAAAGAAAGTAACTATAACCCAATGATTTAAAACCAGCAAATGAGGGATGCATACGAGCAAAAACAAAAGAACCAATACCAAGAAACAAGCCTAACAAAAGGTTTGTTAATGCCAATGTTCTTATGTCAAATCCTTCCATTTTCACATCAAGGGTTTAATACTACGTCAACTAACTATAGCTTAATTTTTCTACAAAATATGGGCTATTAAAAATTCTTCATTCCGCTCGTTTTTAATTATTTGCTAATCATGCATTAACCAGATAAATTCCCTCTACAGGTACCCCCCAAGAGAGTAAATAATGAATAGTCCACAACGGGATATAACCCTACGATTTTTAGCTGAACCGCAAGATGTAAATTTTGGCGGTAAAGTACATGGTGGTGCGGTAATGAAGTGGATTGATTTAGCTGCTTATGCCTGTGCCGCTGGATGGAGTGGTCGTTATTGCGTAACAGCTTATGCGGGTGGCATTCGTTTTGTTGCACCTATTCATGTCGGCAGTTTAGTCGAAGTAGAAGCTAAGGTTATTTACACCGGTAGTTCTTCCATACACATCGCCCTAGAAGTTAATGCTTGCGATCCTAAATCACTCAATAGACGTTTAACCACCCATTGCATTGTTATTATGGTGGCGGTTGATCAAAATGGGCAATCTGAGCAGGTTCCTAAGTGGTTACCAATAACCGATGCAGATAAAAAGCAGCATGACAGCGCGGTCAAATTGATGGAAATGCGTAAACAAATTGGCGAAGAAATGCAAATTTTTGTTAAATAAAAGGCTAACTTAATGACTGCTAAATATATTATTTTCACTCTATTTTCGCTTGTTTTATTTCTAAGCAAGCCAAGTTTTGCTTTAGGTAAACTCGGTCATCAAGTTGTCTGTCAATTAGCTTTTGAGCATCTAACACCTATTAAACAAACTAAAATAACCGAACTATTAAAAGCTATCCCCCAAAAACATCAAGACTTGATTAATGATTATAACAATCAAAAACAAGGTGCTCCTATAACCTATGACAATGCCTGCACTTGGGCCGATGCTATCAAACGCTTGGAAAGCTTTAGAAAATATAATAGCTGGCATTACATGAATATATCGCGCAAGCACACTGAAATAAAAGCAACCGACTGTGATGAAAATTGTCTGCCGCAAGCTATTTTAAATCATCAGCAAGTATTAACTCAAACCGATAACTACACTAGCTGGCAACAAGCACAAGCCTTGCTTTTTTTGGGTCATTGGATAGGTGATATTCATCAACCTTTGCATATCAGTTTTGCTGATGACTTAGGAGGAAATAAAGTAAAACTTTCTCACCTTAAGAGCAAATGCAGCAACTTACATTGGTACTGGGATGAATGCATTTTATATCGAGGAAAAAACAACAAAGTACAATGGTTAGATTTATTAAGAGAAAAGTGGCGTCAGTCTTCGCAGCCAAACTGGCAAACAGAACAAGTTTGGCAATGGGCTGATGAATCATTTCAACTCGTTACAAAACCTAGCTTTAACTACTGCCAATTAACAGAGCAAGGTAACTGCCAAAAACCTACCGACAAAATAAAGCTGCCCGACAATTATTTAACACAATACCAACCTATAATGGCGCAAAGGTTGTTGCAGGCTGCGCAGCGATTAAGCAAAATTTTAGAAAAAGTACTGTAGTCTAACGCTTATTTTTTTCGGCTATCCATTGCGACATGTATTTAGTACTTTGGTGATGATGATAATTAAGCATGCTGCCAATAAAATTATTTTGTCGATGCTGGTTTAAATCAGCTAACAATTGAGTTAAACATGCTGATAATGCGGTAAAATGTTGGTCTTGCTCAAATAACAATTGAGCATTTGTTTGCCCTAAATCACTCGCCAGTTGCCAATTTTTCTCATCTTGATATAACTGCACCGCTGCATCGGCAATAGTTTGAGCATCATTGGCAACGCCTCCCGCCCAAGATAACTCTGTTTGCATGCCTTCAATACCAATATTGGTGGTAACCGACGGCGTTGCACATAACATAGCTTCAGCTAACTTACCTTTTATGCCTGCACCAAAACGTAATGGCGCTAAACAAACGCGCGCAGACTGCATGACAACCATGGCATCATCAACCCAGCCCTTTACTATGAAACCTGTTTTTTCATCGTGTAAATCAGTAGCTTTCGGTGGCGGATAAGCGCCACAAATGCTTAGCTCTGCTTTGGGTAACTGCTTGCGGATCAGTGGCCAAATTTGTTGTTTCAGCCATAACACAGAATCCCAGTTAGGTGGGTGGCGAAAATTGCCAATAGAGATAAAACCTTGTCGCTGTTCATAGCGGGGGTTGCTTTGCTCAAGCTGTTCAGACGTATAAACAAAAGGTAAGTAATGCAATAAACTGACATCCACTTTGAATAAATCAGTTAATAATGTTATTTCTTTTGGGGAAATCATTAAGGTCAGATCACAACGAAAAATAGCGGCTATTTCTCGCTTGGCTAACTCAGAGTTAAGTAAATCGCTTTCAATCAATGTTTGATTTTTTTTATAAGCGTCATGTCTGCCATGACGTAGGCAAAATAAATCTTCGCTGTCTAATATGCGCAGCGCTTGGGGGCATTGCTCGCTAACACGCCAGCCAAACTGCTCTTCCATCATAAAGCGGTCGAACATCACCACATCAGGTTGCAG
>JAESPR010000118.1 GCA_016765685.1 Colwellia sp. | reverse complement strand
TTGTCAAACGCTATTGAAGTTAATCTAAATGACTTATAGGTTAAAATTTCTTCCTCAAGCTAAAAAAGAGTGGGACAAACTAGCCGAGCCACTCAAAAAACAATTTAAGAAAAAACTTGCCGAAAGGCTTGTAAACCCTCATGTGCCATCTGCTAAATTAAAAGGTTACGATTATGTTTATAAGATCAAATTACGTACTGCTGGTTATAGGTTGGCGTACGAAGTATTGGATGATGAAATCGTAATTTACGTGTTAGCTGTAGCTAAACGGGACAAAAATGCAATTTATAAAAAATTAGCATCTCGTATAGTATAATCACGGTATAACAAGTTAATTGAACGGAAAAATAACAGTTGGCCATTGCTTTGCGATTATAACCAACCATTATTTTTCGCATTATTAATGCGTTAGAAATTTCTAGGTAGAAGGATTTTAAATGAAAGTAGTGTGTGAAACCGAAAGATTAACTATTCGACACTTTAACCTCAATGATGCGGAGTTTATCGTACGTTTATTGAATGAAGAGTCTTTCATTCGTTGTATAACCGATAAAAACGTACGAACTAATACTGACGCTATAAATTACCTTACTAATGGTCCAATACTAAGCTATCAAGCTTATGAATTTGGTTTAAGTCTGGTGTTGCTAAAAGGGACTGAAACGCCAATAGGCATGTGCGGCTTCTTGAAAAGAGAAGAGCTGGCTCATCCAGACTTAGGTTATGCATTTTTACCTGAGTTTTGGGGTAAAGGTTATGCAAATGAGGCTGCCGATTCAGTCTTAAAAGAAGGGATGGCCGCTAATTCTCTAAACACTGTTTTAGCCGTTACCTTACCAGATAATTTTAGCTCTAATAGCTTATTGAAAAAAGTAGGTTTTAATTTAAAAGGAACAATAGACCTTTATGACTCTCAGAATAACTTGTATGAGTTTTGCGTATAAAACTCATACAAGAAAATCAACAAGGCAATTAAACGGATAAAAAACAGTTGGTTGTTTTCGTTCCTCAATATTTTAGCAAACTATTTTTAGTCGTTTAATGCGACGTTAGGTGGCACTTAGAGTATGCGTAAAACTGATAAGAAAATTGATAATCAACTTAGGATCGTGTTAACGGATGTTTGTGAGACCGCATTAAAGGAAATAAACGGATTTCAATGGTTAACTCACCTAGTTAATTACTCAAATTTTCCAAAAAGTTTAAAAATGGTTTGTGTTTTCGGTACCAATGAACAGCTTGCTATTTTTACTTCCAATAGTGGTAAAACATCATTCACCTCTCTAATCGAAGTGAAGCTGGATGACATCGGCATTAAGTTTAAAAATGTGGCAGATCATATTTTATACGACACAGAAGAAAATTGTGCAAAAGATCATAATGGAAATTGGGCTGACCGGTTGGGTTAAACGCTAGCCCATACAAGTCATTAAAGTCGGACTGCTAACAGTTTGCTCGGTTCCGCTTCGCTGTATATTTTAGCAAACTATTACAAGCTGCTTATTGCGACGTTATGTAGCACGGAGGGTGTAGTGAAAACTGCAATAGTATTAGGCACGTCAAGACAGGATGGAAACACTAAAAATTTAGTTAGTCTATACCAAAAACATGTAACGGCAGATGTGTTCAACTTAAGTGACCTTTTAATATCTCCTTATGACTACGAACATCACAACAAAAATGATGCTTTTTTACCTTTAGTGAAGGCGTTATTAAGCTACGATCATATCATTTTTGCATCTCCAGTATATTGGTACTCTATGAGTACTCAAATGAAAATGTTCTTTGATCGGCTGTCTGATATATTAACCATTGAAAAAAGTTTGGGACGCAAATTAAGAGGTAAAAGTTGCTCTGTTTTAGCTACTGGGATAGATAAAAGCCCACCTGAGTGTTTTGAACAACCATTTGAGTTATCCGCTAAATACTTAGGCATGCTTTACAAAAAAATGCTTTACTGCTCATGTGATGAGCAATTCATTATAGAAGAACACAATATTAAGTTATTAAACTATATTGGTACAAATGAGACATAACCAGTTAATTAAACGAAAAAAGAACAATGGACCATCTACAGCAAACCATCTTTTGACGATTAACGTGAAGTTAGGTTTTTTGAGCTATTTTTACTCTAATTCTGTTTTTGGCCATTCTTGTTTCATGTAAAGTAGAAAGGGCGGATTGCGCTTCACTTTCATTAGGCATCTCAACAAAAGCAAAACCTTTCGATTTACCTGTTTTTTGGTCTAAAACTAAATTACATTCAGTGACAGAGCCATGAGTAGAAAATAAAATACGGATTTCTTGTTCCGTTGTTGAACGTGAAAGGTTACGAACTAAAAGTTTCATACTGAGCCATGTGAGATGTTAATGCGATCTGAATTATCTCATAATATTGATGCAGGCGGAAGAACTGAACCACATAGCATAACAAACTATTCAAACCTGGCTCGTAACCGTTAACTCGGTTACGATCTGAGGCATACTTTAGTAAACTATTATCAGCCCTTTTTTTGCGGTGCAGTGCGGAACAGAAGTAGAAATTAAAGGTATTGAAAACGTTAAAGAATATAATTCGTCAACTTGGGCTACAAGGGGCTTTTGCACAAACTGTGGTACACATTTATTCTATCGTTTGAATAAAGGTGGTAGTTATAATATGCCGGTTGGCCTATTTTCAAAGCTTAATAACCTAGTAATGACCATGCAGTATTTTAGTGACCAACGCCCTGATTATTATTGTTTTTCCAATAAAACTCAGGAAATGACTGAAGCTGAAATTAAGGCTTATTTTGCTTCGCAAGTTTAACCCAAGTTCACCCAAAAGGAAGTCAACATGACTCAACATGAAAAATTAAATTATGTAGAATTTCCCGCTAAAGATATTCCCGCAACCAAAGCCTTTTTTGAACAAGCTTTCGGTTGGTCATTTGAGGACTTTGGCCCTGATTACACGTCTTTTACTAATCAAGGTATTGATGGTGGTTTTTACCACTCTAATTTAGTCTCAACAACGGCTAATGGTGCTGCTTTACTTGTACTACTGAGTGATAACTTAGAAGCTACTCAAGCGAGGGTTGAGTTATCCGGTGGCAAAATCACCAAGGCTATTTTTTCATTCCCAGGTGGTTGCCGTTTTCACTTTATAGAGCCTAGTGGCAATGAATTGGCTGTATGGTCAAAAATTAGCTAGGAGTAATAGTGAAAAAATTTAGCTTGATGTTCTTTTTATTCTTTCTTAGCGGCTGTGCTGCTGATCGTGTAGACATAATAAATAACGAGGGTAACATTGTTGGCGAATGTACTGCTGAGTTTAACTGGCATTGGTACGGGGTTAATGATTCTGTTGATTATATTCTAAACCTTTGTGCGCAAACTTATATCGCGCAAGGTTATAAACTATCGAATGGCTCAATACTTGAAAATAATTATACGCTGCCAGAACCACCTCGAGGTAACTTGTGGAATAAAAAAATAGCGTATGAGCAATTTAAAAAGGGTAGTATTTCTGAACAAAAATATGGTTATATTCTTGCTGCAATAGAGTATGAGTATATTTTAAAAACCAATGCGGCGAACAAAAAATTAGCTAATGGCTTGATTAATAAAGCCGATTATAAACAAATATTGAACAAAGCAAAAACAGAATTTACGGGTGAATAATACGCTTACAAGCAAAACTAAAAACAGTTAACGTTTGCTCGTTACTCCTAATGTAAGTTAATCATTCTTGGTCGCAGCACAAAATGTTAGTGTGCAATCAATACCGGCACTCAAAACAAGAAATGGGGATAAAATAAAATATGATGATATCAGGAAAATTTGACATAGAGTTAAAACCAATAGACTCCTATGCACCATCAAAAGATGGTATTAAGCTAGGACGCATGTCGATTGATAAGACTTTTTTTGGTGACTTATCCGCAACCAGTCAAGGAGAAATGTTAAGCGCATTATCCCCAAAAGCAGGCTCTGCTGGCTACGTAGCAATTGAGTTAATTACCGGTGAAATATTGGGAAAAAAAGGCAGTTTCGCTCTTCAGCATTACGGAACTATGTCGGGCGGAACACAAAACCTAGTATTAGAAGTTGTTGCTGATTCAGGCACAGGAGAATTGGCAAACCTTAAAGGTAAAATGAAGATTGATATTGAAGAAAGGCAGCATTTTTATATCTTTGAATATGAATTGTAGAAAGTTTAATGCACAGCATTCAAGTGCTTTCTTAAGAGTTGCTTGTCGTTCGTGTTGCACCTATTTAAGCCAACTATTACGAGTATTTAACCAATGAAGTTCATTGTTATTCTTTGTGCATTAATTTCGTGTTTGGTCTTTGCTAATAACGAAACTCCCAAACTAAAAATTAGTCAAATAGCTGAAAATGTTTATCAGCATATCTCTTATAAAATGATCGACTCTTATGGCATGGTGCCAGCGTCTGGCTTGGTTGTTGTTGATGGCAGTGATGCTTATATTATCGACACACCTTGGACAGTTGCCGATACTGAAAACCTTATAACTTGGATTAAATCTAAGGGGTTAACGCTTAAAAGTAGCGTTGTCACACATTCTCATGAAGATGCTAGTGGCGGAATCGTACTGCTTAATAATTTGCAGGTCAAAACTTATGCCACCACACTAACCAATAAATTACTTGCTTTGGAAAAACGACAAAAGTCGAGTGAAGAAATATCAAATAATCCCTTTGCGTTAGTAAACGGCCTTGTCGAGGTTTTTTATCCGGGTGCTGGTCACACTCAAGACAATATCGTAGTTTGGCTGCCGAAAGCAAGAATATTATTTGGTGGTTGTTTTGTTAAAAGCCTCAAAAGTAAAAACTTAGGCTATACCGGAAATGCTTCAATTACAGATTGGCCTGAATCAATTCAAAGTGTGCTTAATAAGTACCCTAACATTGAAATAGTCGTACCGGGTCATGGTAACGTTGGCGATATGAGTTTGTTGAAACATACCAAGCAATTAGCTTTGTCGGCAAAAGGCCGTTAACATTTTAACTTACCGGATTAGCCAAAATAGCTTTAGTCAACTGACGATAATCAGAAATTGAAGTAAAGTCAGGAAAACTATTGGCCGGCTTTTGGCTATCAGGATTTTCCACCGCTAAAATATGCTTAATGCCATATTTTTGTGCTGATTTTAATACCGGTAAACTGTCATCCACAAACAAAGTGCTTGCTAGTTCAAATCCTTGTTTGGCTTGTAGTTTCTGCCAAAGCAATTGTGACTCTTTTACCACACCAAATTCATGGGTTGAATATAAAACATCAAAATATTTATCTAACTGCGTACGTTCAATTTTTAAGGATAATGCATCAGGGTGGGCATTGGTCACTAAAATCACTTCACGACCACTTTGTTTAAGTGCGGTTAAAAATTCATCAGCATCGCTACGTAATTGAATTAAATGCTGTATTTCTCGTTTGATTAACGGAATAGGCATTTGGGTAAATTCAGTCCAGTAATCTAAACAATACCACTCTATAGTGCCGGTCAATTCGTGGTAATGACCGATAAGCTTTTCTTTAGCTTCAGCGACACTAATATCGTATTTTTCACTATAGCGCATCGGAAAATGCTCTAGCCAGAAATGAGAGTCAAAGTGCAAATCTAAAATTGTTCCGTCCATGTCGAGTAAAACCGTAGATATTTCTGACCAATTAAGCATTTAGAGGTTCCATAGTAGCTATTTATCGTGTCATTATAACGTTATCTACCATGAAATATGCAAGCTTGTACTCATATATGTCAAGGAAAAATCAACTACCAAAAATCAATGGTCAAAAGCAAGTGGCTAAAAGTCGTTTGTTTACTATTGAACAGCTTGAATTAACCTTTAGCAATGGTGAAGAGCGTCAATATGAACGTATGCTTGGCTCAGGTCGCGGTGCGGTAATGATAGTGCCCATGCTTGATAGTGAAACGATATTGCTAGTACGCGAATATTGCGCCGGCACACATAGTTATGAATTAGGCTTTCCTAAAGGTTTAATTGACCCCGGTGAGCTGCCAGAGCAAGCGGCTAATCGAGAGTTACAAGAAGAAATATTTTATGGCTCTGACCAGTTGCAGCACCTTTCTCAAGTGATGATGGCGCCAGCCTTTTTTAATGCCAAAATGGATATTTTTATTGCCCGTCATTTATATCCAGCACAGCTAGAGGGTGATGAGCCTGAGCCACTAGAGGTGGTGTCGTGGTCAATTAAAGACTATAAAAACTTACTGCAACAGCCTGACTTTAAAGAAGCACGTAGTATTGCCGCGTTAATGTTATTGGTCGATCATCTGTTCCCTAACTCGCTAACAAGTCAGGATAAGTCAGGATAAGTCATGAGCAGTATAAGTGATGAAAAATTATTAAACATTGCTTTAGAGAGTGCTAAAAAGGCCGGTATTGAGGTAATGAAATATTATCGCGAACAAAACTTTACTGCCCAGCTGAAGGCCGATGACAGCCCGGTAACTAGTGCGGATATTGCGGCCAATGATATTTTGATGGATCAACTTAAAACCTTAACGCCCGATATTCCTATTATTTCTGAAGAAATGGGTACAGTGCCGTTGGCACAACGTAAAAATTGGCAAAAATATTGGTTGCTTGACCCTATTGATGGCACGGGTGAATTTATTATTGGTAGTGGTGACTTTGCCGTTAACATTGCCTTAATTGAAAACGGCTGGCCGAGTATTGGCGTTATTCATGCGCCTGATCATCACTTAACTTATTATGCTCAAAACCAGCTAGGGGCATTTAAAGACTGTAATTTACCAAGGAATAACCGCAGTCATCAAATTCACGTTGCTGATTATCAAGAGCCGCGTCGTATTAAAATCGCTATTAGTAAACGCCAACGCATTGACTTAATGGAGCAGTATCTAAATAAAAACTTTGATTTCGATCATGTCGCCTTAGGCAGTTGTTCGTTGAAAAACTGTTTAATTGCCGAAGGTGGTGCCGACTGTTATTTACGTATTGGTGTTACAGGTGAGTGGGATACCGGTGCTAGCCAATGTATTTTAGAGCAAGCAGGCGGTACTATTATTAACAGTGAATTTAAGCCACTAAGCTATAACAAAAGGGAAAGCTTGCTCAATCCTGATTTTCTCAGTTTAGGTAATCCAAATATTCCTTGGCAGCAAGTGATCAAAGCGCACCGACAAACTTATGATGTTTGAGCACCATTGCTCTGATATAACTGAGCGGCATTGTTATAGATAACCCAAGACGCGAGTACATACTTGTCAGATGATTTTGGTATGCTGCCGCGATGGGTATGGGTAAATCCACAAGGGGCTAAAACAATGCTGCCCTGTGTTGGTTTCACTTTGGTTTGTTGGTGGAAAAACTCCGTTTCGCCGCCCTCTTCCACATCATTAAGATAAACTAACCACAGCAATACTCGATGTAATGAACGCTGAGTTGGGTCACTTGGGTGTGGGAAGTGCTCTGAATGCCAATGGTGATAGCCACCTTCGCCCTTTGTGTAGCGCTGCATGTTAATATCATCAACACTGTAAATATAACGAACCAAGCGCTCTATTTCAGGGTCGCTCATATTACTAATATCTTCATGAGTAATTGTTTTTATTTGCCCTGTTTTTGGATCTTGTATTGAGGGAGAAATAGCCCCCGTTAAGATAAAAGGGTACATTTTTGCGTATTCTATGGTCGCTTTAAGCACCATTTGAGCAATAGTATTGCGTTCTTCTTGCCAGTCAGGGCTATTCGATAAATGTAAATCCAAGCTGTCTTTTTTACTTTTATCAACACCTGAGCCAGTACGACCAGTCTGTTTACCTTGACTTTGTTCAAATTTATTAATTAATTTTTGACAGTAGTCAGGGCTGAAAGCTTGTTTAAATTCAACGATGAAATTGTTCATTCTTTTTATACCTAGTTTTATTATTAGATGTTGGGTATATGATCATTATTGGTAAGTTTCTTGGTTAAATTGCTCTTTAGGTAAAATATTAACACTGTCATGCAATTCTGAATAAACCAATACCGCACTGCCTTGTTGCAGTTGTAATTTCACTTGTGCAATTTTATCTTCTTTAGTTGTATCAATAGCGCCATACTCGGTACCTTCACGCAACACAAAGTCTTCAATAATTGCGTGTAGTGTCTCTTGGTTAAGTTGCTCTAAGGGAATAATCATGTTTGTTGGGGTTCACTAAGTAATAAATGGTCACTTAAAAAATCAGGTACTCGCTGCTCTAACCAATATTGCGGTTTAAAGGGGTTATTACCATGAATAAAACCAACGTGGCCGCCATGGTTTGAAACTTCAAAGGTTAAATGCTTGGGTAATTTTTGTTTTGGCAGTGAACTCTGATGATTAAGAAAAGGATCATCTGCCGCATGAATAAACAAGCAAGGTTGTTGTATTTTTTCGATTACCTGGCTGCCACTAGCTTGTTGGTAATAATGTTGGGCACTAGTAAAACCATTCAGTGGCGCGGTGACTTGCTCATCAAAATCGTGAATGGTTTTAATGGCCTTTAACTGCGTTTCTTTTATGTTATTGATAACTTTGGTGGTGATTTTTTTTAATGTGCTGTCTTTAAGCATTTGTAATAAGTACTTTTGATAAAACCGTGACAACCCTTGATTAATACGAGCGCTACAACTGGCTAAATCTAAGGGCGCGCAAATTACCGCTGCACACCGGTAAGGGTTATTAGGCACTTTCGCTAAATAACGAGTAAGCACGTTGCCGCCTAAAGAAAAGCCGAGCACTGAAAATACACACTGCTGATAACGAGCCATTAAGTGCTCAGTTAAGTAGCCTATATCTCTAATGTCGCCAGAATGATAAGAGCTCGCTTGCCTATTCGGTTTGCCACTGCAACCACGAAAGTGCATTAATACCGCTATCCAGCCACGATCTTTGATGGCGGTAAGCATGCCTTTAGCATAATGACTATCTTTAGAGCCTTCTAAACCATGTAACATAACAACAATAGGGCGAGTATTGTTTTTTTGTGGCTGCTCAGTCCACGCTAAATCAATAAAATCACCATCGGGCAACTCTAATGTTTCAGTATTGGTAACAAGCTTGTGTTTACGGCGAAAAAATTTAGCCGCAAGCGTTTGAAAATGGGCGTTTCTCAGCCACCAAGCGGGTTTGAATTTACTCGTTGAGTGCTGCATATTGAGATAACATAGCAATGCTGTATATGAAGAAAAAAGGTATTGTACGACATAGTGAAAAATTACTCTATAGGCTATCTTTGTGAGTCGGTTTGGTCTTCGTTGATGTGCTTAATAAAGTAATAAACATAATAGGCGCAAATACCTAACACAATAAGTATGATTTGCTCAGTAATCCCCTGCGGGTTGGTTTAGAAACGTTTTATGCCGCGTTATTGATTTTGATAAGGGAATAACCATTCTCTACAATCAATGCCTTGCCTAATACGTTTCTAATTCCAACTGAATCATGCAGTTTGAAGTGGTTTGAGTATATGCCCCCAAAAGAGAACATTACAACGGGGTCATTAACTAACATGGTAAAAAAATTCATCATCGACACCTTATATTTTTCATTATGAATAGTATAAGCAGTCGATGTTAAGAGCAGGCTGATTTAGATCAATAGAAGTCGTTTTTTTGTGCCATTTGTGCTTTAAGTTTTTCTTGTTCGATAATTTTTCTATAGATTTTATTGGCCTTTTCTAGCGCGGAATTTATTTTTGCTTTAGGTAATGCTCGCTCATCTATTAAGCGACTTTTATTCGCATCAGGGTAACCATTCCAAGAAGCAATAGTATTCCAAACCAGTGACATTTCATTACTTTTTTCTACCCCTTTACCTTCGCTATATTGCAACGCTAAGTTATATTGCGCTAAAGCATAATTTTGAGCGGCAGCACTTTGATACCAACGAGACGCTTTAAAGTTATCTTGATCTACGCCAGTGCCAGTAGTAAGCATAACGGCTAAATTAAATTGGGCGCTTGCTAAACCTTTTTTTGCCGCTTTATGGGTTAAAGCGTAGGCTTTTTTTAAGTCTTGTTTAACCAGTTTTCCTTCATTGTAAAGTAGCGCAAGCTCAAATTGGGCGTCGGAATAATTTTGGTTGGCGGAAAGCTCAAATAATGCTAACGCTTTCATGCCATCCTTAGGAACGCCATAACCTTTTTGATAAACAATGCCCATTTGGTATTGGGCTGGAGCATATCCTTCTGCGACTAACGGTCGGAATTGTTCAATAGCGGCATGAAACTCACCACGGTTTAAATCGTAGATACCACGTTCAAAATCATTACCTTGGCTAAGAGCAGAAAAGCTGCCCAGTAGTAAAAAAATCAAAGATACTATTTTAGTTCGCATAATTTTTCTCTTTTAGGTTAAAAGCTAACGTCTGAATTATTTTTTCTTTTAAATACAGTGTAGCTCAAAAAATCATTTATGAGGCCATCATTTCCTCAATTTGTTCGGCTAATTCTAGCCAAAGCATTTCATTTTCTTCTATATTATCTTTTAAACTGGCTTGCAGCTTTAATTGAGTGGTAAGTTCATTTTTACGATCGTTTTGGTATATGTTGCTATCGCTCAGTAGCGCTTCAACTTGCGTTAATTCTGTTTGCCATTGATGAATTTTCTTTTCTAACTTATCGGCTTCTTTGCGCAGTGGTGCTGATTTTTTCCGTAATTCTGCTTGTTGTTGACGTAATTGTTTTTTATCTATGCTTTTGTCAGATGAATTATTATCATTGCTATTGTTTGCAAAACTTTGCTTTTTATCATCATTTAACCACTGTTGGTAATCATCAATGTCACCACTAAAGTCGCTAACTTGACCGTTTGCTACTAAGTAAAATTCATCAACACACGATTCAAGTAAAAAACGGTCATGGGCAATTAAAATAATAGCGCCACCAAAGTCTTGTAACGCCATGACTAAGGCTTGGCGCATTTCTAAATCGAGGTGGTTGGTTGGTTCATCAAGGAGTAATAATTGTGGCTTTTCTAAGACGATTAACGCTAATACTAAGCGGGCTTTTTCACCGCCAGACATAGTATTTACCGCGGCTAATGCTTGATCGCCACTAAAACCAAATTTACCTAAAAAGCTTCTCGCCTGTGGTTCGCCTAATGCAGGTTTGGCGCGAATAATATGATCCACCGGGCTTGAGCTACTATGCAATTGTTCTAACTGATGTTGAGAGAAATAGCCTATTTTTAACTCTTGGGCGCAGTAGCGCTCACCATTAAGTAATGCTATTTCGCCAGCAAGTGACTTTATTAACGTTGATTTACCGGCACCATTTCTGCCCAACAATCCAATGCGACTACCCGGTACCAGTGTTAAGCCAACATCATTGAGAATAATGGCATCGGCGTTATAACCACATTGGCTTTCCGTTAATGATAATAGCGGGTAAGGCAGGCTTTCTGGCTGCTCAAAACTGAAAGTAAATTGACTATCGACATGGGCAGGCGCTAAATCGGGTAATTTTTCTAAGCGTTTTAAACGGCTTTGCGCTTGTTTTGCTTTACTCGCTTTGGCGCGAAACCGGTCAACAAAGGCGGTTAAATGCGCGGCTTCTTTTTGTTGTTTTTGATATTGTGCGTCTTGCTGGGCTAAGTGTTCGCGGCGTTGTCTTTCAAAGGAGGTATAATTACCGCTATAAAGTTTGGCACGTTGATGTTCAATATGTAAAATTTGACCAATAACGGTATCTAGAAAATCGCGGTCATGGGAAATAAGCACTAAGGTGCCCGTAAAACGTTTAAGCCAACGTTGCAGCCAAATAACCGCATCTAAATCTAAATGGTTGGTGGGCTCATCTAGCAATAGTAAATCAGCTCTGCTTATTAACGCTTGTGCTAAATTTAAACGCATGCGCCAACCACCTGAAAAATCTTTCACTGGGTTTACTAACTGGTTTTGTAAAAAGCCCAAGCCATGTAGCAGTTCACCAGCGCGGGCAGGCAAACTATAGCCGTGAATAATATCAATTTTATTAATTAATATGGCTTCTAAGTTGCCATCGTCATTTATTCGAGCTTGTTCTAATTGTTGTTCAAGTTGACGAAACTCTTTGTCGCCATCCATAACATAATCAAGCGCTGAACGCTCTAACGACGGTGTTTCTTGTTTAACTGTAGCAATGTCCCAACTGCTTGGCATGTTTAAATCGCCAGCATCGGGAGATAATTCGCCAAGCAAAGCGGCAAAGAGTGACGATTTTCCACAGCCATTACTACCAACTAAACCGACTTTATGATTGGGATGAATAGTAAAACTAGAGGCTTTTATAAGGTTTTTTGCACCTCGGTCTAAGCTTAAATCGGTGGCGATGATCAATGGACGTTCCTTGGGCAAAGTGAGTAAAATGACAACAGATAAACGGGCGATATAAAATACCTGTGCATTGTCGCTTTTCCTATGGTGACTATTCAAGCTAAAATAACGATTAATCTATTATTCACCTAAATGAATTAAGAATCAGTCCATGGAAAAAAAATTAAAGAAAAGATTTATTGCTGGAGCGGTATGTCCAAAATGTAAAGATCAAGACAGCATGGCACTAACCAAAGAAGATGGCGTTGAAAAAGTGACTTGCGTGAGTTGTGGTGAGCAAATGACCCAAAGTGAACCACAAGTTGCCGAGGTTGTACGCCAACACGAGCAAGTTATTGGCGTGTTTAAGCCATAATCCTAGAATCAGCCATTGATACACGGATAATAAAGGTTTAACGTTTTAAGGCGGTAAAGCACTAAAATTACGTTTGTGTAGATTAATCATGCGTCTTTAGGCCGATTACGTGATACTAACAATCAGACTAGAAACTTGATAAAGCTCATTAATACCTCTACTTTTAATTTAAGTTACATCAAAATCTAAAAGTGAAATGTTGCATGACTTTTAATGCCTATAAGCGAATCCTAACAAACGTTATTAACCTCCTGTTT
The DNA here is from genome assembly GCA_016765685.1 of Colwellia sp. Classification (GTDB taxonomy): domain Bacteria; phylum Pseudomonadota; class Gammaproteobacteria; order Enterobacterales; family Alteromonadaceae; genus Colwellia. Next base: position 2,306 of record JAESPR010000118.1, on the reverse strand, counting down.
TTATCGTGCTTGTCAGGTTTGTCTCTAGCCGAATCTACTCAAGAAGATTATATGTTCACACTAACGCTTGAACAACTTTTGACTTTACAGCCAGTTGAAGTAACCGCAAGAAAGCGTACCGAAAATAAGCGTGATATTCCAATAGCAATGTCGGTTATGAGTAATGAAGTATTAGATACTTACTTGTCGGCAGCGAAAGATTATCGCTTTTTAAGTAATCGTACCCCCTCTATGATGGTTGAATCTTCATTTGATCGGTTATTTCCTCGATTTTATATACGTGGCCTTGGCAACACAGATTTTGATATTAATGCGTCTCAACCCGTCTCTATTATTTATGATGGTATTGTGCAAGAAAATCCGATGTTGAAAGGTTTCCCCATTTTTGATTATGACCGTATCGAAATATTACGAGGCCCGCAAGGGTCGTTATTCGGTCGAAATACCCCCGCAGGTGTTATTAAACTTGAATCAAACAAACCCAGCCAAACATTTTTTTCTTACGCCAATTTATCATTGAGTTCACAACAAACGCTTGACTTTGAAGGTGCTATTAACGGCAGTTTGAACCCAAATTGGTCGGCACGTTTGTCATTACTGAGTCAACAGCGAAAAAATTGGATTGATAATGCGGCTCCGGGTTTTGAAGAAGACAATATACTCGGTGGTTTTGATGAATTTGCCGGGCGCTTACAGTTACGTTATCAAGCAAATGATAAAATTGATGCTCTGTTTAATATTCACTACAGAAATTTTAATGCTAACCCTGCCGTGTTTCGGGCTAATATTTTAACTGTAGGCAGTGATCGCCTTAACAATAATTATAAAGACGATACCGTTTTTTTGGATGCGGCTAATCGCATTAAACAATCATTGAACAGTACCGGTGGTAATATCACGGTCACTATAGATTTGGCCGAGCATCAATTAACGCTTATTAGTGGTTATGAATCAGTGAATGCTTATTCACGAGGTGATGTTGATGGGGGTTATGGCGCTGTTTTTGTCGATGAATCAGGCCCCGGTTTGATCCCTTTTCCCGCAGAAAGCTCCTCAGGTATTCCTAGCCATCGACAGTTGAGCCAAGAAGTTCGCTTAGCGAGCAAACAAACGACTAACCTAGATTATCAAATCGGTTTTTTTTATTTTGATGAACAATTGTCAATTGACAATTTTAGTTTCAATACCTTTGCACAGGGAGACCAAAATGGTTTTGCCGTGCAAAATCAGCAAACCCAAGCATGGGCGCTGTTTGGCTCGATAGATTATGAACTGCTTAGTGATGTTTCTCTTACTTTAGGTCTTCGTTATAGCTCAGATGAAAAAAATTATAAAACAAAACGTTTACAAAGCCCAATTGGCGCGGGCGTATTGCCAGAAACCGCAGTAAATATAGGCGATGATTTTATTAGCTGGGATGTCAGTACCGTTTATAAATGGAGTGAGAAAACGAATGTTTATTTCCGTGTTGCAGACAGTTTTAGAGCGCCTAGCATTCAAGGCCGAATAATATTCAGTGATCAAATAACCACGGCAAAATCAGAACAAGTTCGCTCATTCGAGTTGGGCTTTAAATCAAAAATATTCGCCGACCAAGGAAAAATTGACCTTGCTATTTACCGCTATAAAATGAATGATCAGCAAATCACTGCCGTTGGAGGAGAAGAAAACGTTAGTCGTTTGATCAATGTTGAGCAAACCGACGGGTATGGCTTTGAGTTAGATACTGAGTTTATTGTGAGCGAGCACTGGCGTTTATCAGGTAACCTTAGTTACAACAGTACTCAAATTAATGACCCTTTATTAAGTGTTGCTGTGTGTGCGCAATGTACGGTTATCGATCCTGTCAATAGTAGCGGATTTGCACTGGTTGATGGCAATAATTTACCTTACTCACCAGCATTAATTTATAACATTAACCTCAATTATCAAACTGAATTAGGGCAAGGAAAGTTTTTATTGATGACAGATTGGTCTTATCGCAGTGAAATAGATTTCTTTTTATATCGCTCTAAAGAGTTTGTTAGCAATGCTTTATTAGAAGGGGGAATGCGGGCTGCCTATCAATGGAAAACTAAAAAAGCTCAATTTGAAGTGGCATTATTTATTAGAAACATCACTGATCAACAAGTGTTAATTGGCGGTGTTGATTTTAATAATTTAACGGGCATAGTTAATGAACCTCGTTTTATTGGTGTGGAGTTTAGCAGCTCTTTTTAGTGACTCGTTTTTTAGTGGCTCGTTTTAGTGGATAATTTTTAACGATTAATTTTTTAACCTATTAATAGTGCGGCGGCGGAGGCTCT
>JAESPR010000117.1 GCA_016765685.1 Colwellia sp. | reverse complement strand
TTAAAGTCACCGGCATTTTAGTTGAATCGCCCGGTAAAGGTCAATCTTTTGAAATTCAAGCAACGGCAGTTGAAGTGCTTGGCTTTGTTGAAGACCCTGATACTTACCCAATGGCAGCCAAACGTCACAGCATGGAGTTTTTACGCGAGCAAGCACATTTACGTGCTCGTACCAACATTGGCGGTGCAGTAACTCGCGTTCGTAACTGTTTAGCACAAGCGATTCATCGCTTTTTACATTCAAAGGGCTATTTTTGGATCAGCACACCGCTTATCACCGGCAGTGACTGTGAAGGTGCTGGCGAGATGTTTCGGGTTAGTACTTTAGATATGGAAAACTTACCCCGTGATGACAGCGGTAAAGTCGATTACAAACAAGACTTTTTTGGTAAAGAAACCTTTTTAACGGTTTCAGGGCAATTAAATGTAGAAACTTATTGTAACGCGTTATCGAAAGTTTATACTTTCGGGCCAACTTTCAGAGCAGAAAACTCTAATACTTCTCGTCACTTAGCTGAATTTTGGATGATTGAGCCAGAAATCGCTTTCGCTGATTTATCTGATGCCGCTGATTTAGCCGAAGAAATGCTTAAATACGTACTTAAAGCAGTGTTAACAGAGCGCGCCGATGATATAGCCTTCTTCCAACAACGGGTTGATAAAACGGTAGTTGAACGGTTAAATGCAGTAATCGATACTGACTTTGTTCGTTTAGATTATACCGATGCAATCACCATTTTAGAAAACTGTGGTAAGAAATTTGAAAATCCAGTGTCTTGGGGCGTTGATTTAAACTCAGAGCACGAACGCTTTTTAGCTGAAGAACATTTTAATGGTCCGGTAATTTTACAAAACTATCCGAAAGATATTAAGTCCTTCTACATGCGCTTAAATGATGATGGAAAAACCGTTGCCGCGATGGATATTTTAGCACCGGGCATTGGCGAAATAATTGGTGGTAGTCAACGTGAAGAACGTCTTGACGTACTTGATAGTCGCCTTGAAGAGATGGGCTTAGATATCGCTGATTATGGTTGGTATCGTGATTTACGTCGTTATGGCACTGTGCCTCATGCCGGTTTTGGTTTAGGTTTCGAGCGTTTAGTGGCTTATGCTACTGGTATGCAAAATGTACGTGATGTGATCCCATTCCCAAGAACACCGAATAACGCAGCGTTTTAATGAGTTGTTAACTTTGTCGCTGTTGTGTTGATGACATATGGCACACAGCGTGTTATTCTTGAACTATGAAAGAATTTGATTGGAATCCAATTAAGAATCGCCAACTAATTGAAGAAAGGGGTATTTCTTTTGAAGGCGTAGTATTTTATCTTCAAAATGGTTTTCTTGTTGATGACGTTGCTCACCCAAATAAAGAAAAATACCCTAATCAAAGAATATTTGTAATTGATATTGATGAATATATTCATTTAGTGCCTTACGTAGAAACAGATTCAGATATATTCCTCAAAACAGTGATCCCTAGCCGTAAAGCTACAAAACAGTATCTTGGAGGTAAACCATGAGTAAGCTAAACCTTAGTCAAGAAGAGCAAGGAATTTTATCAGATTTCGAGTCGGGTGAATTTAAATCTATTCTTTCATCATCCCGTAAAATCGAGATCCAAAAGATTGCAGAAAATACTTTTAAAAAAGATAAACGTATAAATATCCGTCTTTCAAGTCATGACTTGTTAGCAATTCAACGTCGAGCGACTGAGGAAGGCATCCCATATCAAACGTTGGTTTCAAGCGTTCTACATAAATTTGTTTCAGGCACATTATTAGATGTTACCGCTAATAAGCATATCAAGCCGAACTCTTTATATTGATCACTTCTGTACGCTTTGTGTTTCTTTTATAGCGACTAACTCACATCTTGAAGTCTCATAGGTACAAACTTCTAATTTATCGCCAATAACTCACTTTATCTTCAAAAGACTTAGCTGCTTTCAAAGCTTGCTCTTTACAAGACGTACCTATATACAAAAAACCAACAATTTCATCTTGCTCTTTTATCCCTAAACCTTGTTTTACTTGGTCGTTATAAGCTAACGCGCCTGTGCGCCACATTGCACCATAACCTAAAGCATATGCCGCCATTTGCATGGCATGAACGCAGCAACCCGCGGTAATTAATTGCTCTTGTTGAGGTACTTTTTCATGCTTCACATATTTTGTACTAATGATGATAATCATCGGGGCACGAAATGGCATTTTAGCGACTTTTTCTAAATTGGCTGTTTCTTTATTACTGCTGGCAACAAGCAAATCACTTAATCGTTGTAAACCACCACCCGTTATCACGGTAAAATGCCAAGGTTGTAAACTGGCATGATCTGGTACTCGCATGCCGGCAGATAATATTTGTGTCAATGCTTGCTGATTTGGCGCAGGTGCGGTGAGCAAGGGATTAGATTGTCGCTGTAGAAGCAATTCGATACTGGTCATTGGTTATCTCTTAATAGCTATGACATTAGTGTATAACTAACGCCATGCAAGCGCACTGAAAATAAGGGTGTAGAACGAGCAATGTTACCTGAGCGATTAAAATATTGACATATAAGACAGTAACGATCTTTCAATTAGCCTTCGAAAAAACCTTATTTTTAATTGAGCGTTATTTGGCAGAAAATAAGTGTAATATCTGTTCGTTGACTAAGATGACTGTACTGTTGAACCTGACTTTGCATCTGTCTTAATTAGGATATAGTATCGATCATCTTTCGCATCGAAAAACGTCTTCCAGTGGCAGTCGGAACTGTATGGCGATTAGGAAAGCTAGTTCTAGAGATGGATAGTATTTGCCTTTCTCTAATGCTATGACAGTCTGGCGTGTGATGCCGACGCTGTTTGCCAAGTCTTCCTGTGTCATTTCACCCGTTGCGAAACGAAGTTGGCGAATGCAATTGTTAATCACAATTTTATCCACGCGCCAGCTTCCTATAACCTGCGACAATGCGGCCATAATAAACGAGATTAGCGATAACGAAACCGGCAAATAGCGCATGAACCCCAGACAATATGTCCATTACTGGAACGACTAATCTCGACGTGGTCAGAGGGTCGCCTAAAGTTTCCGCATGTGCAACCTCACTGATCCCTAGCACTCCGTAAATTACGGTGATGCACCAAGTGACGACAACAAATGCCAGCACAATTCCGGATAACTTTGATGCCTGTAGCTCGATTATTCGATCAAGTTCATCGTGTGCTGGCATGTCACCAGCTTTGCGAATGGATCGTGTTGCGAGTGCATTGACAATATGAAACGCGGTCAACAAGACAGCTAAAATGATCGCCGATAACACGAATAATCCAACAGCTGCCATCGGGTGTTGAAACACCATCCAAAAATAGGGGGTGTAAGCTAAAAGAATTGAAACCAGACATGCCCAAGCACTTTTTTCGTGAAAACTCATTGAAAGAACCCCTTATAGTTTCGGAAAGCCGAAAGTTATCAAACTTGATGTATGTTAAAGCGTACACATTGTAATGTCAAGCGCACATATTGTAACGTCAAGCGTACATGGACATTTTAGCAGAGGTCCTTTAAATAACACAAAAACAAGTTGAATAAAAAGTCCTTGTAAATAAACGTGATCAGTTAAGTAAAAAACTAACTAACCACTACGTGCTTATTTTTTATCGTCGGTTATAAAACGTTTTGAAAGACCTTTCGAAAGATAATAGTCAATACTGGTATATCGACCCGCACCAATAAAAAACAGCGCTAACAGCATAATAAAATACGTTACTGAGAATTCAATACCATTATTAAGCACCACAATGTTGCCTTTTTCATACAACCAGTCAGTATTACCATTTTCTGCTAATATTTCACGCATTCTCTCTAAACGATTAGCGGTCTGCCTGCTGTTTTCTAAGCTTAGCTGTGCAGGGTCAAAACCAACCCAAGTCATCATTTTGGCAGCGCTGGTATCTGGATTGGTTGGCGTGATAGCAAACCAACCATTATCAATATGCACTGTCGTTGCCGCCATTATCATGGTGAACATTAATGGAATTGAAACTAACCGTGTTAACGCACCAACCAGTAGTAACCAACCGCCAAAAAACTCAGCTAAAATCACTAAATTCGCTAACAACGCTGGCAATGGTAACCCCAAGCCCCAGTCACTATTGCCAAACCACGCGATAATGTTTGGATCTGCCATAAAAGAGGCAAATCCGGTAACGTTAGGATCTAACAATTGAGTTTTACTAAAACCCGCCATGATAAATACTGGTGCCAGATACAAGCGTAATAATAAAGCAGGCAAACCATCAAAGTTTGATAGTTTGCTTAAAAAGGTTTGGTATAGCTTTACGAGTAATGACATAAGATTAGTTCTCAATGAGCAATGCAGTTTAATAGAGTATAAGAGATTAGACCCCTAAACATTAAAATACATTCGAGTGCTTAGCTTGCTTAAGTAAAATACGCATTTATTTACAATCTAATACTCAATTTACTTTCCAATTAACAAATGGATTAAGGTAATATAAAGCTAACATTTTACCTCTTATTTGACTAAATTTTATGACTGCATTGGCAAACTTACTTAAACGATTGTTATCAGGAGCTTGGCGCTTATTTACGCTAACTCGTTCACTTATTTTAAATTTCATTTTTATTGTCTTACTCATCGGCTTTATTGTAGCCCTAAGCAGTGATGCTAACAAAATTACAGTGCCCGAAAAAACCGCACTGGTATTAAACTTAGCAGGTGATTTGGTTGAACAAAAGCATGAGATAAATCCATTTGATGCTTTTTTAATTGAAGCGTTAGATGAAGAAAATGACAAACCAGAAATTTTATTAGCCGATTTGCTTGATGTCATCATCAAGGCTAAAAGTGATGATCGGGTGCAATTATTAGTATTACAACTACAAGGGTTAAGATCTGCAGGCTTAACCAAACTACAAGATGTTGGCGCCGCATTAACTGACTTTAAACAATCTGGAAAAAAAGTTATCGCTTTAGGCGATCAATATAGCCAAGAGCAGTATTACCTTGCTAGCCATGCCGATGATATTTGGTTAAACCCGCGTGGTTTTATGTTATTTGAGGGCTATGGTCGTTATAAAATGTATTTTAAATCAGCTTTAGAAAAACTATCTATTAATCAACATGTTTTTCGCGTTGGCACCTTTAAATCAGCCGTAGAGCCTTTTTTACGTGACGACATGTCAGCTGCAGCCAAAGAAGCAAACGAGTTATGGCTTAATGACTTATGGCTACAGTACAAACAAGAAGTCGCTAATCAGCGTGGTTTTGGTATTGAAAATTTTGATGACAATATTAAAGATTTAATCACAAAATTTACTAAAGCAGATAGCAGTTTTGCTGAATATGCCCTTGCCAATAACTGGGTTGATCAATTAAAAACGCGCGCTCAAATGCGTGACGAATTAATTGCCATGGTGGGCGAAAATAAAACTGGCGATAGCTATAGTCATATTGGTTTTAAAGATTACTTAGACGTTATTACCTCAAACAAAGCCTTAAATAAAAATTCGTTCAATGATGTCGCAGACAAAGTTGCCATTATTGTTGCTAAAGGCACTATTTTAGACGGCAACCAAAAACCCGGTACTATTGGTGGAGATTCTACTGCAAAATTATTGCGCAAAGCACGTAATAATGATCAAGTTAAAGCGGTAGTGTTACGTGTTGACAGCCCCGGTGGTAGCGCTTTTGCGTCTGAAATTATTCGTCAAGAAGTTGAATTATTGAGAGCTGCCGGCAAACCTGTAGTTGCTTCAATGGGTACTTATGCCGCGTCAGGTGGCTACTGGATTTCAGCTCCTGCGGATAAAATATACGCTGCGCCTTCTACTATTACGGGTTCTATTGGTATTTTTGGCATGATGATGACCTTTGAAGACTCGTTAAGTAAGTTAGGCATTCATACCGATGGTGTTGGTACAACAGACATCTCGGGGTTTGGCCCTACGCAACCTTTGTCTGAGGGTATAGCGCAGTTATTTCAACTAAGTATTAATAAAGGCTACCAAGATTTTATTACCCTAGTTGCGACAAATAGAAACATGACCTTAGCGCAAGTTGACGCTATTGCTCAGGGGCGAGTTTGGTCAGGAAAAAAAGCCAAAGAATTAGGTTTAGTAGATGAATTAGGTAACTTAACCGATGCCGTTGTTGCTGCGGCAGCGTTAGCCAAACTAGATAACTATGAAACCTTACTGATTGAAAAAGAGGTTTCTGATCGAGAAAAACTTATTCAAAAGTTTATGGGTAAAGCTAACTCATTGCTGATAGCAAACAATGCATTTTTTGCCTCTAGTGATTTAACGTCATCAACAAGTGTCAGTGCTAAACCAATGACTCAGCTTATTACACAATTACAAGCAGAAATAAGTAAAATGAATCAGTTCAATGATCCTCAAGGTAGGTATACACTCTGTTTAGTTTGTAGCATTCACTAAATAGGTCAATATTAAGAGAAACCTATTATTCGTGTATCAAATGCTGATTCTAGGTTTACGATGGATAATTATATGAAAAAACGTATTTATGTTGCCTACACTGGCGGCACAATAGGTATGAAAGAAAGTAGCCAAGGTTTTGTGCCCGTACAGGGGCACTTAACTAACTCTATTAACGCATTACCCGAATTTCATCGCGATGAAATGCCAGATTTCACCATTAATGAGTACCAGCCATTAATTGACTCATCAAATATGACGCCAAGTGATTGGCAACGTATTGCTGACGATATTAAAACGCATTATGACGATTATGACGGTTTTGTGGTATTACATGGCACAGACACCATGGCATATACTAGTTCAGCCTTGTCGTTTATGTTTGAGAATTTAAGCAAACCCATTATTGTTACCGGCTCGCAAATTCCGCTAAGCCAGTTACGCTCTGATGGTCAAGTTAATGTATTGAATGCTTTATATATTGCCGCTAATTACCCTATTAATGAAGTGGGTTTATTTTTTAATAATAATCTTTATCGAGGTAATCGCAGTATTAAAGCCTTTGCTGATGGCTTTAATGCTTTTGACTCGCCTAATATGCAGCCCTTACTTGAAGCTGGAATAAACATTAAGGTTATTGCGGGTGAAATTTCGGTCGATATTGAATCAAAGCCTACCGTTGTGGTGCGAGACATCATTCCTCAACCTATTGGTGTAGTGCACTTATATCCGGGTATAAGCAGTGACGTTATTGAAAATACTATTAAGCAACCGGTAAAGGCTCTTATTTTACGCAGTTATGGTGTTGGCAATGCGCCACAAGATGCCGCTCTGCTCGCTTGCTTAGCTAAAGCTAAAGCGCAACAAATTGTGGTGATCAATTGTAGTCAATGTATTAGAGGCACCGTAAATATGGCTGGTTATGCAACGGGTAATGCCCTTAGCCAAGTGGGGGTGATTAGCGGTCATGACATGACGTTAGAAGCAACGCTAACCAAACTTCATTATTTACTGAGCCAAAATTTAAGTTATGACGAAATTTGCCATTTGATGGAAATAAGCTTGCGCGGCGAGTTAACGTCACCGAGTCGTTAGTATTTTGCTAACTTTAACCAATTCCCCCTCAGCTTCCAGTAGTTGATCGTAAATGGTTTACGAAAATAAAGGTAAGCGTATAGGAAAGTAGTTATCTACCTAAGTACCATTGCTATAAGGTGAAAATTTGTCTAATATAAAAATTTTACCATTTAAATAAAAGGAGATTAGCAAGTGCTAAAAATTAATTCAATCCATGTGTTTTTTGTTTGTTTATTTTTATTATATGGATGTGGAGGAAGTGGTGAGAAAAGTCCAACTAGTGTACCCACTCCAATTGCAAGCAGTGTTCAACCCCAAAATAATAATAATCCACTTGAATTTGGCGCTACTTTATCAGAGCAAAGTTTAACTGCTGCTATTCAAACAGCCAATTGGTTAATAGCGACTGCAACGGAAACCTCATTAGATGAAGCTTATTGGCCTAAATCGAATAAAGACAACAGTACCAGTGTTGGAAAAGAATATGGTGTCTCCGGTGTTGGGCACTTCTTCATTAGGCTTTACCGATTAACCAACGACTCACGATATTTAGAAATGGCAATCAAAGCTGGTAATTATATTAATAATTATTATTCAACAAATATTAATTTTAGTCATGACTGGTTAACAGGAACTTCTGGTTCGGGAATTTTCTTATTAGATCTTTATCAAGAAACTAATAATTCTTCTTATTTAGATACCTTAATTAGAGCAGGAAATTGGTTAGACTCAACTAAAATAGATGATAGTCAAAATGGAAGTTATTGGCTTCATTGGCCGGACAATCCAAAAATATATATTGGAATTACTCATGGAAATGGTGGTGCAGGTCAATTTTTGATGGCGCTTCATCAGCAAACCCAACAAATAAGTTATTTAAATAGCAGTATTTCAGCCTATCAATGGTTACAGCGTCAAAAGTTTAATATTGGTTCAGACGCAATCGCATGGAAACGACTTTCATATGACGATTTTTACTATAATGGTTGGTGTAGTGGGGCCGCAGGCTTAGTCCCGCTTTTAAAAGGGCTCTATCAAGCAACAGCAGACGAACGCTATTTGGATGATATCCGCCAAATTGGAAATGGTTTAATCGTAGCGGCTGACTCCATGACGGTTGGAAAAGCATGGGCAAGAGATCGAGAATCTGCTGCTAGTTATTTTACCACTTATTGTCAGGGAACTGCTGGAATCGTAGATAGCTTGTTTGATATTTACGAAATAATTCCTGAACAAAAATACAGAGACCTTGCATTTGACGGATTAGCTTGGTTACAAAGTACTGCAATAACTCATGAAGATGGCGGCATTTATTGGAAAGTTTCTGATGGTTACCCACAATTAGCGACTGGCTATTTGATGGGAGTGTCTTCTGTCGCTCGAGTATTTGCAAGAGGATATAAAATAACCGGTAACACAGAATATTTAGAGGTGACAAAACAAGCCAGTGAAGCACTTTTACGAATTGCTAATAGACCCACCAATGAACAACTCAATTGGTATGCTGAAATAAAAGAAACTAGCGTGAGTGAGCAGTTAAACACGGTTTATTCCAGTTGGTTTTCTGGAGCCGCAGGGATAGGACTATATTGGATAGATGTTTACGACTCCGTTGAAGCCAATTAAAAAAGTAAACAAAAATAACAATCATAGATCAGCAAGGAAAAGCATGAAAAATATCAAAGTAAAAACTATCTTAACAAGAACGATGCTGATTTTTATTTTGCAAAGTTGCGGCGGAGGTTCTAGTAATGAACCAAGCATTGAAATTCCTGAATCCGGCACTAACCCCCCATTATTGACTGAACCCGCTTTATATAAAACCCCCGTGGGCTCTAATTATTTACCTTTGCCTCAGCATTCACCAGAGTTTGATCAAAACCAATATCAAACAATGCGAAATGAGATCTATTTTATTAGTAACCGAGGCAATTACCAAGGAGACGGCGACAAAGACTCAATGTATATGCATAGTGGCTTAGATATCTACATGGTCAATGGAACACCAATCTATGTTATTGCCGATGGGATTGTGGGTAAAACAGATAGGCGTACAGATGGATTTAAATCGGTGCTAATTGAAGATTCATTAAATCAAGATAGTGGTTGGGATTATGTCCATATTGATGAGTTTTATGTGACTGAAGGTGATCCTGTCTTTCAAGGACAGTTATTAGGCGTTTCTAAGTTTAACGGTACTGAGCACATGCATTTAGCACGAGTTAGCAGGATAGAGAATAATTCATGGGATCAAGGTTACTATGCAGAATATCCTGATAAATATTTCGATTTTATCGATCAACAAGCACCAGTACTCTCAGATGAAATTTATTTTATGGCAAATCAAACAGACACTATCTTATCCATAAATGATGAAAATGCCATTTCAGGTGAAGTTGATATTGTTGTAGGTATTCGAGATCTTGGAAAGTACGCAACTCATCCTGATGTGTATTACCTTGCGGCCAGAGTTATTCCAGTGAAACTTGGTTTTGAAATAGAGTCAGAAGCTGGGGATGTGGTGATGTCCTCTCAATTTGATTTTCAATCAATGGTCATTACAAAAAGCAACTCTCAATCTAGTTTTGGAAATGAACAAGCTAGGAATTTATACAAATCGCCTAATTTATTTCTTAATCAACCTTGGTATGAAATTGGTAATAGCTATATCGTTTTAACTCACCTGCAAAAAACTTCTTCTGACACAAGCTTCCCGATTATATTTGACGACAGCTTTGATTCATTAAACTGGAATACTAGCACCTATAACAATGACGGTTCGCCTCAGTTTCCAAATGGTCGCTATAAAATAACCGTTTATGCTGAAGATTCACGGGCTAACAAAGTCATTAAAGAATACTGGGTTGATGTATTAAATTGATCAAAATAATTTATTAACAAAAGCCAGTCTAATATTCAAAAAAAATTCAGAGTATAAGTAATATAAACGCCATATCCGATATAATCAATCCATAGTAATTTGTACTGTTTTATTAAACGAGTGAGTTGCTGTCGAGAGTAACCCGTCACTTTTCTTATATAGCGGTTTACCACACCCTTATCGAGCTTAGGTAGGGTCATGTAACGAAACTTTATCAATGTCTTTTGTATAAATTGATATCGTTCATTTTTATCGCCTAAAACAGTAAAGGCGATAACTTGGTTACCTCGAATGAAATTTTCAAGGTCTTCAATAGTGGTTAGGTTTTCTATAGTCATGATCGCTTTCATCTTATGATCATGAACA
>JAESPR010000116.1 GCA_016765685.1 Colwellia sp. | reverse complement strand
CTTCACGCCCTGAGCCTGAGATCAAGTTAAATTTAGCCTGAAATCAATGGCGAACCCCTATCTTTTAAAGCTCGTAAGTACTGAGTTTCATTATATGGTTTTCCATCCTGCCAGCACTTGTACACGATCCTTATCCATTTGAATGCTAGTGCTCGTATAGCTGCTTGATGAGAACTACCTCTTTCTCTTTGTTGTAAATAATATAAATTAGCCCAGTAAGATTTGAGACGTGAGTGACTTGCCCATTCTATAAATGTTTGTCGTAAAAATGTTGAACACTGCCAGCGCCAATGAACCCAAGATTTTTGACCACTTCTTTCTGTTACAGGTGCTATCCCAGCATATTGCTGAACTTCATTGGCTGATTTAAACCTATCTCTTTGCTCCCCAAATGCTGCAAGTAATCGTGAGGATAGAGCAGCACCTGCGCCAGGTAAACTCGTGAATATAGGAGCATCAGGTAGCTTATCCATCAATTTTAATATCGACTTATCGTATTCTTTAATGCATTTCATTGAATTAACTATGCGTTCGACATAGAAAGTCACAAGCATGGTATGGCTATCAATCACAGCCTTGTCATCCGTAAGTGGTTTAGCCTTTTTTATCAACGATACTCGATGCTCAACAACTGTAACGTCATGAATACCATGGTCGTTGAAGAACTTTACCAAGGTTGATTTGTGTGATTTTTTAGCTTGTTGAATGCTTGGCCATCGAGCAATAAAATCACAAAAAATATGTGTGTCTTTTTTGCAAAACCATTCATTAGCTTGAGGATAATACTGTTTGATTGCATTAATCATCTGATTAACCACGCGTTGTTTATCATCCACTACCTTTCTCCGATGCTCTACTAAAAACATCAGTTTACGCATGTTGACGCTTTGCTGATTTAAAGGAGGAAAATGATTTGGGTAACGAAGCATAAGCTCTAGTGCAAACTCAGCATCAGTGGGATCATCTTTAGCTTTACTGGGTTTGAAAGCGGTTCGATATTTTGCGAGTGTAGTAGGATTAATCGGTACAATAATAACAAATTCATACCGTTGTAGGGCGTATACAATTGGGCCTTTTGTTAACTCGACGGCTACAGCAATTGGTGATCCAAATCTTTTATGAAGCCCTTTAATCCATATATCAATTTCATTAATCTCATGCTTGATAACAGAAAATTCACGTTTACCAGTGAGGGGATCCTGAATGCAAAGATCATGTTTATCATTTGCCCAATCTATTCCAACAAATGCCTTATAGTTAGTGTTACTTAAATGTGAGTTCATGCCAATCTCCAGTTTAATTGATACATGCGTTCCCAAACTCTTCGAAAGCAATATAATGAGCAGTTTTAGCAAGCCCTGAGTATTCGTTAATGAGTTTGAGACACTCATAATGTCGAAAGCAAAGCGAAAAACATCTAGTGTTTAGGGGCACGATTCGTACAAAATGAGTGCATGTCTACACATTATAGTACTGACTGATATGTAGACAATTGAAGTTATATCAGGGGCACTAAGCGCCACAGAATGTGATAAGTGATGAAACCTTGTTTCAATAAATAAATTTGCTATGGTAATGCATTTGCATTACCATTTGTTTTGTAAACTTACTCTTTTGGAGGTTGTTATGTTACAAGCAGGACTAGAAACAGAATCAACATTAACGGACCGCTTTCAAACAACGGTTCCTAGTGTTGTTCGCCAAGCTTTGCATTTAGAAAAGAAAGATAAAATAAAATTTACGGTTCAACCTAATGGTAGCGTTTTACTAACACGAGTAGAGTCTTTAGAGGACGACCCTATTGTTGAATCATTCTTGTCATTTATGGCTGATGATATGCGAACACACCCAGAAAAGATTCAACCACTTACCGCTAGCATGCGTGATCGTATTGAATTATTAACGGCAGGTGTCAAACTTGATTTAAACGCTGAATTATCGGATGAGGATGAGTAAACTTGTCTGATAATAATGCATTGGTTGTTAATGGATGGACGATTTATGCACACCCATTATTTTTAGAACAAGTCGAAGTGCTTGAGGAAAAAGTTAAGGCGCTCAAAGCCAAAGATCCGATTGGGTATATAAAGAAAAATGATACCAAGAGGTTAGCTGCAGTTACCAAACTAGCCTTCAATATCATTCCGCAAGAGCCTACAAAGACAGAGTATCGTCAAGGTAAAACGCTAGGTAAGCAAAATAAGCACTGGTTTAGAGCCAAATTTTTTCAACAATATCGATTATTTTTTCGTTTTCATGTGCAATCTAAAGTTATCGTTTATGCTTGGGTCAATGATGAAACGAATAAGCGTGCTTATGAAAGTAAAAATGATGCTTATAAAGTGTTTTCTAGGATGTTGAAGGCAGGTAATCCGCCTGATAATTGGGATGATCTTTTAAAAGCAGCCAAAAAAGTAACACCTTCCATGAAGTAATGTTAAGGATTTTATATACTCAATAGAGTATATAGTCTAAATTATTTTCTATCTCGGTTTAGTATAATGAATGTATTTACCTGTAATGGCATCTATCCAAAATTTTAGAATGGCCCACCCGACAGGATTCGAACCTGTGACCTCATGCTCCGGAGGCATGCACTCTATCCAGCTGAGCTACGGGTGGAAATACAAGTTGAGCATTCTATAAAAAGCCAAGAGCGAATACCAGAACTTAATTGCTTATGCTTTATTTTTTCTGAGCAACTAATTGTGTTTAGCAGTCCATTCTCTTATTTGTTCTCTGAAATATCCAAAAATTTTAGCTTTGATCTAAATAAGTCTGTGTAATGTTAACAAGCCGTTCTTTTTCTTCATCAGAAATAAAGCTAGCTTCGATAGCGTTAATTGTAAATTGTGCAACTTGCGCCTTTTCCATCGGGTGAGCATCAGTCACTGCTATAAAATTGTCGGTCATATATCCGCCAAAATAGGCGGGATCGTCGGAGTTAATCGTCACACATACCCCTTTGAGAAGCAGATCAACAATGTTGTGTTGTTCCATTTGATCAAATACTTTCAACTTAATATTTGATAACGGGCAAACGGTAAGAGGAATACGTTGGGCAATAAGCTGATCTAACAGTATATTGTCTTCTGAACAGCTAACACCATGATCAATACGAGCAACCTTTAGTAGGTCTAATGCATCACGGATATTACTTGCCGGTCCTTCTTCGCCCGCGTGAGCGACAGTTAAAAACCCTTGATTAATGGCTTCATTAAAAACGCGTTCAAATTTTCCTACAGGGTGACCAATTTCGGTTGAGTCTAAGCCCACTCCTATTATTTTGTCTTTATGTGGTTTTGCTTGCGACAACGTTTCAAAAGCTGATTTTTCATCCAAGTGACGTAAGAAACACATGATAAGTTTGCTGCTAATACCTAGCTCATCGGAGCCTTTCGCAAGGGCACGATGAATTCCGTTAACCACAGTATCAAAAGCAATGCCCCGAGCAGTATGAGTTTGAGGGTCAAAGAAAATTTCCGTGTGTAAAACGTTATCTTCTTGGCAACGCAATAAGTAGGCCCAAGTTATGTCAAAGAAGTCTTGTTCCTTAATTAGAACATTCGCCCCTTGGTAGTAAATATCTAGAAATGATTGAAGGTTGTGGAAACTATATGCTTGACGCACTTCCTCAATAGATTGAAAAGGAATATCAACATTGTTTCGCTTTGCAAGCTCAAACATTAACTCTGGTTCGAGTGTTCCCTCTATATGGAGATGAAGTTCGACCTTAGGCAAGGCCTGAATGAATTTTTTCATAACAAAACTCTTAATAAAGGCGAGCCACGCAGTTTATTCTTCCGCGCCAGAGATGACTATTTGATTGCGACCATGATCTTTGGCCAAGTACAAAGCATTATCTGCTTCATTCATTTGTTTGGAAAGCTCGTCTTTACTATCAAAAACCACACCGATGCTAATAGTGATTGAAATTTGAGTATCTCCAGCAGGTAATGCTGATACGGCAATGTCTCGACGAAAATCATCTAACTTATTGTAAAGTTGGTCTGAATCTAAGCCATGTAATAAGACCGCAAATTCTTCACCGCCCATACGGGCAATTAAACCAGCACCAAAGTGCTTGCGCATATAAAGCGCCAATACTTTTAATACTTGATCACCCGCATCATAACCATAATTATCATTAACCTTCTTAAAATAATCAATATCAAGCGCGGCTAAACAGTAAGGTACTTTTCGTTTAGTGTACTCAGCAATACGCTGGTTAGCATTGCGAAAAAATGCACGACGGTTAGATAATTCAGTTAAAAAATCGGTATTGGCGGCCTGTTGAATTTGCGCAATATTATTCAAACTCTCAATGTTTTGCGTTATACGACAATAGAACTCTTCAGGACAAAAAGGTTTGCGTAAGAAATCATCTGCACCATTTTTAATAAAACGAGCGGAGTGGATACCACTCGCGGCTCCTGAAATACCGATCACCGCTAGTTGCTCTCTTGAATATTTTTTACGAATTTCATTGGTGAGAGTAATGCCGTCCATTTCTGGCATTTCTAAATCGGTAATGACCATTTTAACGTTTTTATGCTGCTTCAGTTTTTCCAATGCTTGTACGCCATTATTGGCGGTATGCACACTAAAATTACGACGTTTTAATAATTCAACAATGTGATTACGAGCAGCAGAGGAGTCATCTACCACTAAAATAACGTTATTACTGTTAGTTTGCTGCCCATGCAATACCCGCTTTAAATACAAAAATGCTTGGCTGTTCTCTTTAGGAATATAATCAATTACTGGCTGAGCTAATATTTTTTGTCGGGTAGCATCATCCATTTTACCGGTCATAACAACACTTTGTATGCCGTATGACAATACACAAGCGATCGCTTCGCCATCCAATGCATCCGGTAAGGCGTAATCAACCGTCGCCGCGAAAAAGTCGGTATCGCCAGAAAGAATCTCTTCCACTTGCGCTAACGTGGTTGCTAAAACCACTTCATAGTTAAGCGATTGCGCAATTTGTTTGATAACCGTTGCTATCGGTTTACTGTCTTCTACTACTAATAATCGTTGTGACATATTGCTTACCCTGTAAATTAATTTTTACCGTGCATAACGAGATCACACGGCTTGTAAATTGGCGTATTCAACCACTAACCACTTACTGCCAACATCGGCAAAATTCACCTGAATGCGAGATTGTGCACCACACCCTTCATAATTAAGCACTACACCTTCACCAAATTTAGCATGTTTTACCAACTGACCCAGCTTAAAACCGGTATTAGCAAACGTTTCTAAGGTAAAAGTATTGGAAAATTTACCGACACTTTTGGGTCGAGTGACTTGGCTTTGCAAACGAATCTCTTCTATGCACTCTTCCGGTAACTCACGTAAAAAGCGGCTAGCTTTATGAAATTTTTCTTGCCCATAAATGCGACGGCTTTCAGCATGACACAAGTATAGCTTAACCATGGCTCTTGTCATGCCAACATAACATAAGCGTCGTTCTTCCTCTAAGCGCCCTATTTCTTCTACTGATTGTTGCGAAGGGAACATGCCTTCCTCTAAACCGGCAATAAAAACCAGTGGAAACTCCAAGCCTTTAGCCGAATGCATGGTCATTAATTGCACCGCGGCTTCAAATTCATCCGCTTGTGATTCACCTGACTCTAATGCGGCATGGGTTAAAAATACAGTTAATGGTGTTAACTCTGCTATTAAATCTTGATCTGACTCTTGATCATATAAGGGCTCACTTTTAAAGGTTTGACAAGCGGTTACTAGTTCATTTAAGTTTTCAATACGCTGCTCTGCACGTTCACCTTTTTCCGCTTGATACATGGCCTTTAGGCCCGAATGTTGAATAACAAAATTGGCTTGTTGATCTAAGTCTAGGTCCGTTGAATCATCTTCTAATTGGTCAATTAGGTTGATGAAATTAGTAATAGTTTTTGCGCTGCGACCCTTTAATTGTGGGGGAGACTGCTCGGTTTTCAACATTTGCTGACAAGCTTGCCATAAAGTAACTTGTAGACTTCGAGCCGCATCACGTATCAAAGCCACAGTTTGATTGCCGATGCCACGGGTAGGCGTATTAATAACACGTTCAAAAGCGGCATCATCATCTCGGTTATTAATAATGCGCAGGTAAGCTAACGCGTCTTTAATTTCTTGGCGTTCGAAGAAACGCTGACCACCATATATACGATAAGGCAGTTGCCCTTGCAATAAAGCTTCTTCCATCAAACGTGATTGCGCATTAGAGCGGTATAAAATCGCTACTTCATCTAACTTGCCGCCATCGTCACGCCATTGTTTGATTCTTCCGGCAATGAAACGAGCTTCATCTATCTCATTAAAAGCGGTGTAAATTGAGATTTTTTCGCCGGCTTTATCATCAGTCCACAGCTCTTTGCCCAAGCGATTATTGTTGTTGCTGATCAATTGATTAGCCGCATTAAGTATGTTGGCTGTTGAACGATAATTTTGTTCTAAACGAATGGTTTTAGCATGTTCAAATTCAGTGGTAAAGCGCTCTATATTTTCGATTTTAGCACCGCGCCAGCCATAAATAGACTGGTCGTCATCACCAACAATCATCACCTTAGATTGCGCTTTACCCAGCAAGGTTAACCACGCATATTGAATAGCATTGGTATCTTGAAATTCGTCCACTAAAATATGACCAAAGCGCTGTTGATAATGCGCTAATAATTCAGGGTTATGTAGCCATAGTTCATGAGCACGCAATAATAGCTCAGCAAAATCAACCAGACCGGCGCGATCACAGGTTTCTTGATAAGTTTTATATACTTTAACGAATAGCTCTTCTCTGGCATCAAACTGGGCATCAATATGTTGCGGACGTAAACCTTCATCTTTTTTGCCATTGATATACCAAACAAACTGCTTGGCGGGCCATTTTTTTTCATCTAATGCTAATGTACGAATAATACGTTTGATTAAACGAAGCTGATCATCACTATCAAGCACTTGAAAAGTTTGCGGTAATTTAGCTTCTTGAAAATGCATACGCAATAAACGATGCGCCAAACCATGAAAAGTACCTATCCACATACCATGCGTGTTGCCACTCGTAACTTGTTCAACTTTAGCACGCATTTCAGCAGCGGCTTTATTGGTAAAGGTTACCGCTAAAATGGAATGCGGCGCAGCTTGCTCTACTTGCATCAACCAAGCAATACGTTGGACTAATACGCGAGTTTTACCTGAGCCAGCACCCGCTAATACCAACATATTTTGTTTGGGCGCGGCAACAACTTCACGTTGTTTATCGTTTAACGAATCAAGTAATTCTGAAACATCCATCGCGGGAACCTTTTTAAGACAAGCGAAAACTAGCTCGACAGTATAACAACTGGCTTTATATACAGCTAGTGATTATTAAGTAATTTGTCAGTCAATAAGTAACTGTGCTAGTTGATTGACGGCAGTGATTTCAACATGAGGCAGTACAGTGATGG
>JAESPR010000115.1 GCA_016765685.1 Colwellia sp. | reverse complement strand
TTAACGTTTCGAGAATTGTGGCTTCTTACGTGCTTTATGAAGACCAACTTTCTTACGTTCAACTTTACGCGCATCACGAGTAACAAAACCTGCTTGGCGTAAAGCGCCACGCAATGTCTCATCAAACACCATTAATGCACGCGTAATTCCGTGACGAATCGCGCCCGCTTGACCCGAAATACCACCACCTACAACAGTAATGTTAAAGTCAAACTTCTCTAGCATTTCAACTAACTCTAATGGTTGACGAACAACCATAACAGCCGTTTCACGAGGAAAGTATTCCGCGATATCACGTTTATTAATTGTGATAGTGCCGTTACCAGCTTTCATAAACACACGAGCAGTTGAGCTCTTGCGACGACCAGTACCGTAATATTGATTATCAGCCATTGCTTAAAGCTCCAAAAGTTGTGGTTGTTGTGCAGTATGCGCGTGCTCAGGGCCGGCATACACTTTTAATTTGCGGAACATTTCGCGACCTAAAGGACCTTTAGGTAACATGCCTTTCACTGCAAATTCAAGTACACGTGTTGGTGCTTTTTCAATTAGCTTTTCAAAGCTAATTTGCTTAAGTCCACCAGGGAATTCAGTATGCGAATAGTAAATTTTACCCTTCGCTTTGTTACCAGTTACACGTACTTTCTCAGCATTAATAACAACGATATAATCGCCAGTATCAACATGAGGAGTATATTCTGGTTTATGCTTACCGCGTAAACGGCTTGCAATTTCAGTAGCGATACGACCTAAAGTTTTATCTTCGGCGTCCACTAAGAACCATTCGCGTTGTACGCTTGCTGGTTTAGCTACAAAAGTTTTCATTAAAAAACCCAATTTTATAAATGTTACTTAAATAACAAGCCAATTCTTTACTATTTACTGTATAAAGTAAAAGTTAAGTTTGCCTTGCCGGTTAAAATAGACCACGCAATTACCCCTTCGAGTATCGAGCCTAACGCCTTTAAAAACGCCCTATTCCTTACATAAAAGCAAACAAATAAGACTATTAAAAAGACAGTTTGTAACGTAGGGAGCGCGGATTATACAGAATAATAAGGCGAAGATCACGCGCCTTTTCAAATAAAGCGTAAATAAATAGCAAATATCTATAGCTTTAAGTGGTACATTTTAAAGTCAAAAAAAACATCACTTGAAATACGAAAAGCCACGTATAGCTAAGAATATCAAAAACGCACCTGTAAATGCACCAATTCATTAATTTTAAACGCTATTACCGTACTTTTTACCTTTTAACCTTTACATGTCGCTTAAGTTGTTTATATTTATAGGCAGCTTTTAGGTAAATGACTTTGCTTTAATTAGTTTAAATAAGATGTTTGAATATTTTTCTAGTTATAACAATGTCGTCAATTTGCTTTGGGCTCTATTTATAAAACGATTTGTAAAGGAATACAGAAAACACTACTTTAGTTTTATAAATAGAAGTTAATAGGGTGTTAAATAAGCTTTACGGTGTTAATTTCACTTAACCCACAAGTAAAAAACCTATTAAAAACCTATTTTAAAAAAAATAAACGCAACATTATTTTACATTTATAAAAATATGTCGCATATTAACTTTAGCCCCCGTAGAAATTGATGGAAATTATACCTATGAAAAATTTACTTAAAACAACGCAAAACTTAAACGCAATGAACAAAGCTCAACAGGGTTTTACCCTAATTGAATTAATGATCGTGGTGGCGATTATCGGTATTTTAGCGGCTGTGGCTTTGCCTGCTTATCAAACATATACAGAAAAAGCGCGGTTTTCTGAAACTGTACTAGCAGTTGGTAGTGTGAAATCAGCAATGGAAGTCTGTATACAAGTTGAAGGGGCTATTGCTGATTGTGATACCGCAGCAGAAATTGGTATTGATTTATCTGAGGCTGCACGCGGGAATGAAGTTGCATCAGTAGCAATTACAATAACGACTGGTGCCATTACAGGTATTGGAACCGATCCTGATGACTCTACTTATATCTTGACACCAGCGGCTGATGGTAGTGCATGGGCTAAAACAGGTACATGTATAACTAATGGTGTTTGTTAAACTTCATTAAAATAAAAGTCCCTTTCAAAAGGGACTTTTTTGTATCTAAAGTTCAATTATAAGAGGCTAAAATGAAGGATACTAATGGTTTTACCTTAATTGAATTAATGATTGTTGTCGCTATAATAGGTATTCTAGCCGCAGTTGCTTTACCAACTTATCGAACCTTTACAGAAAAAGCTAAATATTCCGAAGTTGTTATAGCAGTAGATACAATAAAATCAGCTATGGATGTCTGCTTACAAGTTAACACCAATATTTCCGAATGTGATACGGCAGCGGAAATAGGTGCAGATCTAACGGTTGCAGCGCGAAGTACTTATGTTTCCGCTATAAGTATTACCACTATTACTGGAGCAATAACTGGCACAGGTATAGATCCAGATACATCTACTTATATTTTAACTCCTGATGGTACTGGAAATTGGGATAAAACAGGTACTTGTATAACAAACAGTGTTTGCTAACTCTAGCGTAAATGAGGTAACAACTTTAATTCAAATGGATGTTATTTACTTTTACCCATTGATAGGTCACCCTCTTTTTTCTTCAACTACTCGCCTACCGATTAATTATTAAATTTAATACCTGAACCTCTTCAAGATGGGAGTCTCAGAGCCTCTGCGCGAATCATGTTCTAGGCGCATGATGTAAGTACAGAATCAAAGGGGTCGAGAATCAAAATCAAAGGGGTCAAAAAATCAAAGGGGTCAGGGTAAATCGATTTATCTAACCGCTATTTTTTTTAAGTACTCTTTTGATTTCCTATCTCCACCTCTTACTTTGGGTGTAATCACTCTTCCAAGTTGAGTTTCAATTTGCGTTTTAAATTTATCATGTCCTAAAATGAGCGATTTATTTACTGCTTCTCTTATATTATTAGTTACTTGACTATGTAAAGATAGTTCACATAGCTGTTGATAAGCTTGCTGGCGTGTTTGCGGTGAATCACCAAGATTTAAATAGCAAATATGTTCTGTCAATAATTTTATATGCTTGCCTAAAGCATGCTGATGATAACTTGACCACGGGTATGATTCAGGCTTTGCAACCATCTTCGCGCGAATTGGATTAAATTCAATATATCGAGTAACAATTAAAAAGTAATCATCCTTATCAACTAGGTTTGATTTAAATCTCCCTTCCCATAATGTTCCAGAGCGTTTATAAGTCTGATTAATATACCGAACATAATAACGACCTAAAGATTGCATCATTAAACTAACACCATTTGCAATTCTTGGTGTTACTAGCAAGTGCACGTGATTTGTCATTAACACAAAAGCATGAATATCAACGCTATATTTCTGACTGTATTCAAAAAGTTTATCAAGATATACCTGATAGTTTTCATCTTCAAAAAAGCAAGCTTGACGATTGTTACCACGTTGAATTACGTGTTGTGAAATATCAATTAAATTTATACGAGGTAAACGAGGCATTCTTCATCCTTAAAAATATTAGCCTGAACAATAAGATTAGTTCATAATAAGTAAGTTTACAAAATCAACTAACTCTGACCCCTTTGATCATGATTGTTTTAACACCATTTAAAAAAGCTTTGCTCTCTTTAGAAAAAGCATTACAGCAACCAAAAAATGAATTTATTCGTGATTCCGTTATTCAACGCTTTGAATATACCTATGAGCTTGCTTGGAAATTTTTAAGGCGATTTTTAGTTGCTGATGTTGGCTCTGAAACATTAGCACCGTTAACAAGAAAAGATTTATTTCGTTTAGCTGCAGATAAAAAAATAATTATTGATCCCCTACCTTGGTTTGAATACCATCAAGCTAGAAATACAACCTCACATACTTATGATGAGGTTGTTGCTGAGCAAGTATATCAATCGGCAAAGAATTTTTTTGATGATGCACAGTTATTATATAAAGAATTAGAACGACGTAATGATTGACTTATCCACAAATCAAAAAAAAATAGTACTCGAATTAGCTAAGGATATTTTCAAGAATGACATAATAGAAATTTTTGTTTTTGGCTCTAGAGCTAAAAACACTGCACGTAAATACTCTGATCTTGATATAGCAATTAAAAGAGGCGAGAAAATACCAACCAATCAACTCCAAACACTTAAATACTTATACTCTCAATCTGATTTACCCTTCATGGTTGATGTAGTTGATTTAAATGCTATTTCAACTGAATTTTATCAAGCCATTCAATCTGACCTTATTCTCCTCACTAAAAATAGTTAAAATCAATTTAATAAACTTGCAACAAATAACCATCTTCTTTAACCAAACAAAATTTAAAGTTGATCTAACCCTATTTATTTTGTTAATAATTAAGAGTAAGAGTGCTTGTCACTAAAATAAGGTATAAACTTAGGCTGTGTCGAAAATTGATATAGTCAAAGAAACAATCGCTTATTTAAAATTTTGGTTAGGCGTTTTAGTTGTTTCAGATATTAGCTTAGTAGGCTAGCTATTAACAAAAGCAGATGTTTCTGTTAATTTTAAGGTTTATGGTGCTGTTGTTGGTATTACCGCCATTACCCTATCGATATTTTTTGTACATAAACGTATAGAAAAATTAATATCTTCATTAAAGGGGTTATAATTTATGGATGTTTTATCTACATTGGTTTTGCTTGCTGTTATCGCTGCTTTTGCTTACATGGCGTACGATGCTGCCCATAAATAGAAAAATGGTATAAATAGCTTAACACCTCATTACCACTATCTGAGTTTGTTGTTTATTCAATAAAAACGAAACCTAAGTAATAATTTTTTACTTTAATTGAACCAACTCTACTTGAAATACCGCTACATTACCTCCCAATACAGAAACTTTTGTGTTTTTAAGTAATATTACGTTACACTGGAATTCGTCTTGATCATTACGTTTATTCAAAAGGTTATCTTCAAAAGTTATGAAAGGAAGTCACCAGCAATCGAGTGTTTTATCGGCATTATCTAAAGAGCATCTAGTTCCTCTTGCTAGCATTGATGATATTCGTGCCGATTATAGCGGTAAAAATAAACCCTTTATTCGTTATCTAGTTGAAGACAAAAACTTTGATGGTAAAAAAATTGCTAAAATACTGTCTAATAAATTTGGCTACCCTTATATACAGCTAGTAAATTTTGATACCACATTAGTACCAGAAGGCATTCGTAACGAAAAATTAATTAATAAACATAATGCGCTACCATTATTTTTACGTGGCAAAGTATTGTTTGTTGCCATGTCAGATCCAACTAACTTAGATGCTTTAGAAGAAATTCAATTTAATACCGGATTCAGTACCGAATTAATATTAACTGATGAGTTCGGCTTGCAAGCGTGCATAGAAAAAGTGCTTGAGGATGAAAGTGATGCTCTTGATATTACCGATATTGACGCAGAAGAACTTTCCGGCTTAGAAGTACAAGAAGAAAAGAAAGATGATGATGCAGGTAGTGGCAAAGACGATGCGCCTATTGTGGTCTTTATCAATAAAATTCTACTTGATGCTATTAAAAAAGGTGCTTCAGATTTACATTTTGAACCCTATGAAAAATCTTTTCGTATACGTTTTCGTATTGATGGTATTTTATCGGAAATTGCCCGCCCTCCCGTTAGTTTGTCATCACGCATGGCGGCGCGCCTTAAAGTCATGTCAAAACTAGATATTGCTGAGCGTCGTGTACCGCAAGATGGCCGGATAAAATTAGCATTATCGAAGAAAAAATCTATCGATTTTCGAGTTAGTACTCTACCCACCATGTGGGGTGAAAAAGTTGTTATGCGTATTCTTGACTCATCTAGCGCTATGCTGGGTATCGATATGTTAGGTTATGAACCTGAGCAGAAAAAAATATATACCGAGGCTTTAGATCAGCCTCAAGGCATGATTTTAGTGACCGGACCCACCGGCTCGGGTAAAACTGTTTCTTTATATACTGGTTTGAATATTCTCAATACCCAAGAACGCAATATATCTACCGCTGAAGATCCAGTAGAAATAAATCTAGAAGGTATTAACCAAGTACAAATTAATAACCGCGCTGGTTTAACGTTCCCGAGCGCATTACGTTCCTTCTTACGTCAAGATCCTGATATTGTGATGGTAGGCGAAATACGTGATTTAGAAACTGCAGAAATAGCCATCAAAGCTGCTCAAACTGGGCATTTAGTGTTATCAACTTTACATACTAACTCAGCATCAGAAACCTTAACGCGTTTATTAAATATGGGCGTGCCTTCTTATAACGTGGCCAGCTCGGTAAGTATTATTATCGCCCAGCGGTTAGCGAGACGCTTATGCCCACAATGCAAAATACATGAAGAGCTCTCAACAGTACAACTTGCTGAACAAGGTTTTCCTGATGATAAACTCAGCGAAATAAAATTATTTAAAGCCGTAGGTTGCGAGCAATGCACTGGGGGTTATAAAGGCCGGGTTGGTATTTATGAAGTAATTAAGATCAGCCCTAAAATTTCATCTATTATTATGGAAGGGGGCAACTCCCTTGATATTGCTAAACAGTGCCAAATAGAAGGTTATAATAATTTACGACAATCTGGTTTAATAAAAGCTATGAATGGCATGACTAGCCTTGAAGAAATTAACCGAGTAACTAGCACATAGATAGCCCCCCAACACACGAAAACAATAGGTAATGTTTATGGCCACAGCAATCGCAAAAAAAAATACTCCTAAGGTGAAAACTTTAGATGTTTTTACCTGGCATGGGGTTAATCGTAAAGGGAAAAAAATTAACGGTGAATTATCTGCCAATAACGTAATTGAGCTAAAAGCTCAATTACGTAAACAGGGTATCACTCCCAGTAAAGTGAAGAAAAAAGCCAAGCCTTTATTTGGAATGAGCGGTGACAAAGCTATTGTTCCCGGTGACATTGCTATTATTTCACGACAAATTGCCACTATGTTAGGTGCAGGGGTACCTTTAGTGCAAACCATCGAAATGATTGGTAAAGGTCATAACAATGGTAAGATACGAAAACTGTTAGGTGAAATTGCCACCAAACTTTCCTCCGGTATTCCTTTGTCTGATTGTTTGCGAGATCACCCTAGGCATTTTGATGATCTTTATTGTGACTTGGTCGCCTCAGGTGAACAATCAGGCTCCTTAGAAACTATTTATGATCGCATTGCCACCTACAAAGAAAAAGGCGAAGCATTAAAAGCCAAAATAAAAAAAGCCATGACTTACCCTATTGCGGTATTGATCATTGCCGGTATAGTTACCTCTATATTACTCATTTTTGTGGTACCTGTTTTTCAAGATATTTTTGCCGGTTTTGGTGCTGAATTACCCGGTTTTACCTTATTTGTTGTCGGTATTTCTGAATTTATGGTCGCTTATTGGCACTTAGGTTTAGGGGCTATTTTCGCGTTCATTTTTTTGTTTAAACGCGCCTATCGCAATAGCCTGAAATTGCGTGACCAAATTGATAGACGAATTTTAAAAGTGCCCGTTATTGGTGATTTATTAGAAAAAGCCGCTGTTGCTCGTTATGCTAGAACTTTATCGACAACCTTTGCTGCGGGTGTACCACTAATTGATGCCCTTGAATCAGCTGCTGGTGCTGCCGGTAATGCGGTATTTCGTGATGCTATCTTAGAGGTTCGCGCTGAAGTAACATCGGGTATGCAAATGAATTTAGCAATGCGCAACTGTAGTATATTTCCGGACATGGTCATTCAAATGGTGGCGATCGGTGAAGAGTCAGGCGCTGTTGATGATATGCTGTCAAAAGTAGCCAATGTTTATGAAGCTGAGGTTGATAATGCAGTTGATTCACTGACTTCCCTATTAGAGCCGATGATTATGGCTGTGCTTGGTGTAGTTATTGGTGGTTTAATTATTGCCATGTACTTACCTATATTCCAAATTGGTATGATTGTATAAGTACAGTTTTACTTACCTTTTAAAGAGCAAGTTTTAAGTTTTAAGTTTTAAGTTTTAAAGAAGAGTTCCTAAGTCTGCACAGTTTGGGAACTTTTTTTAGTTTTAATTTTTCACTGTAAAGTAATAAATGAGTCGTTTATGTTTGAACAAACCCTAGAATTTTTTCAGCAATTTCCTACCGCTTTTAACATCTTTGTTGTTATTTTTTCTCTAATGATTGGCAGCTTTTTAAATGTTGTTGTCTATCGTTTACCTAAAATGATGCACAATGGATGGTACTTAGAATGTCGTGAGTTTTTGGCTGACGAAGTGACTAACATACCAGCAAAAGAGTTTGAACATATCACCTTATCTAAACCCGATTCAACTTGCCCTAAATGTGGCCATAAAATACGTTTTTATGAAAATATTCCCGTGATCAATTGGTTGTTTTTACAGGGAAAATGTAGTCAATGTAAAAACAGCATCTCATTTCGTTACCCTTTGGTTGAAAGTGCCACCGCACTATTAAGTTTAGTAATAGCGAATCAGTTTGGTGTTTCTATTGAAACCTTATTATTGTTAATTCTTACTTGGGCACTAATTTGTTTAACGCTCATTGATTTTGATCATATGTTATTGCCAGATCAAATTGTTATGCCGCTTTTATGGCTTGGTTTGTTAGTCAACATCAACACCACCTTTGTACCGCTTAGTGATGCTGTTATAGGCGCTGCTGTGGGTTACATGAGTTTATTTAGTGTTTTTTGGGTATTTAAACTACTAACGGGCAAAGAAGGTATGGGACATGGTGATTTCAAACTATTTGCTTTATTTGGTGCTTGGCTTGGCTGGCAGCTACTACCTATTCTTATTTTAATGGCCTCTGTAGTAGGTGCTGTGGTAGGCATTTCATTGATGTTGTTTAAAAATCATCAGCGTGAGCAAGCAATTCCTTTTGGCCCTTATTTAGCTGTCGCTGGATGGATCACGCTGTTATGGGGTGAAGGAATTTGGTCTTGGTACCTGCTGCAAATTAGTTAAACGAAAGAGTTATTATGTCTACTTTTATTGTGGGTCTTACGGGAGGTATTGGCAGTGGTAAAACTACGGTAGCCAGCCTTTTTGCTGAACTTGATGTCGATGTCATCGATGCTGATATTATTGCGCGTGATCTGGTGGTAAAAGGTAGCCCTGCCCTTCATGCTATTACAGAGTATTTTGGTACTAATTTTATTCAAACAGATGGACAGCTCAACCGCGCTTTGCTTCGTCAGCAAATATTTAGTCATGATGACGATAAATTATGGTTAAACAATTTACTGCATCCATTGATTAGGAAGCAGCTTATTTTACAAACAAAAAATGCAACGAGTCTTTACTGTTTACTGGTAGCTCCACTATTGATTGAAAACAATTTAGTTTCTTTGGTTGATCGAGTGTTAGTGATTGACGTAACAGAGTCAACCCAAATAACACGCACCACAAAACGTGATGGCAATACTAAAGAGCAAGTTCAAGCAATTATTAGCAGTCAAATTAGCCGAAAAGAAAGACAAAATCACGCCAATGACTTGTTAAGTAATGACCATTGTTCACTAATACAGTTAACAAACACAGTTGAAAAATTACACCAAGGTTATTTATTAAGCGCCAAATATTCGTCGTTGAGCTAACATGAACAAAAATTAATCGTTAAATAAGTCGCCATTTTAATTATCTATGGTTAATATACTCTCCTGAGTTAAAATAAAAGTTTGAACTATCATAACACTTTGCATGACAACGATATTATATGAACACCCGCTCAATGAGCGTATCCGTAACTACTTAAAACTTGAACAGTTGTTCAAGCAAGTTGATAGTTGTGCAAATTCCGGAATTAGTACCAGTCATCAAGTTTTTTTTAACGCCTTATTCGCCATAATAGACATGCTTGAACGCAGTGATATTAGGGGTGATTTAATTAAAGATTTAGAAAAATTGCAGCAAAACTTAGTCATTTGGTCGCAAGCACCGAATATTGATACCAGTGTTTTAGAAGAAAATTTACAAGAGACAAGCAACTTAGCTAGGCAATTAAAAGCGAACAGCCAAACTTGGTGTCAATTAAAAGAGCACAAATTACTCGCTAGCTTAAAGCAACGTTTTGCTATTCAGGGCGGAAATTCTAGTTTCGATCTACCGCAATTACAATTTTGGCTCCATCAGCCTGCTGCTATTATCAGTAAAGACATGGAACACTGGTTATCATTACTTGATAACGTAAAAAACTCTTTAGCCCTAGTACTCAAATTTATCCGCCAACGAGCGACATTTGAAAACATTGAAACCGAAAGCGGTTTTTATCAAGACAATGGTGAGGGCTTATTGCTATTACGTATTAAAGTAGCGCAAAGCGCTCAGTACTACCCAACTATCAGTGGCAATAAGTTTCGCTATTCCATCCGTTTTATGCTGCCCTGCGAACAAAACGGTCGCCGCTATTCAAACCAAGCGACTCAGTTTCAATTAGCACGGTGTTAGCTAGTTTTCATTAAGAGCAAAGGTTACAATAGAGTTAAGACTTATCAACTGTAGTATCAACCATGACCTTAATCGTTTCCTGCCCTAACTGTACCAAAGATGTTCTTTGGCAACAAAGCAGCGAGTTTCGCCCTTTTTGCAGTAAACGCTGTCAATTGATTGATTTAGGTGAATGGGCCGAAGAAAATCATAAAATAAGCCAATCGGTGCAAGGGGCTACGCCATTGACAGAAGAAATGCTTGATGCACTCGAAGGTGAGTTTTTAATGAGTGATAAGTTTTTTGTCGAGCCAGAATAGAATAAAAATTACGAGTTACGAGTTACGAGTTTGGCAATGATAGCTTGGTTTGCTTTTGGAAAGTCTAAGGTTTGTAACTCATTAAGTGAAAACCAACCTTGCCCTTGCCCTTCTTGAGCCTTCGGTTCGCCAAGATATTGATCGACAATAAACACTTCTAACAAGACCTCTTTATCACCATAGTCATGTTTTATATTGGTTAATGACTGGCAAGACAATACTTCAATCGCTACTTCTTCTTTAAGCTCTCTAGCAAGTGCTTGAGCAACAGTTTCACTTTTTTCAACCTTACCTCCTGGAAACTCCCACTTTCCGCCTTGATGACTATGTTCAAGGCGCTTGGTAAGAAAATATTGAGTTTGCTGATCTTTGTTGGTGATATCTCTGATAGCAGTGATAACACCAACGGCAACATGAATGGATTTAGGCATATTAATTACTTGTAGGTTCGGCTTTAGCCTAACAATTGTCAGGATGAATCCTAACTTACCGTGCTGTTAGACCAATTTCCCATGGCATTGTTTGTACTTTTTACCTGAGCCACAGGGGCAAGGTTCATTACGTCCTACTCGTGGCATTGGCGGCTTTTCATTTATACCCGCGGCACTTTGGTGTTGAAACTCTGCCGGTGTTTCTGATTTTCTATGTTGCTCTTCAACTGCTTCAACATCAGATTCCGCTTGAATTTGCACTTTAGATAAAATACCAACAACATCATATTTCAAGTTATCTAACATTTCAGCAAACAACTCAAAAGATTCACGTTTAAACTCTTGTTTAGGATTTTTTTGTGCATGAGCACGTAGACCGATACCTTGGCGTAAATGATCCATTGCCGCTAAATGCTCTTTCCAGTGAGAATCTAAGCTTTGCAGCATAACTGCTTTTTCAAATTGGCGTAAAACATCGCCGCCAACCATTGCTTCTTTGTTTTTATAAACTTGCTCAAATTCAGTAACAATTTTTTCACGCAGGCTTTCTTCATGCAATTTTTTATCTTCTTCTAACCATTTCGCGACTGGTAACTCGGTATTGAACTCGCCTTTAAGTTGTTCTTCAAGGCCAGTAATATTCCACATTTCGTCTAATGATTGCGGCGGGATATGTCCGTCAATAACACCATTAATGACATCACTACGAATAGCTTGCACTACTTCACCAATATCATCTTCATCAAGTAATTCATTACGCTGCTCGTAAATTACACCACGTTGATCATTAGCTACATCATCGTATTCTAATAATTGCTTACGCATGTCGAAGTTACGACCTTCCACTTTACGTTGCGCATTTTCAATACTGCGAGTTACCCAAGGATGTTCAATTGCTTCACCATGCTCCATGCCTAATTTACGCATCATATTTGATATGCGCTCAGAGGCAAAAATACGCATTAAAGAGTCTTCCATTGACAGATAAAAACGCGTTGCACCTGCATCACCTTGACGCCCAGAGCGACCACGTAACTGGTTATCAATACGACGAGACTCATGGCGTTCAGTAGCAACAATTTTTAAGCCCCCAAGCTCAAGTACACGTTCATGATCAATTTCCCACTGCGCTTTTATTTTTTCTACTTGCTCTGCTGTCGGTTTTTTATTACCTTGAGAGAGCTTAGCAATAGCCGCATCTAAGTTACCACCCAGCACAATATCAGTACCACGACCCGCCATGTTAGTGGCAATAGTAACTGCGAATTCTTTACCTGCATCAGCAACAATTTCAGCTTCTTGCGCATGAAATTTAGCGTTTAATACTTTATGCTTAATTTTGGCTTTCTTTAAGAAGTCCGATAAAAATTCAGAGGTTTCAATAGAGATAGTACCTACGAGTACTGGCTGACCACGTTTAACGCAATCTTTAATATCTTCTAAAATTGCTTCAAACTTTTCTTCTGTGGTTAAATAGATTAGATCCGCCATATCATCACGAATCATTGGCTGATTGGTTGGAATAATAACAGTTTCCAAACCATATATATGTTGAAATTCAAATGCTTCCGTATCTGCAGTACCTGTCATACCCGATAGTTTTCCATATATTCTAAAGAAGTTTTGGAAGGTAATAGAGGCTAAAGTTTGGTTTTCATTTTGAATGTTAACGCCTTCTTTGGCCTCAACCGCTTGGTGTAAACCCTCAGACCAACGACGTCCTTCCATAGTACGACCAGTGTGCTCATCAACGATGACAATCTCACCTTCTTTAACAATGTAGTCAACATCTTTTTGGAACAATTTGTGTGCACGTAATGCTGCCATCACATGGTGTAACAAGGTAATATTCGATGCTGAATATAAAGTATCGCCTTCTTGCAGCAAACCTTTTTCAGTCATAATGTCTTCAATATGAATTTGACCACGTTCTGTTAAATATATCTGTTTGGCTTTTTCATCAATAGTGAAATCACCCTCAACAAAATCTTCAGACTGACCTGTTTCTTGGTCTTTATCTTCTTCACTTTGCACTTTAAGTTCAGGCACTATGGCATTTATGCCTTTATACAGTTCCGAGCTATCCTCTGCTTGCCCTGAAATAACTAACGGCGTACGAGCCTCATCAATTAAGATCGAGTCGACTTCATCAATAATGGCAAAGCTGAGTTTTTTCTGTGAACGCTCGTCAGGTGAAAACACCATGTTGTCACGCAAATAATCAAAACCAAATTCGTTATTGGTGCCATAGGTAATATCAGCATGATAGGCGGCTTGTTTTTCTTGTGGAGACAAACCCGCAATATTACAACCAACCGTTAATCCTAAAAATTCGAATAATGGTCGACTCCAATCAGCATCACGAGTTGCTAGATAGTCATTAACAGTAATAACATGCACGCCATTATCGGTTAAGGCATTCAAATAAGACGGCAATGTCGCTGTAAGGGTTTTTCCTTCACCGGTGCGCATTTCAGCAATTTTACCGTCATTTAAAACCATTCCGCCGATCATTTGCACGTCAAAATGACGCATATCAAATACCCGTTTACTGGCTTCACGTACCACAGCAAAAGCTTCGGGTAGTATTTGATCTAAAGTTTCTTCGTTTGCTAAGCGTTCTTTAAATTCAGCGGTTTTCGCTTTCAATTCTTCATCACTTAGTGCTTCAAGAATTGGCTCTAACGCATTTATTTTTTTTACTTCTTTGCCCATCAGTTTAAGTAATCTATCGTTACGACTACCAAACATTTTTGTTAACAACTTTACAAACATCTTATTTAACCATTTTGTGAAATTTAGTGGTCAAAATCATTTTGATCACTAAGTGAATATTATTGTTGCCGTGTTTTATACGGCGACTTACATTTTTTATTGTTATTTGGCTTTACGATAAACAAATTTAAGCGGGTTAATTTGTTTATTGTTGTGCAAAATTTCATAATGAACATGAGGGCCAGTAGAACGCCCAGTACTGCCCATTCTAGCGATTACTTGCCCTTTAGTGACAACATCACCTACGTTAACCAGTAGTTTTTTGTTATGACCATAGCGTGTTTTCAAACCTTCACCATGATTAATTTCTACTAACTGACCATACCCGTACCTATTATCAGCCCAACTAACCACTCCTGATGCCGTCGCAATAACATCGCCACCTTCCTTGCCCGCAAAATCAATGCCTTTGTGCATGGCAGGTTTACCATTAAAAGGGTCTTTGCGCAGTCCAAAATAAGATGACAACCAGCCTTTAGCGATAGGTCGACCAGATAAATAACGACTATTCTCTATATGGTGACCTAACGTTAAAGATTCAAGCATCTGCAATTGATTTTCTTCATAATTGAGGGCATTTTCTAATTGACTGATTTCAACCAACAGCTGAGCAAAAGATTTTTTACTTATTTCACTGGTTGTTGTTGACGGGCCACCGCTAGGGGGAAGCTGCGCAAAATTGAATTCTTGTGCTGGAATATTAGCATTTTCAGCTAAACGTTCACCCAAAGCATTTAACCGTAACACATGACTTTGTAGCTCGGCTAATTTCATCGTTACGGCGGTCAGTTGTGGCTTTTTAAATGCATTTTTTGTCTCTATGTCATTATTTTCACTTGAGCCTATTACTTGGCTAGCAAGATAATCACTCGTACTGTTGGGTTTTTCATTGGTAGATAACATCAGATACACAATTAACCCAGAAAGCAGGGCAAAACACAACACAGCAGAAAGCCAATGTAACTTATTTAGGCGCATTGAGAATCTTACATTCTTTCCACGGTACAGTAGTGTTAAACTCATATTTATTTCTTAATACTTTTTAAATTTAAAGCTTATTTAAGCCCGTTACGGTACAACTATGGCACGAAGACCAAAAGCCCCAAAAAAACTGTCTACGCTATTTAATTCGACGACAGGCACTTTGGCACAAATTCAAGCAAAAACCAACTCTTTGAGTTTATTGTCAGACATTGTACGACAAATATGCCCTGACCTACCAGAAGATGCGTTCAATATTGCGAATTTTGTACAAACAACCTTAATTATTGAAGTGAAATCACCGGTTTGGGGGCAAAGATTACAATTTGAACGTAATACTATCTGCAATGAATTGGTCAAACAAACCCAAGGAAAATTTTCGCATATCGAAATTAAGGTAAATCCCCAAGGGCATAAAAAAATAGCAAACCAACAAACCTATCAAAGTAGTAAGCCCGTTAATCAGCAAGGCTCGGTACTGGCTATTTCAGCCAACACCGCTGCTCATTTATTAAAGATCGCTGAAAATGCACCCAAAGGGTTAAAAGAGAAGCTAGAAAAGTTAGCCGCTGCTGCTAATAAAAATTAGTGTAAATCATTATATACATTCAATAGTCTGTTTTTTAAAAGATTGTTCATAAAACAGACACTTTCAAATGAACTCTTACCAGTTAACGATTTTTAATAAAACTTGAATAAATATAAATCTCAGATTATATCTAAGAAACCATTTTATGGTGACATAGTTAACTTTTACTTTAATAATAAATATAAATGAGATAATCATGATAAAAACAAGAAAAGATAATAACTGGGTAAAAAAACCACTCAGCATTGCTTTAAAAGGTGTGCTAATAACAAGTTGTTTGGTTACATCCTCGGCCTATAGTAAGGTTGACGAAGATCAAACCATTCAGATAGTGGGTGGCTCTGAATCGGTTCCTTATTCAAGACCTTATCAAGTAGCTTTATTAATGAATGGCCGGCAAGGTTGTGGCGGCACACTGATTAATAGCCGTTGGGTTCTTACGGCAGCTCACTGTTTAGACAGTGCCTCTACTAATTCGTTAACGGTAAAAGTGGGTTCGCATAGTTTACGTGCTAATGATGGTCAATTATTGAATGTCAGTCAGATCATTACCCATGAAAACTGGCGCGGTGCCAATGGTATTCGTTCAGGTTATGACATTGCCTTATTGCGCTTAGCCTCGGCTGCTGATGCGCAATATATTCCGGCAAAACTGCCCACTCAGGCAATTGAAAACCAATATGCGGGTGTGGGTCGTTATGTCACGGTTTCTGGCTGGGGCTTAACCAGTAATAGAGGCAATCCAAGTGATACCTTACGAGAAGTTAACCTGCCGGTGATCTCTAATTCATCCTGTAGTAGTGAATTACAGTTTAATATTCCTGGCTCAGTGATTTGTGGTGGCGGACAAGGCGGTGTATCAGCTTGTAACGGTGATAGCGGTGGCCCTTATGCGATTAAGGCCAATGGCGAATTTTACAGTATCGGTACTGTTAGTTGGGGCAGCGCATGTCGAGGCGCCACGGCTTTTACTCGCACGTTAAGTTATTTAGATTGGATAGAAAGTAAAACCGGTATCAGCGGCGGTGATGAAGATGCCTTACCTATTGCAAGATTTAGTACTAACATCAATGGTCAAACGGTAAGTTTTAGTAATGCATCAACTGATGATCAAGGCATACAATCTTATGCATGGAATTTTGGTGATAATCAAACTTCAACGGCAGTAGAGCCGAGCCATAGTTATGATCAAGATGGCAGTTATACCGTTTCTTTAACAGTAACCGATACCATAGGCCAAGTTGGCACAACCTCACAACTTGTCACCATTGAAACGGGTGTGGTTACACCGCCGGGTTGTAATGGTATTCAAGCATGGAATGCCAGTACCAGCTACGGCATCAATGACATGGTCAGTTATAGCAGTCGAAAATATCAGTCTACTTGGTGGTCAACAGGTGCACGACCTGATGTTTATAGTAACGTATGGCGCGACTTAGGCGTCTGCTCAGACAATGGTGAAAATCAAGCACCTGTCGCTCAATTTTCATTTTCGGCAGCAGATTTAACGGTGAGTTTTATTGATAGCTCTAGTGATGACCAAGGTATTACCGCTTGGAATTGGAATTTTGGTGATGGTTCACAATCAAATCTCAGTGATCCTGTGCACAATTTCATTACGGAAGGAAGTTATAATGTCACGTTAACCGTATCAGATGCTCAAGGGTTAATCAGTAGCTATAGCCAACAAGTGGTTGTCAGCAATACTGATAATCAAGGCTGTCAAGGCATTGCTCCGTGGGATGCTAATAAGGTTTATTTAGGTGGCGATCAAGTAGCATTTAATGGCATTAAATATACTGCCAATTGGTGGACTCAAGGTGAAAACCCAGCGGCTTCTGGGTTATGGGGAGTATGGAGTTTTATCGGCAATTGTAATTAATAATTATTACTGACAATTGAAAATTCAAACTGAAATAAAAGGAGTATTTATTACTCCTTTTATTTATTACTGCTTTGATCTTATGAGCTATGTTAGAGTACTTAAAAGTGATAAATAATACTACTTAATCATGTCTACAGAGCAAACTTCATTAACACCAAAAGATTTAATTATTCTTAATCGGACCGGTGAGAATTTAAAAAAAGTTATCCGAGCTTTAATTCGAGAGTTTCCACAATCAGCTCAGTCTATTACGGGCATGTCTCAATGGCTTAATTATAATCGATCAAATTGTCAACGGGTGTTAAATGCCGTACATAAAAGCATTAATGGTAAAGACGTTTTATGCTTATTGCCCGGCATCGCCAGTTTAGAGGAGTTTATTGATAAAGTTAGTGTTTTTCAGCTAGATAAGCAACTGATACTTGAAACTAAAAAGGCTATTGAAATTTTTAGTTTGCACACTAAGCAATATGCTAAAAGCCATGCACAACTTAAACGATTATTAAATAATTCTGCCGAGCACGTTAATGAAAAACAGGAAGCTTTAACTGCATTTGAAAAAAGGCAGCAACATTATTTATGTTCAAAACAGTTATTTAATTCTTCTGTAGATACCTTGTTTTCTAGCTATATATTAACGCAAAACAACCACAATAAAGAGTTTTTGCAAGAAGTCGCTTTAGTCTCTAAATTAGGTATTTCACGCTCTAAAGAAGCACCGCCTTTTGTGCAGTTTTATACTCACCCTAATCCGGACGGCTTTATTCGACCTGAACATATTACCAAAGACTCAACCATAGACACCCGCCAATTTCATATTGGTATTATTGACGAATATTCAGATCCACAGCTAGCTAAGGCCTATTCAAGTTATTCGGCAAGTAATTCAGGCATTGTCTTTAACGAACTTAATAGCAATAAACCTTTTAACGCGAGCTTTTTATTTAGTAACCCCGATGAGCTGGCCAACCCATTAGTACACGAAAGTAAATGTAGTTCGACTAGTATTAGCATTAAAAATCCCACAAAAAAGTTAGTGATGATGGTTTTTTTAGATAAAAAGCTTGATATGCGCAGCTCAGTTAATATAGGTTGTTATTCAAGTAATCAAAGAGTTGAAGAAGGCAAGCTTAGAGCCGAAGACATGTGGACCGAGCGTTTGCCTGAACTATTAGAGTTGGCAGTATTGCAATCATCATCAGCACGGGCACAAAGTATTGAGGGCTTGCAAGTGGGTGAAATGAACGATTATTTATTTAATTTTGCCCAGTTAAATAAGCAAGATTTTGTCTGTTATATGATGGAGGTAGATTACCCTATTTGGTCTTCTACCTACCGAATTTACTTTGAGCATTGTTAGCAGGCAACCTTCGGGTTGTTTGCCAAACTCTCGTTATATGATATTAGTAATCAGAGTTGGTAATTAGAGTCAGATCAACGTTAAAAAGCTGTAGCGTTAATTTCTTGATAGGCAATAGGAGAAGTTAACTTATCATCTTCATAAGTCACCCATTCCCAAGAGTCTTGTTGTTTAAATACTTCTCTAAGCAAAAGGTTATTCAAACCATGCCCTGATTTAAAGGCATTAAATTCACCTAAAATGCTGGCGCCGGCCATGTAAAGATCGCCAATTGCATCCAGAATTTTATGCTTGACGAATTCATCGTCGTAACGTAACTCATTTTTATTGAGCATGCGATATTCATCTAGCACAATCGCATTTTCTAAACTGCCACCCAAAGCAAGATTATGAGAGCGGAGAAATTCAATATCTTTCATAAAACCAAAAGTACGAGCACGACTGATCTCTTTAATAAAAGAACAGCTAGAAAAGTCCATACTCATGGTTTGGCAAGTATTGGCAATAACCGGATGATCAAATTCAATGGCAAAATTGACTCTAAAACCTTCAAAAGGGAGTAATTCAGCCCATTTATCACCTTCTTCAACGCGTATTGCTTTTTTAATGCGAATAAAACGTTTAGCCGCATTTTGGCTTTCAATACCAACAGATTGTATTAGATAAACGAACGGTAGCGCACTGCCATCCATAATGGGAATTTCCGGCGCGTCAACATCAATAATAAGATTATCAATACCTAAGCCAGCAACTGCAGATAACAAATGCTCTACTGTAGAAACTTTAACTTGCTGCGCATTAACTAAACAAGTACACAAGGTGGTTTCACCAACGGCTTCAGGCGTTGCTTTGATATCAACCACAGGGTCAA
Organism: Colwellia sp.; assembly: GCA_016765685.1. Taxonomy (GTDB): domain Bacteria; phylum Pseudomonadota; class Gammaproteobacteria; order Enterobacterales; family Alteromonadaceae; genus Colwellia. The sequence goes on along the minus strand of JAESPR010000115.1, from coordinate 20,017 downwards.
GATCAACACGGCGGAAGACTATACCGGTGTTTGCTGGCGCAGGACGGAGAGTAACCTGCACCTTTTCACCTTTATGTAAACCAACACCTACGGTTGAAACACTTGCTTTTAATGTACGTTGCTTAATCATTTAGCCTCGCTTTCGCTATTTTTGCTTACGCGTCAAACATCTGTACTTACCCTAATAAAGCCCTTTAAAAATAACTTATTAAAATACATTGGCACAGCATAGACCACCAATTTCGGCGGGCGCATAATATAACAAATAAAGCTGATAAATACAAAAAATCACTTATCTACTCGTTTTAATCTGCTATTACTTAACCTGTTTGCAACTTATAACTTGTCACTTGCTACTCGTATCTAATCCGCTTGCTTACGCAAAAATGCGGGAATATCTAAATAGTTATCTAAGTCGGCGTGAGCTACTTTTTGAACATTACTGTCGGTCATAGCAATAGGCTCTACCGCTATTTCAGCTTGCGGCATTGCTGATGGTATGTAATCACCACCAACCACCCTCGGTTCTAACATAGGTACAGGATTAACCAAGGTGATATCGGGCTTGCTTTCTGCGCCAATACCCGTCGCAACAACCGTAACGCGTAATTCTTCGGTCATTTCAGGGTCAATAACTGCACCAACAACTACGGTAGCATTTTCACTAGCAAAGGCTTTTACCGCATTACCAACTGTTTCAAACTCATCAATGCTAATATCCATACCAGCGGTAATATTAACTAAAATACCGCGAGCGCCGGCTAAATCAACATCTTCAAGTAAAGGACTAGAGATAGCCGCTTCTGCTGCTTCTTCAGCGCGATCTGCACCTGATGCAATACCCGAGCCCATCATGGCAGTGCCCATTTCAGACATAACCGTGCGCACATCGGCGAAATCAACATTGATTAAACCTGGGCGAGTAATAAGCTCAGCAATACCTTGTACTGCGCCTAATAAAACATTATTTGCCGCTTTAAACGCATCTAATAAACTCGTGCCCGGCCCTAAAACTTTTAATAGTTTTTCGTTTGGTATAGTGATCAATGAGTCAACGCTTTTCGATAACGCTTCGATGCCTTGGTCGGCATAATTCATCCGTTTCTTGCCTTCAAAAGGGAATGGTTTAGTAACAACAGCTACGGTTAATATACCCATTTCTTTAGCAATTTCGGCAACTACTGGTGCTGCACCTGTCCCCGTGCCTCCACCCATGCCGGCCGCAATAAACACCATATCCGCACCTTTTAAGGTTTGCATAATAGTTTCTCTGTCTTCTTCTGCTGCTTGGCGACCAATGTTAGGATTGGCACCAGCACCTAAACCTTTAGTGACATCAGCCCCTAATTGTAAAGTGACATTGGCAGATGAGTTTCGCAATGCCTGTGAATCAGTATTAGCCGTGATAAATTCAACACCCTCAATGGTTTGGCACACCATGTGTTCAACAGCATTACCGCCACCGCCGCCAACACCAATGACTTTAATCACTGCTTCTTCGTTATGATCTTCCATCAATTCAAACATTTTTCTCTCTCCGTTTTTTTACTAAATTTGTCAGGATAATTCTGACCTACATACACTGTTTTTACTTAAATCGCGATTAAAATCGCTTTTACAATTTTTTCTGTCGCCACGTAGTGGCATGTATAAGTTTGCGTAGTAAATTTATTAAAACTCACCTTTAAACCAAGCATGAAGGCGTGACCACAAACCGGTAACCCCTGCAGCGTTATTATTCTCTTTCGCGCCAGACTCGTGCGCTTGCATACCATAATGCAGCAAGCCAACCACCGTCGCATAACTGGGATCATCAATATATTCCCGCAAACCTTGCACCGCTAGTGGTGAAGCAACACGTACTGGCATTTGAAATACTTCTTCTGCAAATTCCACCACGCCTTCCATTTTTGCCGTACCTCCCGTTAATACATAACCAGCGGCAATTTGATCGGCTAAACCCGCTTCTCGCACGGCTTCTTGGATCAGTTCAAATAGTTCATGGTATCTTGGTTCAACTACTTCAGATAACGTATGGCGTGACATAGTGCGTGCAGGACGACCGCCAACACTAGGCACTTCAATGCTTTCTTCCATGCTAACTAAGTGCCTTAATGCACAGGCATATTGCACCTTAATATCTTCTGCATGGCTTATCGGGGTACGGAATATTTTAGCGATATCGCTAGTCACTTGATTGCCTGCCACTGGAATAACAGCGGTATGACGAAGCGCACCACCGGTAAATATTGATAGATCCATGGTGCCGGCCCCCATATCAACGACACAAATACCTAATTCTTTTTCATCATCGGTTAATACTGAGTAACTTGACGCTAAAGCAGAGAAAATAAGTTGATCGGCATTTAAGTTACAACGTTCGACACATTTCACTAAATTTTTAGCCATGTCGTTAGCACAAGTAATAATATGTACTTTGGCTTCCATTCGCACACCCGACATGCCAATAGGACTTTTGATGCCATCTTGGCAATCGATGCTATATTCTTGCGGCAATACATGCAGCATCCGGCGCTCAGCTGAAATAGGCACACTGCGCGCAGTATGAATAACATTATCAACGTCTTCTTGAATGACTTCTTTGTCATTGATTGGCACCATGCCATTTTCATTTTGACAACTAATGTGTTTGCCTGAAATGCCTAAATAAATCGAGCTTATTTGACAATCTGCCATCAATTCAGCTTCATTAATGGCTCGTTGAATGGATTGAATTACTAAATTCAAATCATTAACGCCGCCTTTATCCATACCACGTGCCGGTTGATTACCCACACCAACAATACTTAACTGATTGTCAGGGGTGATTTCACCCACCGCGACGGATATTTTAGATGTACCGATATCTAGTCCAACAACTAAATTTCTTTCTGTAACTTTAGACATTCAAGGTCAACTCTTTTGTGTGCAGATCATTCTTTTTAAATGAATAGTTTCTAACTAAATAGTTCTGAAACATAGCGTATTGAAACATAACTGTGCGGTTTGATTTTTGTTGTTTTTTTAAGTTCATGTTAGATGACAGATCAGTGACTGGTTTCCAGCCAACTGCCAATCCCGTATCATACCGTAAATCTATATAATCCACCGCTTGTTTTAACGATTTTTTTCGATTATTTTTCTGTTGCTGCTGTTGCTTTTTTTGCTGCTTAAGGTGCGTTTTTATTAAAGGATAAACATCCATAAATCTTTGTATTCTTTTTACCCGTTCTTCACGACCCAAATTGAGCATAACACCATCATTTAAGGTCAGTTGCCATGAAAAACGCTCACTGAGCACCAGTTCATCAATGGCTAAATTTCGGTACTCTAGTAAGTCGTTTAAGTTAATAAAATTCTCTAATGCTAATAGCTCAGTTCCTTCGGGGCCAAAAAATTCTGGTAACGTGACTTTCAATTGTTTTTTATCTGCTTGAAACGCTTTACCAAACTGGTTCAATAAAAAATCGCCATTCCATAAAGCCACCGGCGTTTGATCAACCACATAAATTTTTACTTCACTAGGCCATTGTTTTCTAACCGCTACCGAATAAACCCATGGCAATGCGGAAACTTGTTGTTGGATATCATTAACGTCAACTTGGAAAAAATTCCCTAAATCAATATCATTGATGGCACTTAGTACTTCCGCACGTTGGGTATAAGGCATTTCGCCACTAATAACTATCGAATTAACCGGTGAATGTTCTTGCTCAACCAACATTTTTGTTAACCACCAACCACTACTAATTAAGCCAATAAGCACACAAACGAAAAACGCCAAACCTAGGCCAAATGACCATGTTTGTTTGTTTATCGATGTGGTTAGCTTGTTATTCATATTATTATTTTCGGCTTATGCCGTTCCTACAATGTTGTTGGAATAAATTCCAACCTACAAACTGAGCAGAACAATACGTTCTACTAATTCACTAAAAGTTAACCCGTGTACTTTTGCCGCTTTGGGAACTAATGATGTTTGAGTCATACCCGGCACTGTGTTTACTTCTAATATTTGCCAATGACCTTGATTATCTTGCATTAAATCAACACGTCCCCAACCACTGGCACCTGTTGCCTTGAATGCTTGCAATGATAGCGCTTTTATTTTTTCTTCTTCTTCCTCTGACAAACCACAAGGACAATGATATTGCGTGCTAGTTGATTGATACTTTGCTTCATAATCATAAAACTCTCGCGGCGTTTCCATATGAATGGCCGGTAGTGCTTCATCACCTAAAATAGCCACCGTATATTCAGGGCCATCAATCCATGTTTCCAATAACACATAGCCATCGAAACCAAAGGCGGCTACCAAAGCGTTATGTAACTTTTCCGGGGTGTCCGCCATCGCCATACCGATACTTGAGCCTTCATGAGCCGGTTTAACCATGACTTTACCGCCTAAGGCGTTAAGTTGACTTTTTATATCAAGCGTGGCAAATTCGGCCTTAGTAACCACTGAAAAAGCTGCTGTAGGTAAGTTACATGCTCTAAATATTTGCTTACTGCGTACTTTGTCCATTGATAGCGCCGAGCCTAAAACATTAGCGCCGGTATAGGCGATCCCTAAATATTCTAAGGCACCTTGCAAACAGCCATCTTCACCACCTCTGCCATGTAAGGCAATAAATACCCGCTTGATATTTTGTGCTACTAATGCGGTTAAGGGCGTTTCTTTGGTGTCTATTAAAACGACATTGAAGCCAGCTTGTGTTAGCCCGTTGGCTACGGCTTCACCTGAATTAAGTGATACTTCACGTTCAGCTGAGTTACCGCCATAAAGCACCCCAATGGGCGCTTTTTTCAATGCAGTGATAGTCATTTATTTAAGCCCTGCTTGCACTAACAATGGATGATTTGACAAACCTCTTGCTATCGCACCAATATTACCGGCACCTTGAGTGATCACCATATCGTTATCTTGTAGTTGTGCGGCAAGCAACTCAGGCAAGTCATCTACATTACTGACATAGACGGGTTCAATTTGTCCTCGTTGACGAATAGAGCGCATTAGGCTTTTACTGTCGGCACTGGCAATTGGGGTTTCACCTGCACCATAAACATCTAATAAAAATAAACAGTCAACTTGTGACAATACTTCGACAAAATCTTCATACAAATCACGAGTACGCGAATACCGATGCGGCTGAAACACCATCACTAAACGTTTATCTGGCCAGCCGGTACGCATCGCGATAATTGTCGCTTTAACTTCGCTGGGATGATGACCATAATCATCAACTAACACCATATTTCCGGCGTCAGTTTTTAGATCTGCTAATTGTTCGAAGCGACGACCAATACCGGCAAACTCGGTTAATGCCTGACAAATAGCTTCATCGGCAATGCCTTCATCTTTAGCAACGGCAACACCGGCAAGCGCGTTAAGCACATTATGTTGCCCCGGTAAATTGACACTCATATCTAGAGGCGGTTGGCCATCCATTTCCACGGTAAAATAACTCACACCACCATCTTGTTGATAATTTACTGCGCGAATATCGGCATCTTCGGAAAAACCATAGGTGATCACTTGACGGCTAATGCGGGGTAATAACTCGCGAACAACGGGGTTATCTATGCAGACTACCGCTAAACCATAAAATGGTAAGTTATGTAAGAACTCGATATAGGTGTCTTTTAATTTTTCAAAATCGCCCTGATAGGTTTCCATATGATCTTTGTCGATATTGGTGATTACCGACACCATAGGTTGTAAATGTAAAAAAGAAGCGTCACTTTCATCGGCTTCGGCCACTAAATAACGACTACTACCTAACCGTGCATTAGTACCAGCACTATTGAGCAAACCGCCAATAACGAAAGTAGGGTCTAACTGGCCTTGAGCAAAAATACTGGCGATTAAACTGGTTGTAGTGGTTTTTCCATGGGTGCCTGCAATCGCAATACCGTGTCGAAAACGCATCAGCTCTGCTAACATTTCAGCGCGCCGTACTACCGGAATCCGCTGTTCTTTAGCTGCGACTAATTCAGGGTTATCTTGATTAATTGCCGTAGAAACCACGATAACACTAGCGCCTTTGATATTTTCACTGGCATGGCCAATGGTAATTGTTGCGCCTAGTTTGATTAAACGTTTTACCACTTGATTATCACCAATATCTGAGCCTGATATTTGGTAACCTTCGTTAAGTAAGACCTCGGCAATGCCGCTCATACCTGCGCCGCCAATACCAACAAAGTGGATGCATTTAACTCGGCGCATTTCAGGTATATTCGCTTTATTTCTATTCATTGCTTTTAGACTCATCTCATTACTCATCTTCTTGCTAAGCCGCCACTTGCTGACAAAGCAGGGCAACTTTATTGGTCGCATCGCCATCAGCTGCTGCGAAAGTCGCTTGTTTCATATTTTGTAAAATTTGTGGCTCACTAAATAATTCAGTTAATAATTTAGCTAACACGTCACTGGTTAAGTCTTTTTGTTTAATCAAGGTAGCGCCACCACGGGAAACTAAATACTGGGCATTTTTTGTTTGGTGATCATCAACGGCATGTGGCAAGGGGATAAATATTGCGGGCGTTGCCGCCATTGCCAATTCAGATACGGTTAACGCACCAGCTCGACAAATGACTACATCTGCCCACTGATAAGCACTGGCAATATCATCAATAAATTCAGCCACCCTCACCTGTTCATCCGCTAGTTTTTGCTGATTATAAGCATCGATAACACCTTGCTGTTTACCTTTTCCGGTTTGATGCCAAATATTAAAGGGCAAGTTATCATTGCTGTGATTTATAGCTCTCAATTTGGCAAAACTATCCGGCACCGTTTGATTTAATACTTGTGCCCCTAAACTGCCACCGACCACTAAAATATTGTGACTATTTTTTACTGACTCTTGAACGCTACTTTTTTGATTTATTCGCTCTTGATTAGTGCCTTCAATAATACTGGCTCTTAATGGATTACCGACAACTTCAGCCGCAATGTTACTGGCAAAAGCATGAGGAAAAGCGCAACACACTTTGGTTGCAATTCGCGCCAAGAATCTATTAGTTAATCCGGCTGCCGCATTTTGCTCATGTACCACCAACGGCTTTTTCATTAGCCATGCCGCCAAACCTCCGGGCGCACTGGCATAGCCGCCCATACCTAGTACAGCATCAGGTTTTACTTTTCTAATAACCGTTAGTGATTGCCATAATGCGTTGACTAACTTAAATGGTAATTTCAACCAAACCAATAAATTTTTGTTCCGTAAACCACTGATATTAACAAATGAAATATCAAAACCATGAGCAGGTACAATATCAGCTTCCAACCGATCAGCGGTGCCTAACCAATGAATATGCCAACCTTTGCTTTGCAATTTTTCTGCTACGGCAAGCCCAGGAAAAATATGCCCTCCGGTGCCACCTGCCATCACTAACAAAGTTCTCGTTTTTCTTGGAGAGTTAATAGATTTAATCATTATCGCCCCCAATTTTTCGACCTTTTCTTTTTGATGAGGTTGCTTGAATACTTTGCATGCGCAATTCGTGATCAATACGAATTAAAATAACCACAGCAAGGGTCATAATAATCATAGAACTACCACCATAACTAATTAGCGGCATAGTTAAGCCTTTGGTCGGTACTATGCCGGCACTAGCACCAACATTGACTGCCGCCTGAAAACAAAACCAAATACCGAGAGCATAAGCAAAAAAACCTTCAAAAAACTTCTCTTTTGCTATGGCTTTTTTACCGAGCATTAACGCTTTAAAAACCAGTACCATGCTTAACACTAAAATAACGGCTACGCCGATAAAACCAAACTCTTCGGCTAACACTGCCATGACAAAATCGGTATGCGCTTCGGGCAAGTATTCCAATTTTTGGATACTATTGCCTAAACCTTGACCAAAAAGCTCACCTCGACCATAAGCCATTAATGACTGCGTTAATTGATAACCACTGCCAAAAGGGTCTTGCCATGGGTCTAAGAAACTGGTGATGCGACGCCAACGATACGGTTCAAAAATCGCTAATAAAGACAGTAACAGCACGCCGACCGAAGCCAAACTAATAAACTGCCAAAGTTTGGCGCCCGCTAAAAATAACAAACCAAACGTCGTGACAAACATCACAATAATCGTGCCTAAGTCTGGTTGGCGTAAGAGTAAAGCAGCGAGCACGCCAAAAACAACCAAGGGTTTAGCAAAACCACGCCAATCTTCCATCACCTGATCGCGGCGGCGCACTAAGTAAGCGGCAAGATAACAAAAGAAAAACAACTTAGCGGGTTCAGCGGCTTGTACGGTAATAGGTCCAACAACAATCCAACGGGTAGAGCCATTAACGGTGCGGCCAACGAGCAGCACTATCACTAAAAGTGCAATGCCTAATATTAACAAATAACTGCTATTTTTTTGCCACCACGCCATGGGAATTTGCAGAGCAACACCGGCAATACCTAAGCTCAACACAATATAAATGGCATGACGAATTACAAAATGAAAGGGATTGTTGAACAAACGCTCGGCTACTGGCATTGATGAACTAGCCACCATGACCAAACCTATCATGTACATCATCAAGGCTAACATCACAAAACTGCGATCGAATACCGCACCACTTTGCGTTGTGGTGGTTTTACTATCAAAAATGTTAGCAACTCTACGAGTAACCGTGTTAGTGAGCGCAGACAAAAATGACAACTTAATTTGCTGTTCGTTTTTGTTCGTTGTCACGTTAGAGGCATTCATTCGCTTGCCTCTGCTAACTGTGCTACCGCAACTATAAATTGCTCACCACGGTCAGAGAAATTTTTAAACATATCCAAACTAGCGCAAGCAGGAGAAAGCAGTACAATATCACCTGTTTTAGCTCTCATTTTAGCCACTTGCACTGCTTCGTTTAAGTTAGTAACTTTGTTTGCATTAGTGACTAATTCAGCAATTTTATCACCATCTTTTCCTAAGGTGATCAGCTCACTAACATGCTGTGACAAGGGCTCGTTTAAGGGTGAAAAATCAGCTCCTTTACCATCACCTCCAGCAATGAGGATCAAATTTTGCGCTGGTGACAAAGTTTGCGCCAAGCCATTAATTGCCGCAAGTGTGGCACCAATATTGGTTGCTTTTGAGTCGTTAATCCAAGTGATGCCGTCATCACTAACAATACGTTGGCAACGATGTGCCAAACCCGTAAAGCCTGCTAAGTTATCAACCATGCCAACTAATGACCAACCGGCGCTGTAACCCAATGCCAAAGCGGCTAGATAATTTAGCGCATTATGCATGCCTGCTAAGGGCAGCTCATCTACAGCGATTAACCGTTGTTTGCCAAAAGCTAAATTAGCTTTACCATTGACTAGGCGAATGCCAAATTGGTTTTCTTCTGGCCTATCACTACCAAAAGAAAGAGTCTGTTGAAATTTATTCGGTGTTAACGTGGCAGCATCATCACGGTTAGTGATTGCCAACTTACCCTGCTGATAAATACTTTGCTTGATGTTTTGATAGTTTGCCATACTAAGATGACGGTCAAGGTGATCATCACTAATATTTAATACGCTAGTAGCAATAGCTTGCATACTAGTCAATGTTTCTAATTGAAAACTAGATAATTCTAAAATTAATAGCTCAGGTAAAACCTTACGTGCAGAATTTGCGCTAAGCGTTTGCTCTTCGATGAAAATGTCTAATACTGGCTGACCAATATTGCCGCCAAGTTGAGCATTAATACCTAAACTTTTGGCTAAATGAGCCAGTAACGACACCACGGTTGATTTCCCGTTTGAGCCAGTCAACGCCAGTAGTTCGATAGGTTTACCTTGTTTACTCATGCCGAGTTGGTTGTTCAGTTGACAAAACAACTCAACATCACCCATTACCTGACAATCAGCGCTAATATAGGGTGAAATCTCTTTAATGGTACTATCAATGCCTGGGCTAATTAAAATAACCTCAGCCTGACTTATTAGGTCACTATGCCACTGCCCTAAATGCAAACGTGCGGTGGGAAACTCAGCACCAAATTGTTGTTCACTATAATTAGCCATAAAGGGATTGGTTCGAGAATCATTAACAGCAAAGCACAAATCATGCGCACTAAGGTAGCGAACACAGGACATGCCTGTGATGCCAGCGCCTAGCACCAGTATTTGTTTATCTTTAAAATCTGCTAATAAGGTCATTTTCACTCTAATTTTTTTGCATTTATTTTTAACTTGTAACTTTCTACTTCAAACTTATCTCTGCTTCGCCTACCTTAGCTTCAAGGTAGCTAAACCAATCAACACAAGAATCATTGAAATGATCCAAAAGCGCACAATCACTCTTGGCTCTGGCCAACCTTTTAATTCGTAATGATGATGTATAGGTGCCATGCGGAAAATTCGCTGACCGCGCATTTTGTATGAGCCAACTTGCAAAATGACCGACACGGTTTCTATCACGAAAACGCCGCCCATAATAAATAACACTAACTCTTGTCTAACAAGTACGGCAATAACCCCTAGCGCAGCGCCAAGCGATAATGAGCCAACATCGCCCATAAAGACCTGCGCCGGATAAGTGTTGAACCATAAAAAACCAAGACCTGCGCCAACAATAGCAGTGCAAACTACCACCAACTCTGAGGTCATAGCAATGTGAGGAATATTCAAATAGCCCGCAAAATTTACGTTACCGGTAACATAGGCAAATAAAGCAAACGCGCCCGCAACCATAATGGTGGGTACGATAGCTAAACCATCTAAGCCATCAGTTAGGTTAACCGCATTACTGGTGCCAACAATGACAAAATAAGTCATGACAATATAAAATATGCCTAACTGCGGCATCACGTCTTTAATAAAAGGGATCAGTAAAAAGGTTTGCTCTGGATGCGATATTTGATATAAAAATATTGCCGTTGCCAAGCCTGCCACTGTTTGCCAAAAATACTTCCACTTGGCAATTAAACCATTAGCATCTTTTCGAATTACTTTGCGGTAATCATCAACAAAACCAATTAACCCAAAGCTCACCACAACAAACAACACGACCCACACATAAACATTGCTTAAATTGGACCACAATAAAATACTGACAACAATAGACGCTAAAATAAGTATGCCACCCATGGTGGGCGTGCCTGCTTTTGACAAATGGCTTGTCGGGCCATCATCGCGTATTGTTTGACCAATTTGCATTTTTTGCAAATAACGTATTAATTTAGGACCAAAATAAAGCGAAATAAGTAACGCCGTTAAGGTACTAACAATGGCACGAAACGTTAAGTATGAAAAAACATTAAACGCACTGTAATACTGGGTTAAATATTCAGCTAACCAATGTAACATTAGGCATTACCCTCGATAACTTGGCGGTGACTATTTTCATCATGATTGGCATGCCAAGTAATAATATCTTCAACGACATATTCCATATGAGCGCTACGCGATCCTTTGACTAAAATTTGTTGTTCTTGCGTGACATTTTTTTCAGATCTATCACTGTCATGCTCCAGCAGGCTAAAAAGGTATTCGTTTAATTGTCTCTTTTCACTAAAATGCTCACTGATTGCTTTATTGTTGCGAGCAAAAGCATCACTAGTATTTTGGCTTAATACTCCTAAGGTCAGTAACACATTGATGCCCTGCTCTTTGGCAAACTCGCCAACTTCTTGATGATAATGACGCGCTTCACTGCCAAGCTCCCCCATATCACCCAATACTAATATTTTTTGTCCTGAGTAACTTGCCAGCAGGGAGATAGCGGCTTTAATTGACTCAACATTGGCGTTGTAACTATCATCAATTAACTTAATTGGTTTAGTCGCTGGTGTTTCTTTTAAATGATGAATATGCAAACGCCCTTTTACTGGCGGCATATGTGCTAAACCTAACTTGATATCAATTAAAGTGGCGCCACATTCAATAGCGGCTGTAGCAGCAGCAACGGCGTTACAAACATTATGTTTGCCCGGTACCGTTAGTGTAATTTCGCATTGACCAAGTGAGCATTGCAGATCGAAACTGGCACAGCCATTTTCATCTAAGATTACATTGCTGCTGTAGCAGTCAGCGTTAACCGGGTTAAGACACGAAAAAGTACGTACTTTTTTGTTCGTTAAACGCCACTGCCATTTACTGGTGTATTTGGTATCTTTGTTATACAAGGCCACACCATTGGCGGGTAAACCAGCGAAAATTTCACCTTTAGCACGGGCAACGCCACACAAATCGCCGAAACCTTCCAAATGCGCTGCAGCGATATTGTTAATCATGGCAACATCCGGTTTGACTAATTCTGTGGTATAAGCAATTTCACCCATGTGATTAGCACCCATTTCAATCACAGCAAAATCATGGTCTTGCTCTAAGCGTAATAACGTTAGCGGCACACCAATATCATTATTAAAATTACCATTAGTTGCTAATACTTTTCCTAACCGAGATAAAATTGCAGCCAGCATTTCTTTTACCGTGGTTTTACCACTACTGCCGGTGATACCAATAGTTTTTGGTGCCACTTGTTGTTTTACATAAGCAGCAATTTTTCCCAAGGCAATACGCGTATCATCAACAACAATTTGGGCAATTTTGCTGTTATCAACATCGGTTACAAGGTGATCAACAATAAACACCTGACAGCCTTTTCCAATCACTTGTTGAACAAAACGATGACCATCAAAATTGGGTCCTTTAAGTGCTAAAAAAGCATCATTTCCCTTTACTGGTGACTTAAGTGCACGTGAGTCGGTTACTAGGTTTATCACGCTTAGTGACCTTAACGATTGCTGACAAACTAATTGACCATTGGCTGCTGCTGCTAGCGTTACTAAATCTAAGCTGATCATAGCTGTTCACCCGTTAATGATTGCTTTTCAATGTTTTCAAAGAAGTCTTTCACGACTTGACGTTCGTTATAGTTAATTTTGTTCTCACCTAAAATGATATAATCTTCATGGCCTTTACCCGCCAATAACACCACATCTGCTGTTTGTGCTGTTGATAAGGTTTCTAGCACTGCTTGTTTTCTATTGACGATTACAGTTGCCTGACAGTCATCACTAAGCCCTGACAAAATATCGTTTATAATGCCCATGGGCGCTTCAGTACGTGGATTATCATTCGTTATCACTAAGCAGTCGGCATGCTTCTGCGCGACTTGCGCCATTAACGGGCGTTTACCTTTGTCTCGGTCACCACCACAGCCAAACACTACCGTCAGTGTGCCGTGACAATGTTGACGACAGGCAATTAAGGCTTTTTCCAACGCATCAGGCGTATGAGCATAATCAACCACAGCAGTGGTTGCATTATGATGAGAAAAGCTTTCCATCCGACCGGAAATTGCTTTTATGTGGGAAGTTTTTTCAGCGATAGTCGCTAAAGCAATTCCTTCAATTAACAATATCGCCACAACCGCCAATAGATTATCAATGTTGAAATCGCCCAATAACGGGCTACGTATATCAATATCACCAAGATGTGTATGTAGGGTAAAATTAACCCCTTTGCTGTGATGGTTAATATGATGGCAACTAACAAATTGCGCCTGTTGACGGACATATTTACTACGGCCATAAAGCCACACTTTCTTTGATGAGAGGGTTTGTGATGCTGACTTTTGCGTTGTTGACCAGTTTTCCAACCAAAGCTTAACTTGAGCATCATCACCATTTAATACCGCTATTTGCTCGCTATTATGGGTAAATAGCTGTCTTTTAGCGGCAGCATAATCAGCCATAGTACCGTGATAATCTAAATGGTCTCGGCTTAGGTTAGTGAAAACTGCAATATCGAAAACACTTCCTGTCACTCTGCTTTGCTCAAGCGCATGGGAAGATACTTCCATGGCAAGGTGACTGAGTTTTTCACCGTCAAATTTTTGCTGACTAAACGCAGCAAACAATTGCACCAACTCGGTCGCACTAGGCGTGGTATTTTCTAATTCCTGTAAATCATCAACCATACCAGCACCGTTAGTGCCGATAATAGCGCATGGTTTTTGGCAACTTGTTAACAGTTGTCCTAACAATTGACTAGTGCTGGTTTTACCGTTAGTGCCGGTAATACCAATCATAGTCATGTTTTTTTGTGGGTTTTGATAATAAGCACTTGCAAGAGCGAAAAGCTTTTTGTTTAATTGATAAAAACTAATCACCGCAACGTGTGCTGCATCAACACTCAGGGAATTAATCTTGCCATGCTCAGCTTCGTTATCACATTCGGATAACACTAATTTAGCACCGTTTGCTATGGCTTTTTCTATGTATTGACGACCATCTTGAGCATGCCCAATTATCGCGCAAAAAATATCACCTTGGTTAATAGTACGGCTGTCGTTGGTTAAGTGACCTTGGTAGTTAGCTAATGTGGTCGGCGCTATATCCGTGATCCCAAAATCGCTTAATACTGATATGATTGCTTGAGTTAACGGTCTAGACATCATTAACTCCCCCGCTCACAGCTTTTAACTCACCACTTGAGGCTAACTTTTCTTTCGCATCCGGCGCAATATTTAACACTTGTAGCGCCCCTTTCATTACTCGCGAAAATACCGGCGCGGCAACTTCTCCGCCATGATATAAATCGCCACCGGGATCGTTAATAACCACAACCACCACTACTTGTGGATCTGAAATGGGTGCAACACCAGCAAATATTCCAACATAATCATTACCATAACCACCGGCAATGGCTTTAAATGACGTGCCGGTTTTACCGCCAACACGATAACCAGCGACTTTAGCTTTCGGTACTTCCTCATCTACGACTGTTTCAAGCATTGCCATCACCGCTTGAGAGTTTTCCTTTGAAAAAATCCGCTCACCTTCTTTTTGACTATTTTTGATGATCGACAATTCACGTTTGATGCCGCCATTGGCCAAAGTCGCATAAAAACGCGCTAATTGCATTGGCGTAATCGCTAAACCATAGCCAAATGAGAGGGTGGCTAATTCAAATTTTGACCAACGCTGCCGGTCATGCATCATGCCTGAGCTTTCACCAATTAAATCTGTGCCGGTTTTATCCGCAAATCCGGCATCGAAAAACTTGTCTAGTAAAAAATTTTTCGGCACAGACAGCGCGAGTTTAGCGGTGCCCATATTTGATGAAGTGACCAAAATTTCTTCCAACGATAATTTACCGCGATTTATCGGGTCATTAACGCGTCTACCGCCTAAACGCATCCAGCCAGGATTAGTATTTATAACCGTGTTAGCCTCTACAGAGCCAAACTCTAATGCGGCTAATATCGTCAGTGGTTTCATGGCTGAACCGGGCTCATAAATATCAGTTATGGCGCGATTTCTAAAACGGTGAATCGCGGTATTGCGACGATTATTGGGGTTGTACGAAGGGCTATTAGTCATTGCCAGAATTTCACCGGTATGAATATCAGCCACTACCACCGAGCCAGAGGTGGCTTTAAATGCTTGTACTGCGCCTTTTAATTCTTTATAGGCTATCGCTTGAATACGTTGATCTATGGTTAACGTAATATCTTGCGCTGCTTGTGACTTTTCTTCTGAGATAATTTCAATTTTCCGGCCTTTGGCATCTTTTCTAAAACGTTTTTTACCGCCTTTACCGGTTAAAAGTTGATCATATACCCGTTCAACCCCTTCAATGCCTTTATCATCTACATTAGTAAAACCAACAACATGCGCACTAATTTCACCGGTAGGATAAAAACGTTTTGATTCTTTACGTAAATGAATGCCCGGTATTTTCAATTCACGAATATAACTTGCCATCGCCGGAGAAATTTTTCGCTCAAGGTAAACAAAACGTTTGCTTGGATGACGTATGACGCGAGTAGTGAGTTTGTTAACATCTTTTCCTAACACATCAGCAAGCGCTTGCCAGTGCTCAGTCATCGCAAGCGCATTGTTCTCCATGATGATTTTAGGATCGGCCCACACTGTTTCTACTGGCACACTAATGGCTAACTCATCGCCGTTTCTATCAACAATAGAACCTCGCTGCACCGTATTTGCGGCAACACGCACCGAACGCAGATCCCCCTGCCGTTTCAGCATATCGGGTTCAATTATTTGAATATAAGCACTGCGCGCCAACAACCCAACATAAATCAAGGCAACAATACCTATCACAACGTAATAACGCCATGCGGTTGTGGTGGGTTGACTGCTGCGATTACTGGCTTTTTTGTTCATTTACTTAAGTTGCTTTAAGGTTGCTTAAGGTTATTTTCTTGTCAGACGGTTACTCTAAAATAACAATTATTTCTGAATCGGCATCCGGTCGTTTCATCTTCAACAGTTTTTTTGCTCTACTCTCTATCGCGCTATGTTCTGCCAAACTACTTTGTTCTAATAATAAGTTACGCCATTCAATGTCTAATTCATCTCGCTGAGTATATAACTGCTCTAATTCACTGGTTGTTTGCCTGTTCATATGGGTGTAATAAATAACTAAAAACGAAGAAACAACTACTAAAAACAACAACAAATAACTAAAAAAATACTGTAAAATATCTTGCCAAATATCGAGTGCTAATATTTGTTTAGACTGTAGTTTTGGTGATTCTGCCCCATGGCTGACCACCACTAATCCACACTATGCGGCAGACGTTTAGCAATACGTAATACTGAGCTACGTGAACGAACATTTTCTTCAACTTCGCTTTTACTTGGTTTTAATCTACGACCAACGAGAGCAAGTTTTTTACCTTTATTCAATTCTGCTTCACTAATAGGTAAACCTCGTGGTACTTGTTTGCCTTGTGAATGTTTTTTCATAAACTGTTTTACTAATCGGTCTTCTAAAGAATGAAAACTAATCACCACTAAACGGCCACCTTCGGCCAATACCGACAAAGATGCCGCCAATGCTTTTTCTATTTGTTCAAGTTCGCTATTGATATACATACGAATGGCTTGAAAACTGCGCGTTGCCGGATGTTTTTTTATTTCGCGCTGAGGAGCAGTGGTTTTAATTAATTTGGCTAATTGGCTAGTACGGGTAAAGGGCGTTTCATCGCGAGCATCAACAATGGCATTAGCAATACGCCAAGCATGTTTTTCTTCGCCAAAAGTTCTTAATACCCAAGTAATATCTTCAACGTCAGCCACCGCAATCCATTGAGCGGCTGTTTGTCCACGTGTGGTATCCATACGCATATCAAGCGGGCCATCTTTCATGAAACTAAAACCACGTTCTGCTTCATCAAGTTGCGGTGATGATACTCCTAGATCGAGCAAAATACCGTCAACCTTACCGGTTAGTTGGTGCTGTTGAACAATGTCGGCTAAATAGGCAAAACCTTGGTGTTCAATAAGAAAGCGTTCGTCATCTTTGAATTTTTCAGCGGCCATTATGGCGCTAGGATCACGATCAATAGCAATCAACCGACCTTGTTTTGATAACGCAGATAGAATCAAGGTCGAGTGGCCGCCACGACCAAAAGTGCAGTCGATATAACAACCGTCTGGTTTGATATTTAACCCATCAATCGCTTCAGTTAATAAAACAGAAATATGTGTGTTTTCTGATTCCATGTTGTTATTTTTATAACCTTTTTATTCGTAGGTGAGGCTTCAGCCTTACAAATCATGTAAGCATAAATGCTCACCTACAATGATAAATCTAATAAACGGTCTGTTAATTCAATTTCGCCCGATTGAATTTTGCTAATACCCTGTTGCATTTGTATTTGCCAAGCTGACTCATTCCAAATTTCAAATTTTTTCAGCTGTCCGACTAACATTACTGATTTTTCTAAACTAGCATGTTGTCTTAAAGGTCCATGAATTAACAAACGACCATTTTTGTCCATGTCACATTCAGTTGCGTTACCTAATAATACTTGCTGTAATAAGCGCTCTTGCGGATTCATGCTGGATAAGTTGCACAGTTTTAATTCAATTTCTTCCCATTCAGGCAAGGGATAGAGCAATAAACACGGGTGCTGAATATCAACCGTGCAGATCATTTTTCCTTGGCAATCAGCAAAAAGCTCATCACGATACCGTGTCGGTATCGTGATCCTGTTTTTGCTATCAAGTGTAATTGCGCTAGCGCCTCGAAACATAATGTCTAAACTTGCCTAAATAAGTTAATTTTTTGTTGGCTTTTTTAAGTGGAGTATTCGCTTTGATCCACAATTACCCACTTTTTACCACAATGATACAGTTTAGTGACTAAAGCAAACTTATGTCAAGCAAAGAATAGGTAAAAAACGCACTATAACTACTGGTCAAAAAACCAGTAAAAATAAGGCTTGTGTGAGAGTTCTCAGGAAGTGAATGAATTTGTGGGGTTTTGTGGATCGAATCCCCGATCAATCGTGAAAAAAGGTGCGGATACTTATTTTATTAAGTAGGAAAGGTGAAGGCTATATCGGGTACATACTTTAAATAGAGGTACTTTAGTGCAGGCTAAAGGTGAATTAACACAGTAAAAAAACGGCCTCAAACTTTCAAAAAAAAATTTTTTGCTCTACCATTATACATACGAATTCTTTGTTAGTTTCAACCCTGTTCGGTAGGTATTTATATTACCTTATTCGCATACGGTAAACTTCGTGCTTGTTGACCTTATTAAAAAGCAAATAGTATGACTAATATTAAGATTATATTGATAAACTTTAAGGCTAACATGCTTATTAAGTGCATACTAAGTTTGCTTTTTTTCATTAATTGCTCCGTGCACGCCCAGCAAACAGTGATCATTAATGACGTTTCATGGCCTCCCTATTTTTTTATTGGCGAAAACAGCACTCAACAAGGCATTGCTAAAGAACTGCTAAACATTTGTGTTCCACAAGCCGGTTACAGTATTGAATATCGACGTTTAGCGGTTAAAAACACCCATATTTATATGGCGACTGGCGCCATAGACATTACTCTTTATTCATATAAAAAAGAACGAGATGCTTTTTTAATTTATTCAAATGAAAAAATTTTTAGTACTGAATACGGCTTTATGGTCAAAGCAAGCAGCAACATAAAAATTAATAAACTTGATGACTTAATTCCCTATAGAATAGGGCATTTAGCTGGCTTAACTTATACCCCCGAATTGATGAAAATCATTACCGAAAAAGAAGCGACTAAACAACTGGTGGTGGGTTTTAACTTAAAAACGTTGTTTTCACAATTACTTGCCACAACACCGCGTTTTGATATTATGGCAGACGCTAAAACCACCTTTCATTGGCAAGCACAGGTATTGGGGGTAAGTGATAAAATAAAAGTACTCGATTATAATATTGCCCATAAAGATTATTTTGTGACTGTGTCTAAAAACAGCCCAAATGTTAGCTCACCAAAGCTATTTCTCAGCAAACTAGACTCCTGCCTGAAAAAACTAAAAAACGATGGTCAATACCAAACCATATTAAATAACTACGGCAAGCAACAATAAGTAAAAATGAGCCTAGTAGTTTTGTAGTTTTGACCATTTGTACATCAAGCGGCTTCAAAATTCTTGTTCAGTCCCCTGTGGGTTGGTTTAGTTAAAACAACTCATCATCAATATCAAACAAACAATCACAACCTGATTTAGCTGAGGCGATCAACGAAAGTCTGCGCGGTAATAATCGAGTAAAGTAATAACGTGCGGTATGCAGCTTACTTTGATAGAAGTCATCGCCACTGTCGCCTTGTTGAGATTTTTGTTGTGCCAAGGAAACTTGTGCCATTCTTGCCCAAATATAGGCCATGGCGGTATAGCCAAATACATGTAAATAATCATTAGCCGAGGCGCCAAGTTCATTAATATTAGCCTGTGACTTAGTTAATAAGTCAGCAGTTAACTCGGTTAAATCATGCACAGCTTCATTAAGTGGCGTGATAAATTCAGCCATAGCGACATCCTTTTTATTGGCTTCAATGTAAGCATTCACTTCATCAGTAAATACGCTCAACATAGCACCTTTTGAACTCGCTATTTTACGAACTAACAAGTCCATTGCTTGAATACCATTGGTGCCTTCGTAAATTTGGGTGATACGAGCATCACGCACTAGTTGCTCTTGCCCCCATTCACGAATATACCCATGACCACCAAAAACTTGCTGTCCGGCAACGGTATTTTCAAAG
>JAESPR010000050.1 GCA_016765685.1 Colwellia sp. | reverse complement strand
TTGTTGGGTTCGTCGCATGGTGATCTCCTTAAAAAGTTAAAGTGATCATACGCAAATGTTGTTTATGAAGGAATTAGGGGGTTGGTTAGGAGCTTACTTTATAAACGTTAACAATGGCATTAAACATGGTGCCTTTTATCGCTTTACCTGAAACTGCTGTTTTTACAGGTTCTGGTGGCGGGATAACTGTTTTTTCATCAGATGATGACGAACCACCACAGGTGGTTAAACCTAAAGCTAAGGTGATAGCTAAAGCCGTTTTTGAAAGGTTATTCATAATTACTCCGTGTATTGTTTATTTTGTGTTTTATTTGGTTGTATATACCCTTACCACCTCAAGATGCAGTTTTAGATCTAATCTAGAAAATCAGATCAAGTATCGCAACGCGGGACTGCTTTTCTAGCTTAACGTGCCATTACAACCGGTGACGGTATCAATAAGATAATTTTCATCTAGGGATAGAGTAAATTGTGCAGTTTTATTTTCATCTACCGTTTGTGTACTAGGTGATATACTGCCGACAGCACCGCTGTTAGCTGTAACAGTGAATTGTGTTGTTTGTATTGACGGCGGTGTTTTTGAGTCTGATCCCCCTCACATGCTGACAGTGTGATAGCAAGAACAATAGATAGTGCTTTTAAAGAATAACGCATAACCAACCCTAGTTTTATCTTTTTTTTATATGCAAAAATGCCGTAACAGTAGACACCATATGAAAATAAAAGTCTTTCCCCAGATCGCGCATTAAAAAATTAATTTTTTTTTTGGAAAATTTAAAGTCAATGTCGTGGCTATAATTTTGTTTGAAAAATAAACATGCTTAGCGTCATTAATAACTCAAGGGATTAATGACGTTATGGCACAGCCTAAAAGGTTTACTAAAAGTGAATTTATCGAACAATTAAATAAGATTATTGATGAATATATTGCTTTTAGTGCGGCACTTACCTCTTCACAGGATGCTGAAAAAAAAGATATTCGTGTAAAATATTTAGCGAATACATTTAATGTGAATGTGGCAACATTCAGGCGTTGGTGTAAGGAGTATACAGGCTATGCTCCTAAAAATTATTTAGATAGGTATAGAATAGAAAAGGCGAAGCACTTGCTTCGCCAAGGAATAAAACCGTCTACTGTTTCAAAAGTGCTAGCTTTTAGTGAGCATAAAACTTTTAGTACGGTGTTTAAGCGTTATGAAAATATAGTACCTACGCAATTAAGTTAAATGCTTAGCAAAAATTCATCAACTTTCATTGTGTAAACATGATCAGCACCGTATGTTTGAGTAAATACCACTTTGGAGTCTTCTGCTAACTTACGAGCATAGTCATTTTCACCCAACTCAATCACCACTCTTGCTAAATTAAATTTTGATATAGCAACTCTAGGATGTGATTCACCATTATTTTCAGTTAAACCCTTAACTGCTTTCTCAAAATAAATTTTTGCTTGTTTAAACTTTTCTGTTTTAAAATAACAAATGGCAATGCCATTTATTGCAGCTAGCGAAGCATGATGGCTTTCACTAGCAATAACTTCAGTTATTTTAAGAGCCGATTGAAAATTAACGATTGCGTTATCAAAATCTTTAATATCTATTTGAGTGTTGGCTAGATAAGTATATGCATAAGCAACATCTATATGATTTTCACCATAAAAACTCACAAAAGTATTTATTGAGTGTTTATGAATTGCTATCGCTTTGGTGTAATCACCTGTAGAAGAATAGGTATTAGCAATATTATTGTAATGACTGGCAACTTTAGGGTGTTCTTTACCGTATATATGCTCTTGAATTTTAATCCCTTTTTCTTGATATTCAATTGCTTCATCAAATCGACCTAAATTTAATAGCATTGTACCTATTTCAAGTAATGAATCACCTATTTTAAAATGTGAATCTGAGTACAGTAATTTTCTAATGTCTAATGCGGCTATACGTTTTTTCAAAGAGTCATCATACTTCCCTTGATTAACTAACGTTTGTGCTATCTCTAATAATGTTAGGGCTACATTTTCTGATTGCTCCCCTTCCAATCTAATAAACAGTGCCAGAGCCTCATTTTGTTTTAAAAGAGCGGCATCAAAATCCCCCTGTTTATTTTGAATACGACCTTGCATTAAGATAGCCAACGGAATATATTCATTATTTTTCTCATTAATGAATATTTGGTAAGCCGCATTATAATTTATCAAAGCTTCGTCATATTTTCCTAAATTAAATTGATTATCTCCTATTTTCATTAACACACTACCGTATTCTATTTTATTCAAAGTTGTAGGTAATGTTGCGTTAAGTAACTCTAAAGTTTTATCATATTCGCCTAAAGCTGAGAAAGCCTGTGCGATTGTTTGTTGTATTCTGTTTTTAATTTCAGGTTGTTGTTTAAATTTATTTTTTATATTTTGGTTAGCATAAATGAGTAAATCTTTAGCCGTTGTTGTTTTTCCGTAACTTAATTCAGGGTTTCCTGCCTCAAAGGTATTCATCATAAAACTTAGAACATTCTCAGAAACCGATTTTTCTATTTCCAGTTGTTTATTTTTATTCAAGATAATAAAAGTAAAAATTGTCATAGAAATAAATATAAACGAAAAGGATAAAACCAATTTGGGATTTCTATTGATAAATTTTTGTGAAACATATAATTTACTTTTTGAAACGGCGGATAACGGTAAATGATGTAAATAGTTTTTTACATCATCGCTAAATGAAGATGCAGATGTATACCTATAACTTGGTTTAAGCCCCGTTGCAAAAGCTACAATCGCATTAAATTCTTTATTTTGAGGGTTAACTATAAGCCTAGCTAACATTTTCCCCAATGAATAAACATCACATGCAGCGGTTAATTGTTCACCGTTAATTTGTTCGGGGCTTGCATAAGCATGGCTGACCGCTTGTAAATATTGCTTTCTCAGTTCTGAATTGTCAGCTTCACTATCAATAGCCTGATTAATACTTCTAGCGATACCAAAATCCATTAACTTAGGCTCACCTTGTTTATCAACCAAAATATTTGATGGCTTAATATCTGCGTGGATCACCATATTTTGATGCGCTTCATGTACCGCACTACACACTTTTTGAAATAATTTTAATCGCGCTTTTAAGTCAAGCTTGTTGTCATCACAATATTGATCGATTGGAACACCTTCAACATACTCCATCATCATATAAGGTAATTCATCATCGGTAGTATCTACCGTGTATATTTTTGCAATATTGGTATGTTCAAGATTTGCTAAATGCTGCGCTTCTTTTTGCAAAAAATCTTCACCTGCTAAAGCAACAATTGACGGATAAACAAACTTTATTGCGACCTTCTGCTCTATCTGTCCATCATTTCGTTCGCCAAGGTAAACCGCGCCCATGCCGCCTTGTCCAAGCTTTTTGGTTAATTGGTAATAACCTACTTGTTTATCAATTAATTGATGAATGGCTTCATCATCAACTAAGGATGTTGCTTGCTCATTGATCAAGGCTTTAAATAAAGTTTGCTCTTTGTTTTTCTGATGCGCTTGTATATAGCTTTTTACCTCAAGATAAAAGCCTTCGGGATAAAGGGCATGGTTTTCATCGTTGTTTTCATCGATAAGGGTTACTAGGTTTTCTTGCATTTTATCTTCATCGAGTGATAAAAGATGTTGGAATAATGCTAAGGCGTTATTAAATTTCATTTTTTACTGCTTTTTTACTGCTATTTTAAATTGAATACTATAGCAAACAAATTAAGCCGTTTGGTATTGGGTCAGTGTTTTCCATGTGCATTAGCTACTTTACTTTACAAATAGCCTTGATTGAACAATCATTATAGCGCATAGCTAACGCCTTAAGTTAGACAAATAAAAGCCGCACAATTATTATTGTTGCGGCTTTTTAGGTTTTAACTAATTAAGATATAGCTTCGCTATAAAGTGTTAATATAACGCCGCACAGGTTTGTGGTTCCAGACAAAACCTAAGTACTTACATCCGTGTAAGCAAGCGGTGGCTCGGCACTAACAAACCCGAAAAACGTCACGTAGTGACACTTATAAAGATGCGTAGCAGCTTTATTAATGCAAAATTATTCGTTGTTGTTTTCCTAGCTCACTTGGCTTACCTAACTTACTTAGCTTACCCGGCTTAGGCGCTGACTCATCCGGTACAAACCCTGCATCAAGTGTATTTTGCCAAGCGGTTGGCCAACGACTTAAGTCATCTTTTTTCTGGATATTTATACGGGGGAAGATAAACTGCCCATACTCGTCCGCGGTAATTTCGCCATCAAAGTTAAAATCAGCTTTTCTAATAGAGTGTTCAAAAACTAAAGCGCGTCCTTGTTCATCAACTGAAATCACCTCCCAAGTCCGCTGTCTTGGCCGCCCAGAACCATCATGATTCATGTTAACCGTGTTGTCTGCTTTTTCCCAAGTCCAATCAGAATTTCCTAAATAAAAATGTTCTTCAGGGATTCCATCCCAATTATCAGGGTTGGCATCAAAACCCGTTATACCTCGATATAAAGTGCCATCATCACTAAACTTGTACCCCCAAACATTCTCCAATTTTAACTTGTCACCATCCCACATATCGGCAATTGCCCCGTTAATATAGGCTAAATAAACCTCAGGAAATTGGGTGACTAAATTATCGGTAAAAGCACTATAACTGTCATCAAATTTTGCCATTGAATTGGCCACTATATACTCTAACTTACCTGCAACCCATTTTTCGGTAGTCGCTAAATAACCTTTTCCGGCTTGCTGAATGGGTTTTATTTTATAAACAGTATCTTCAAACGATAACGATAATATGCCTTCTTCATCTAAACTGGTGACAAAATTCATCGCTGACATTTTCCCTGAAGCCGAAGAGCCCGTTAAGGTAAATTTATCTCCCATAAAGGCAGTTAATAAAGCGCCATTGTGCCAGTAGCTTTTTAAGGCATAGTCAATATTAAAAACCCAGTCACCATTTAAGTCTGCTAATGTTTTTCCTTTAAACAAACTAGGGTAACCGTATGCGTATATAGCAGTAAAAGATTGCTCTTTTGTTACACTAGGGTTTGCTCCTGTCCATGCAGTAACTTCGTCAGGCATGATTAATGTTGTGACATAGTCGCCTGAAACAGCTACTTGATAAACATTGTCGGTTTTACTCAATAAAGTAATAGTTTGATTAGCGTAACCAGTAATCATTTCGGTGTTAAAATAAGAAGCCAGTGTACCCGCATCTACCGCCGCTATGAGCGCTTGCTGTACGGAAGCATCAAAGCCCCAATCAGTGACTATTCCATCAAAGGGATAACCTAAATAAATAACACTTACAGCGCCGTTATTAGCATCAAAAGCGAGTTCAATTTTCCCTTCATTCACTGACCAATTAGCTTGTGAAAAAGCTTCCGGCAACGATGATTGGCTAGCCCTATACTGTGTTGCTGTATTGTCACTATTAAAAGCCCAACCAACGCCGTTATATTCATGCCAGCCAACTTTTGCCCCAGAAAGTTGAATTATTTTTTTACCGCTGATCATATCAGCGGTAAATTGTTCAACAACATTAGGATCAGCAATGGTTTCTGCTTTCGCTATTTCAAGTGCATCGGTATACGCTTGGGTAGGCTCACCGTTTTCGTCAATTAGGTTGTTGTCTTCTAAATAACCTTGAATGGCATCGGCTGTTGATACTTCCTCACCTTCTACTGCACCTGTCATTTTTTCTAATGCCGTTACTACTGTTTCCCCTTCTGGGATAGCAAAGGCGTCATTATCGATTAATAATTTTATAAACGCGGCCGTTTCAATTAACTCGGTCGCTGACACTTCACTTTTTAATTGCTCTAATTCGTCATTTGAGCTAACTTCTTCGCCATTAATTCGGTCTTTAACGAGTAAATAAGTCGCCGTAGAAACATGAGTGGCATTAGTGATATTGCTTTCTTCATTGGTTAATGCTCTATCATCATTTACTTGCTCAAGCAGGGTTTCAACCCCACCAGCAATAACAATAAGTTCAACATTATCTTGATTATTATCTGCACTGCCAGTGGCGCGAATTACCAGCATGGCATTCATATCATTAATGACTAGTGGCAGTTGATAATTGCCTTCTTCATCAGCGGTAGCTTCAAACGTTTCACCGCCAATTTCAACGACAACTTTTGCGCTAGCAATTGGGCTGTCGGTAACTTTTCCTGAAAGGGTCATGGTATGATTAATGGTTAAAGCAACATCAGCTTCAGCGGTTAATTCTCCGTCAGATATTTGATAGGTTAAACTATCTGTGCCTGCAAAATTGTTGTTTGGCGTATAAACAAGTTCATTGCTGACTATTTCAACACTGCCATTGGCTGGTTGGCTAGTTACCTGACTGATAGTTATGGTATCGTTATCATTGTCAGAGTCATTAGCTAACACATTTAGGGTTAATGGTATGTTATTTTGAATTAGCCCCGTGTCGGCAACCGCTATTGGAGCCTTGTTTACTTTTGGAGGTGGTGTCGGCTCTTCTTTTTTACTACTGCCTCCACAGGCGGTTAATATTGCGGTTGCTAACAGTGGGTAAACTATTTTTTTCATTATATTGTCCTTAAAGTATTGAAGTTTTTTTGACTTAATGTTTCTAAAAATAAATAATATTCGCGTTTACACTTAAGATAGTAAACATGTTATTAAAGCCCAAATGTGAAAAAAAATCTTTCCCCAGATCGCGCATTAAAAAATATAATTATTTTTTGGAAAAAACGTTTTGTTTTTCTAGGCTAGTTTGTCATTAAAGAAAACTGAAGAATAACGTCATTGTCTCAAATTGAGTAATGGCACATGGCGAAACCTAAACGATTTTTAGCACAAGAATTTAAAGCACAATTGAATCGCACTATTAGCCTATTAATGGATAAAAAACAGCAACACCTCGAAGTGGAACTAGCAGATATTCGTATTGATGAAATAGCACTATTATTTAACGTTAACGTGGCAACATTAAGGCGGTGGTGTAAGGAACATGTTCAACAAAGTCCAAGCCAATATTTAGCAATTTATAGAATAGAAAAGGCGAAGTTGTTACTTCGCCAAGGAATAAAGCCGTCTGCAGTATCCAAAATTCTAGCTTTTAGTGAGCTTAAAACTTTTTGTACTGTGTTTAAGCGTTATGAGAAAATGTCGCCTACGAAAATAAAACTATCTATTGACTAGGTAGCGCCATCAATAAAGCGTAAGCGGTTTAATTCAAGCGGCTGCCCGTTTTATTTTTATAGGTTCAATAATTTCATGGTTCACAAGTAAAACTCCTTTTTATTTATTGATAAAATATTAATTTTTTCTTTTAAAGCCGCTAATTTTTTTAACCCTCGGTGTTCTTTATCTACCGAGGTTAAAAGGTTAATTGCAGCGTTAACTTCTACTAGCGCTAATTTAAAATTCATTTCTTTTATCAGCGTTTTCACATATGATGATTTAAAAATAGCCAATGTTATACCTGATATATCAAGTACTTCTAGTATGGAAATTGCTTTTATGTGTAAATTTATTGCTTCACTAATTTGCTCGTTATCACGGTATGTATTAGCAATATTATTGGATAAAATAGCCGTATTAATATGATTATCTCCAAATTGTAATATGACCTTATTGAGTGATAAATTAAGATATTTCAATGCGTTGTCTGTATCACCTATTTCTGAATAAGCAGAGCCTAAGTTATTGATAACTCCTGCCTCTTTTTTATGACCAGAGGGCTCTAGCATTTTAAACATTGCCAGTGAGTTTTCAAAGTAAGTAATCGCTTGTTTGAAGTCTTTTAAACTAGCATAAATGCCACCTATATTGTTTAGCCTTGTTGCTATTTTAGGGTGAGCAGATAAGCCATATAACTGCTGGCTTATTTCCAACGACTTAAAAAGGTTATCTAATGCTTTTTGTTCATCGCCATTATTTTGATATGAATTACCTAAATTATTCAAGATAGTTGCAATGGTATCTAAATTTTGTACTGAACGAGCTTGTTGCCCTGCCAAGGCTTGTTGAAAATATTTTATCGCTTGAGAGAACTTTCCTTTTGCATGATAAAAATCACCATAAGCATAGGCGTTCATTAAAGTTTGCTCGGTAGATTTTCCGGCAGTATTATAATTTTTTTCCAATAGAGCATAGGCTTGTTCAAATTTATTGGTCTCGATATAAAGCATTGCTAATCTATGGTCAACCTCAAAAAGCAACTCGGCTAGTGTTGTCCCTGCTAATACTGACTTTGCTGCTAACAATATAGTTTCAGTAATATCATATTGACCTATACCTTTATATGCTTGTGCGATAGTTATTTTAATTGACACAAGTACCTGAACACTTGAAAACGTCTTACCTTTTAATTCCTTTCGACTTTTTTCTAATAAAGCAAAAACTGAAGTCGGTGCTGCATTATCGCTATCTGCTGAACGAAAAATATCAGTAATAAACAAAGACGTTTCAGTGGCTATTTCAGTTTGTTTTACTAGGGCTAAATTTTGCATATACAGCATAGATGAGCTAGTGGAGAGTGTTATTAACAATACACTCGATAATATCGTCGCCATCATATGACGGTTTATGTATTTTGTTAACTTATATAGGGTATTATGACTATATTCATCAACTGGATAGCCATTCATTTGATGCTTTATTACTTTGGATAACTCAAAAACTGAAGCATGCCTATCACTTGAACTTGCAGTACAGCTATGATTGATGATGGCATGAAGTTCATTTAATTTTTGGGTTTTCGGCTGTTTTTTTATAATTTTTGCTAATAATTTCCCCAGTGAATAAACATCACATGCAGCGGTTAATTGTTCACCGTTAATTTGTTCTGGGCTTGCATAAGCATGGCTGACCGCTTGTAAATATTGCCTTCTCAGTTCTGAATTGTCAGCTTCACTATCAATAGCCTGATTTATGTTTCTAGCGATACCAAAATCCATTAACTTTGGCTCACCTTGTTTGTCCACCAAGATATTTGACGGTTTAATATCGGCATGTATCACCATGTTTTGATGGGCTTCATGTACCGCATTACACACTTTTTGAAATAATTTTAATCGCGCTTTTAAGTCAAGCTTGTTGTCATCACAATATTGATCGATTGGAACACCTTCAGCATACTCCATTACCATATAAGGTAATTCATCGTCAGTAGTATCTACCGTGTATATTTTTGCAATATTGGTATGATCAAGGTTTGCTAAATGCTGCGCTTCTTTTTGCAAAAAAATTTCACCGGCTAAAGCAACAATTGACGGATAAACAAACTTTATTGCGACCTTCTGCTCTATCTGGCCATCATTGCGTTCGCCAAGGTAAACCGCACCCATGCCGCCTTGTCCAAGCTTTTTGGTTAATTAATACAGGTAAACCCCCGGCTCTGCCGGGGAGACTCACATAGGTTCTACCTATACCGCGGTATAGGTATCCTTTCACCTCGACTAAAAGAGGAAAGAAAACCTATGCAAGATTA
>JAESPR010000049.1 GCA_016765685.1 Colwellia sp. | reverse complement strand
TTTGCTTTTTAGAGTTTTAAAATAAAACAGCGACAATAGCGCTGTAGTCCCACCTGAGTCCATTCACTCTTGATGCCACAGCGCTTCAGCAGTGAACACAGGTGGCCGAAGGTAGTAAGCGTGTGGGTGTTCTTCTCTTTATGTGAGAGTAGGATATTGCTAGGTTTATATTAAGAAAAGCCCGTTACGAAAGTGACGGGCTTTTTGCTTTTTAGAGTTTTAAAATAAAACAGCGACAATAGCGCTGTAGCCGCACCTGAGTCCATTCACTCTTGATGCCACAGCGCTTCAGCAGTGAACGCAGTAGCGCCGAAGGTAGTAAGCGTGTGGGTGTTCATCTCTTTATGTGAGAGTAGTACATTGCTAAACTTTTATTTAGAGAAACCCGTATAACGCTACGAGCTTTTTATTTATGAAAACGTGGTGGCTGCTTTCATGTTTTTTACAAAGAATGTTAAATTATTTAGCATTTGTTCATCATTTTTTAAGTTGTCTTCAATGATTTTTACTACCGCAGAGCCACTAATTGCGCCGTTAGCACCTGCCATTAACGCATCTTTTACTTGTTGTGGTGTCGAAATGCCAAAACCTAATACTGGCGGTGCAGCGCGGTATTGGATTAAGGTGCTGATTAAGCGTTGAGCCGGAGAGCTTTTTTGTATAGCGCTTTGACTGTTATTTTCAATAACATCAACGCCAGTAACCCCCGCGCGGCTTAATACATAAGTATAACCACGACTGTATGAGGCTATTTCGCGTAAAGTGTCATCGCTAGCATTAGGCGGGGCAATAAAAATTGGCGCTATGTTATTTTTTAAAGCAGCTTCTCTAAAAGGTAAACTTTCACGAATAGGTAAATCGGCAATGAGTACCGAATCAACCCCCACTTCGGCCATGTCACGGTAAAAATTATCAATACCACGAGCAAACACTAAATTACCATACAGTAACAAACCAATAGGGATGTTAGGCGCGTATTCGCGTATTTTCGCTAGTATATCGATGCAAACATCGGTGTTTATACCCGATTCTAAAGCGCGTAATGCCGCTTTTTGAATAGTTATGCCATCAGCACTGGGGTCTGAAAAAGGAATACCCAATTCAAGCGCATCAGCGCCCGCATCAATTAAAGTTTTGATAACGGCTAACGATTGCTCGGCGTTAGGATCACCAATAATAACAAAAGGAATAAAGGCTTTTTCGCCATTTGCGTTTAACGTGGCGAACGCTTGTTGGTAGCGATAACCTGCCTGTTGTTTTTCTTGTGTTGGTGTCATTATGCTTCCCCTCTGTGCTTGACGCTACTGCTTTTATTACTTTGTTCATTTGGGTGTAATATCGCATGCACATGGGCAAGATCTTTATCACCGCGCCCTGATAAGTTCACTAAATAAATAGTTTCTGTGGTAACCGTTGCTGCCATTTTTAGCGCTTGGGCTAAAGCGTGGGCAGACTCAAGTGCTGGTATAATACCTTCTTCCCTCGCTAGTGCTTGAAAAGCATCTAAGGCTTCATCGTCATTTATTGCCACATACTGCGCGCGTCCCGTTTCTTTTAAATGAGCATGTTGAGGGCCTACGGCGGGGTAGTCCAGACCAGCCGAGATAGAATACGACTCTTCAATTTGGCCAAATTTGTCTTGCATAATATAAGTGTGATTTCCGTGTAACATGCCCTTGCTACCGGCAACTAACGTCGCGCCGTGTTGGTTGGTGTCTATGCCTTTACCGCCAGCTTCCACACCAATAAGTTTTACTTCTTCGTGTTGAATAAAATCATTAAATATACCAATAGCGTTAGAACCACCGCCAACTGATGCAATCACATAATCAGGTAGACGACCTTCTTCTTCCATAAATTGTACTTTAGCTTCCTCGCCGATCATCTTTTGAAATTCCCTCACAATTGTTGGAAATGGGTGAGGTCCTGCGGCAGTACCTAATAAATAATGAGCGTTTTCATAATTAGCCGACCAATCACGCAAAGCTTCATTAACGGCATCTTTTAAGGTGCCAGAGCCGGCGGTAACCGGAATAACTTCAGCACCCATCAATTTCATGCGAAATACATTGGGTTGTTGGCGCTGACAATCCACTGCACCCATATAGACTTTACATTTAAGGCCTAATAGTGAGCAAGCAATAGCAGTAGCTACGCCATGTTGACCGGCACCCGTTTCAGCAATGATCTCTGTTTTTCCCATGCGTTTAGCTAATAATGCTTGGCCTAATACTTGGTTGGTTTTATGGGCGCCACCGTGCAATAAATCTTCACGTTTTAAATAAATTTTAGCTAAAGGATTTTTAACGATATTACGACAACAGGTTAAGGGGGTTGGCCGACCAGCATATTTGGTAAGTAAGTTATTAAATTCGGTGAGAAAGGCTTCATCGGTTTGTGATTCGATAAAAGCTTGTTCTAATTGCTCTAAGGCGGGTACCAGCAATTCGCCGACAAACATGCCGCCAAATTCGCCAAAATAGGCAGGTAATGTCTCTTTTATTGTGCTTTTTTCTTTGTTCATGTTTTTTCTCATGAGTTAATAATTCCTAATTTCCCTAAAAACTTGGGTAAGTTTTTTAGCGGATTTTATACCTGGGCTTGTTTCAACACCTGAGTTGAGATCTAAGCCAAATAAACCTTCATTACTTAATTGTGCTAGCGCTAAATTGATATTGTCGCTATTAAGTCCGCCTGCTAACAGGCTGTTTGATAAGTCTTGCTCGCTATCGGCTAAAACTCGCCAATCAAAGGCTTTGCCTGAGCCGGGAGATTTACCATCAAGCACATGCTGGCTAACGTGTGTGCTTAACGGTGGAACAGTATCTAATACTGCGATCGCTTGCCAAATTTTACAATGCGCACCGTTGTGCTTTTCTTGCAACTCAGCTAATTGCATTTTTAAAGCTGCGATATAATCGTCGTCTTCTTCGCCATGTAATTGCACCGCGAATAAGTTTAAGCTTTTTACTAAATCAACAACTCCCGTGCCTTCACTATTAACCAAGGGCTGATTAACAAAGACACCAACATAATCTAAATGAGCACTTTTATCGACAGAAGCATTAACTATTGCGAGTGCTTGCTCTTTATTGATATAGCGAGGTGATTTTTTTGCAAAAATTAAACCACCAAAACGAGCACCTGCCTTAGCTGCGACTATGGCATAGTCAGGGGCGGTTAAACCACAGACTTTGTTATTACCAAAAATAAGTTTACGACAAGCCAAATCAATATCGTTAAAAGCATTATTATCCATCGCCATTAATGAACTACCAACCAAAAAACCATCTACGGCAGGGGCTAACTCACGCACTTGATTATTATTATAAATACCTGATTCTGATATAATAATGCAGTCATTAGGCAAGGTTGGCGCAAACTCAAAAGTACGAGATATGTCGGTACTTAAATCGCGTAAATTACGGTTGTTGATGCCGATCATTTGGGCTTTTAATTTAACGGCGCGGTCACGTTCATCTGAGTTAGATATTTCCGTTAATATCGCTAAGTTGTATTGCTCAGCCACCTCAGCTAGTTCAAGGTACTCTTCATCAGATAATACGCTAAGCATTAATAAAATAGCATCGGCGCCATAATAACGGGCTAAGTAAACTTGATAAGGCTCAACAAAAAAATCTTTGTTGAGCACCGGACAACTGACCGTATCAGTGACTAGTTTTAAGTAATCAAAGTTACCTTGAAAATACTTTTCATCAGTTAATACCGAAATAGCGGCAGCGTATTTATCATAAACTTGGCAAATAGCTTTGACATCAAAATCTGGGCGAATTAACCCTTTTGACGGTGAAGCTTTTTTGCATTCTAAAATAAAACCTGCTTCGGGTTTATCTTTTGACCGCCTTAAAGCGGCATACATATCTTTAGTGGTGGGTACTAAATCATCAATGAAACTCGTTAAAGGTTTAGCGCGTTTTAAGGCGTCAATTTCTATACGTTTATCTGCGACTATTTTTGCTAATATGTTAGCCATGTTTAAGTGATTTCCTGATTTGAAAGCGCAACAAGTTGCTCTAAAGTTGTCAAACCTTTGCCACTAGCAAGTACTTCACTAGCAAGTTGCGCGGCGGCTTTTAAATCAGTTGCGTTATCATGTAAATAAAGCAGTGCCGCACAATTAATGATCACTGCTGCGTTATGAGCGGCTTGCCCTGTGCCGGACAAGATAGCCTTGATAAACGCGGCATTCTCGCATGGTGTACCGCCTTTTATTTGGTCTAAACTATAATTTTTTAGCCCGAAATCATGTGGTGAAATAGTGCGTTCTATTAAGTCATCACCTTGAATTTCAATAATTTGAGTATCACCATGCAGGGCGATTTCATCTAAACCACTGCCATGAACAACAAAAGCGCGTTTAACGCCAGTAAGCTGCAAGGCTTGGGCAATAGGACGTAGTAATTCAGGTGTATACACGCCAAGTAGCATAATTTGTGGAGCCGCAGGGTTAACTAATGGTCCTAAAATATTAAATAAAGTGCGAATGCCCATGGCTTTTCTAACCGGTGCCGCATGTTTGAAACCACTGTGATAACGCGGTGCGAATAAAAAGCATAAGTTGGCCTTTTCCAAGCAAAGACTAGCGGTTGCCGGAGACATATTTAAGTTTACCCCAAAGGCTTCCAATAAATCAGCAGAGCCAGACAAGCTTGAAACACTACGGTTACCATGTTTTGCCATTTTTAAACCACAAGCGGCTGCTAAAATTGCGGCTGTGGTAGAAATATTAATGGTGTTGGCTCCATCACCGCCGGTGCCGACACAATCGGCCACCATAGTTGTTTGCTCTGGGAAGGGCGTTGCCGCGCTGCGAATAGCAACCGCCGCACCGGCTATTTCTGCTGGAGTTTCACCTTTTACTTTTAACGCGGTAAGCACACTTGCTAATAATGCTGGCTCTATTTCACCGTTAAGCACTTTCTCAAAAAATTGCTCGGTGTCTTGTTGGTTAAGGTGTTGACCGGCAACTAACGGGGATAAAATATTAATCATGTTGTACTCCTTACCTTGCTAAATTTATATTGAGCAAATAATCAAAACTTTGCGCTAACAGGGTCGAACCAAAAGTTGTTAGAATTGATTCCGGATGAAATTGATAGGCTAATACCGCATCATCTTCTTGGCAAATTGCCATCGGCATCTGTTTGTAGTGTGCCAACACGGTAAGTGAATCAGGTACTTTAATGCCAACTAAAGAATGATAACGAGCAACGGGCAGTGGGTTTTGCATATTGGCAAAAGCGCCGGTGCCACAATGATTAATAGCACTGGCTTTACCATGAATAATTTCATCTGCGCGACCGACAGTACCGCCATAATGCTCAATTAAGGCTTGGTGTCCTAAGCAGATACCTAACATAGGGATTTTGCCAGCGCATAAATTAATTAATGCCATCAAACAGCCGGAATTTTTTGGCTTTCCCGGCCCCGGTGATAACACTAAAATAGTTTTTTCACCGGTTTTTTTTGTGTGTTCACATATTTTTTTAAAAATAAAGTTAGCATTTAATACATTACGATAAACGGTTGGCTCAAAGCCTAAACATTGAAATTCATCAACTAGGTTATAAGTAAAGGAGTCGAGATTATCGAGCATAAATAATTTGGTCTTGAATTTTTTATTTGTACTCATGTTGCTACCCATATTTGTACTCATGAGCGGGCTCCTTGACTTAGTGATTGCTTTGTCAGTTTATTCGAGACTTCCTTATTCGAGAAAAGTATGGCATTGATCACCGCTTGGGCTTTTTGCCTAGTTTCATCAGCCTCCGCTTGCGGAATTGAGTCATAAACCACGCCGGCGCCTGCTTGTACTTGCGCAATATTGTCTTTTACAAAAGCAGAGCGAATAACAATGCAGGTATCCATTTCGCCTTCACCGGTTAAATAACCGACCGCGCCGCCGTAACTGCCACGCCGTTTACCTTCAATTTCTCTAATTAGTGAGGTAGCTCTAATTTTTGGCGCGCCAGACAATGTACCCATGTTCATACAAGCTTGATACGCATGTAAAGCGTCAAGTTCCTTTAATAAGGTGCCACAAACTCGTGACACTAAATGCATCACGTGCGAGTAGCGGTCAACTTTTAATAAATCTGCCACATAACGACTGCCTGCTTCACAGACGCGAGCGATATCATTACGCGCTAAATCAACCAACATAATATG
This sequence comes from Colwellia sp., assembly GCA_016765685.1. GTDB lineage: Bacteria > Pseudomonadota > Gammaproteobacteria > Enterobacterales > Alteromonadaceae > Colwellia. The sequence continues at coordinate 19,204 of JAESPR010000049.1, read as the reverse complement.
TTCAGCCGACTCTTTTTTATCTTGTCTTAATTCCAGCTCTATGCGTGAGTCTAAATCTAAACAAATACTACCGTCTTTGTTAAAACCGCGCGGGCGCGTGCCTGCTATCGGGTAAATTTCAACTTGTCGTTTTCCTTGTAAAGAGCCTTCAGGAGCGTTTTGTTGATATTTAATCGCAGACTCGGGTGATGCGCCAAACATACAGAAATCATTATCCTTTAAATAAAACATATAAGGACTGGGGTTGCTGATTTTTAAGGCTTGATAAGCTGCGATGCTATCAATACAAGGCAGAGAAAAGGTGCGTGATGGCACCACTTGAAAAACATCACCGGCAGATATGTTTTCTTTTAGTTGCTCTACGTTTTGGCAAAACTGTTGATCGGAAATATCAACACTAACGGTTTGGCACGCCACATTAACGGCGCTATTAATGACTGAGTTACTAATATGAAGGTGGGCGACTTGCTCGGCGGTTATTTCTTTTGACAATAACTGTTTTATTATTGCGACACGCTCAATTAATTGCTGTTCTGCTTGTAATGCTTGCGCGGTTTGTTCTTTTGCATTGGGTGCAACAAAAAAACTATTAGCAATTATTTCTGTGTGTTTCGTTTCGTGATCAATAACCACTAAGGTTTCAGCTAAATAATAAACAAAGTCAGGGCAAGTATTTTCACCATCAGGCATCTCTGGCAAAGTCTCACTGATGCTGATCATATCAAATGCAAAGACACCACCAAGAAAAACGGCAAAAGGGTGGTTGTTCTTATTTTTAATGCGTTGAAATAAACGTAAACTTTCAAAGGGGTTAATAGCCATTAAACGCGCTTTCTCATCAAGCTCGGTAGGAATGTCAGCAAAAACGGCGGTTAAGGTTTGTAGAATGTTAGATTTATTATTAGCAAAAGTCAGTGTTGCATGCGGCTGTAACTGGCTCTTCGCAAATTGCAATGCGGCTTGGCCATTAAGTGTTAAGGCACTAAAAGTAACCGTATTGCCATTACAGACTATTTTTAATGCTGCATCGGTAAGTAATAAACTTTTTAATAAATACTTTCGATCTATTTCTGCTGATTCTAGCAGCAGATTGTTTTCTTTATTATGGCAAAGCAGTTGATAAACACTTAACGGATCGCTTTGATAATTAGCGTTATCGGTTAATGTGCTTACAGTTGCGGTGATCGGGTTATCTGATTTCATTGGTTTCTTCTTTTTTTTGTTTTTTTAGTGGAGTCATCCGGCATATATTGGCTGTAGCCACCAAAGAAACCATGTTCTAGTTTTATTCATTGTATTTTCTCGATTAGATTGCTGTTAAATTTTGTTATCTTAAAATGCACGCTCTTTGCCATCCATGGCACCGCGACATACCGTTCATCCTGAACATAAAAAAACCCGCTAAAGTTAGCGGGTTTTTTGAAATTCGTTTTGTTCTGCTTTAGCTTGTTTTGTTAAGCTTTTTTGCAAGATACACGCAATTATCACAACCCACTTATTTTGAGTTATGCCACCACCAACGACGTTGGTTTTGTGTTAAATTAAATTGCTTTGCTAGTATCATTATTTTGCTCTTATCAGTAAACTTGCACCATATCACAGACACGACACATAGTCGTTTGCAAATATCCCTTATAGAAGACCTTATTATGGCATTGCTGTCAACCACTGATTTTCCTCATAGTATTGAAAAAAATGATGGCTTTTCTCACGGTAGAATTGACTTGCATAGTCATACGCTGTGTTCTGATGGTAGTTTATCACCGCAAACTTTGATAGACAGGGCGGTTAACTATCAAATAGATGTTTTAGCTATTACCGATCACGATACGGTTGCTGGTTTTCATTTAGCACAAGCGTATATATCGGAAAAATATATAACGGAAAAAAATAGTCCAATTAAATTAATCTCAGGGTTAGAAATTTCGACTGCTTGGCAAGGTTTTGAAATACATATTGTCGGTTTGAATATTGATGTTAACAACTTAGCATTACAACAATTAATTACTAGTCAGCAGCAAGCACGAGAACAGCGGGCGGTTACTATTGGTGAAAAATTAGCACAATGCGGTTTTCCTGATGCGTATAGTGATGCTAAAAAATTGGCTGGAACGGGCTCAATTACCCGCGCACATTTTGCTAAAATATTATATCAACAAGGTCACGTGGCTACGTTGCAAAAAGCCTTTGATCAATACTTAGGTAAAAAAGGCCGTAATACTCAAAAGGCTTATGTAAGGCCTACTTGGTGTTCAATTGAACAAGCCATTGAGGTTATACACAGCGCGGGCGGCACTGCTGTAATAGCGCATCCTATTCGTTATGATTTATCAGCCAAATGGCTCAGGCGTTTAATTGTGTATTTTAAAGAAAGTCAGGGTGATGGTTTAGAGGTGGTTTTACCGCAAATGAACCCCCAACAACGGCAAACAATGCTAAACTATTGTTTAGAGTATGATTTGCATGCGTCAATGGGGTCTGACTTTCATCATCCAAACAAGTGGTCAGATTTAGGCCGAAATTTAATTCTACCTGATGGCGCAGTGCCTATATGGGCACTGTGGGAATAATAGCCACAAGTTAATAGCTTCGAGTAGCGAAGTGATAACTCTGAGATTAGGAACATACCATGAGTCAGTTTTTTTATGTACACCCAGATAATCCCCAAGGACGCTTGATGAAACAGGCAGTGGCTATTATCAACAAAGGTGGTGTTATCGTATATCCTACCGATTCTGGTTATGCTTTGGGGTGTCACTTAGGTGATAAAAAAGCGCTCGCACGCATTTGCCAAATTAGAGCGATTGATAAAGAGCACAACTTTACTTTAGTGTGTCAGAATTTATCGCAATTATCAGAATATACTCGGGTTGATAATAGTGCCTTTCGTTTATTAAAAAATAATACCCCCGGTGCTTACACCTTTATTTTAAAAGGTAGTAAAGAAGTGCCTAAACGTTTGCTGAATCCGAAAAAGAAAACTATCGGTATTCGCGTGCCCGATAATAACATTTGCCAAGCCTTGTTGGCAGAATTGGCAGAGCCTATAATGTCGACCAGTTTGATCATGCCAGGTGAAAGCATGGCAGAACATGATCCTGAACATATTCGTGATTTATTAGAACATCAAGTCGATTTAATCATCAATGGTGGTTATTTAGGTGAACACCCAACCACAGTGATTGACTTTTCTAATGATGATATTGAAATTATTCGCGTAGGAGAGGGGGATCCCACTCCTTTTGAGTAAAATTGTTTTAAAAGTCACAATGTAAATACGTATAAATGAGTCAGAAGTTAGTCTCTAGGGGGCTGCTACTGACGTAACCGAGTAAAAATTATGTCACAAGACAAAAAGAAAACGAAGGGTAAAAGTACAGCTACCGATGCTAAACCTGCTGATAATAAGTATGGTAAACGTGGTGTAGGCAAAAAAACTGTCGTTAAAAAAGGCCAAAGTAAAACTGGCAAAGACAAGAAACCGGAAGAAAAACCAGTAAAAGTCGACTTTCAAAAAGCAGCCATTAAAGACTCAGAGAAATTACAAAAAGTACTGGCAAGGGCTGGTAAAGGCTCGCGCCGTGAAATAGAAAGCTTGATCAGTGCTGGACGGGTTAGTGTTAATGGTAAAACCGCTTATTTAGGTGATAGGGTTGATGGCAATGAGCAAATTCGCATTGATGGTCACCAAGTTAAGTTGACTTTGCAAGAAGACGATATTTGTCGAGTACTGATCTACAACAAACCTGAAGGGGAAATGTGCACTCGTAAAGATCCTGAAGGCAGAGTGACGGTCTTTGATCGCTTACCGCCATTAGAAAATGGCCGTTGGGTTGCCGTAGGCCGTTTAGATATTAATACCTCAGGTATGTTGTTATTTACTACCGACGGTGAGCTAGCTAATCGTTTAATGCACCCTTCACAGAAAGTTGAACGTGAATATGCGGTGCGGGTATTTGGTGAAATCAATGAGGCTATGCTGCAAATACTGCGTACTGGAGTGAAACTCGAAGATGGTATGGCCCGTTTTCAAAAAATCACTTACCGTGGTGGTGAAGGCCGTAATCATTGGTTCCATGTGGTGTTATCTGAAGGGCGTAATCGCGAAGTACGACGTTTGTGGGAAAGCCAAGAAGTACAAGTTAGCCGTTTGATTCGTGTTCGTTACGGAGACATGGAAATGCAGCGTCAATTACCTTTAGGTGGCTGGACTGAATTAGGCTTAAAAGAAGTTAACTATTTTCGTAAATTAGTGCAATTAAAGTCTGAAACACAATCAAAAGTGAAGGTCGATGAAAAAGCAATGGATAATGCCAAAAGTCGCCGTATTCGTCGTTCGGTGAAAAAACATCAGCAACGTCATCAACAATCAACGCGTCGTAGAAGAAAGTAATATAAATTAATCGTAGCGAGTGTCGAACAAGATAAATCAACAAAGTCATTGAGAATATATAATAAAATATGAAGTATCAATTAATTGAAGATGATAAAAGTTTGCAAAATCTTTGTCAGCAATACAGTAATGCGAGTGTTTTGGCAATAGATACAGAGTTTGTTCGCACCCGTACTTTGTATCCTAAATTGGGTTTGTTACAAGTTTTTGATGGTCAACAGTTAGCCTTAATTGACCCCATTGCCATCGATGATTTATCACCTTTTTGGCAATTACTCGTTAATGAAAATATAACTAAAGTATTACATGCTTGCTCTGAAGATCTAGAAGTGTTTTTAACCAGTGGTAATTGCAAACCAGTTAATTTAATTGATAGTCAAATAATGATGTCTTTTTTAGGACATGGTTTGTCAATGGGCTATGCTGCCATGGTTGCGCACTTTACTGAAATCGAAGTGGATAAGTCGGAATCACGTACCGACTGGACTAAAAGGCCGCTTTCCCAAAAACAGCTTGATTACGCTAGTGCTGATGTTGAGCATTTATTTAACCTTTACCCGAAAATATTAGCTGAAATAGAACAAGTCGGTTGGCTTGATTACGCTAAACAAGAAACTCAGTTACTGGTTGAACGAAAATTTACCTCCATTGATGAAAATCAATTATATCGTCAAATAAAATTAGCTTGGCGGTTAAACTCAAAACAATTGAATGTCTTAAAGCACCTCACAAAATGGCGTTATCAGCAGGCGAAAAAACGTGACTTACCTTTAGGTTTTGTGGTTAAAGAAAATACCTTAATGGCTGTGGCGCAGTCGAACCCTGAAAGTTTAACCGCAATGAACAAACTCAGTGGCGCTGAAGTGCTAGATATTCGCCATCAAGGCAAGGCGATGTTAGCGATATTAAATCAAGCAGCACAGAATGATGAAGTAGATTACCCAGAGAAAATACAGCGTTTAGACGAATACCCAGGTTATAAACAAATTTTTAAAAGTATGAAAGCTTTTATTGCTAACGTAAGCGAGCAGAATAACTTAGCTGTGGAAAATATGGCTTCGAAAAAGCAAATTAATCAATTTTTAACTTGGCATTTTAATTTGAATGAGGCTAAAAAATTAAGTTGTGAAAGTGGTGTTAATCCTGATATTTTAACAGGTTGGCGCTATGACTTGTTTGGTCAAGCGCTTCAATATTTTGCTGATAAAGATTTTAAAGCGTAGCTAAAAACGTTTTTATTTCTTGTTTTAGCTCTTCATTGTCAATATTTTCGCTAGCCAAATCTGCTTTTTTACCATATTCAATGGCTTTGTCTGCTTCTTCAAATTCTTGTTGTCTTTGCGCCATAGCAAGGTAAATAGAAGCGGTGAAGGTAGGTAGTTTCAGTTTATCTGCCGCGGCTAAAGCAAGGTTATAAATGTCTATAGCTAAATCACCGTCTTCAGTAAAGTCTGCTAACGCTTCCCATTGCAGTGGGTGATCTTTAGGCGTGTCTTGATTGGTTGCACATAATTTTTGTAAATTTTTACAAGCATCAACTCTAACGTCATCATCACCATTGGTTGATGCGTTAGCGATTTGTTGACAAATGGTAAGAATTTCATCATATAAAGGTGCTTTCATTGGTCTACCTAATGTTGTTTTAATAGGCCTGTGTCGTCTATTAAAAAGTAATGTAATTTATTGCGGTATTGTATCGCATATCAAGGTGAGTGCGTGATATATTAATCACCCTCTTTCTACTTATCAAAGAAGCAATAACTTCATAGGTCTCCATTATGCTATGTGTCATTTATAAAAGTGCAAAAAAAGCACAAACTTACCTTTTTGTTAAAACTCGCGATGACTTTTCGGCTGTGCCCGAACCATTAATGCTCACTTTCGGCACACCTACGTTAGTGACCTTGACTAACTTGGCCACCAAAAATAAATTAGCTTTTGCTGATTTGGAAAGAGTAAAAATTAACTTAACTGAGCAAGGTTATTATTTACAACTGCCACCACCGCCAGAAGATTTATTAAAGCAGCACAAAATAGAGATGGATGAACAAGCTCAAGCTAAACAAGGAGACTAACGAATGAAATTTAGTCGAATTTTTACCTCTATAATTGTTGTTTGTGTTACTTGGTTGCCGTTTAACTCACCGGCAAAAGCGCTAACTGAAGCAGGTTTTCAGCAATATGTTGTTGAGTTAAAAAAAGAAGCATTAACTCACGGTTTTGAACAAAATTTAATTGAGACAAGTTTTGCCAAAGTAAAATTTCATCAGCGGGCAGTAAGTGCTGATCGGAAACAGCCAGAAAAAGTAGAAACCTTAGACACCTATTTACCCAAACGAGTGCCAAGCTGGAAAGTTAAAAAAGCCCGCGTACTTTATAAAAAACATCAAGAGGTGTTAACCAAAATAGGCAATGATTATGGTGTGCAACCGCGCTTTATCGTCGCTTTATGGGGCTTAGAAACCAACTTTGGCAAGTTTACTGGTGGCTATAATGTTATTTCAGCGTTATCAACATTGGCTTACGAAGGCCGCCGCGAAGTTTTTTTTAAAAAGCAGTTATGGGCAGCGCTCACCATTTTAGCACAAGGACATATTCGCATTGAAAACATGAAAGGCTCATGGGCAGGCGCTATGGGGCAAAATCAATTTATGCCAACTTCCTATTTAGCTTACGCGGTTGATGGTGACGGTGATGGTAAAAAAGACATCTGGCAAAACCAAATAGATATTTTCGCCTCTATGGCTAACTATCTGCAAAAAGAAGGTTGGAATGGTGACTTAACTTGGGGGCGTCAGGTTAAACTGCCGCAAAATTTTGATGTGTCGTTAGCTATTCCAAAAAACACCGGTAGTCGTAAAAACTGGTTGAAAGCTTGGGCTAATACCGAAAAAACCTTAGCACAATGGCAAGCATTGGGTATTCGTCGCACCGATGGTACGAACCTACCCAAAGCTGATATTAAAGCCGCGCTAGTTTTTCCTGATGATGAAACGGGTCGAGCTTATTTAGCTTACAATAATTATAAAAGTTTAATGCATTGGAATTTGTCTTATTACTTTGTCAGCTCGGTAGGTCATTTATCTGATCGCATTAAATTTCCACCCATTACTAAAAAGCATCTTTAAATATGAGCAAACTGGACACAGCGCTACCTTTTTGGCAGCGTAAAACACTGGCACAAATGTCTCGTAACGAGTGGGAATCGCTGTGCGATGGCTGTGCGAAATGTTGCCTTAATAAGTTTATTGATGATGAGAACACCGACGAACACAGTGAATTACAACCCACTGACCATTTAAAAGAAGGTGAGCAAGTTCATTATTCTAGTATTGCTTGTTATTTGCTCAATGAAAAAACTTGTCAATGCTCTCAATATGAAAAGCGTACAACATTAGTACCTGATTGCGTGCGTTTAACACAAGACAATATTGATGCGGTCTTTTTTATGCCACCAAGCTGTACTTATAGGCGCTTGCAAGAAGGACGCGGTATGCCTTCTTGGCATCCTTTGCTAAATAAAGGTAAAAAATCTGCAATGCATAAAGCCGGTATGTCGGTACGCGGTAAAATTGTTAAAGATGACGATGTGGGAATTGAAAATTTTGAAGACTATATTGTTACTTGGCCACTGAATGATCTTGATTAGCGTTCACTGTTAATACTTTTTATAGAGCCAACATACATTGATGAACACTCAACAACAAAGTCTTTTATTTTTACACAGTGCAGTACTGCTTTTTGGCGGTACCGCTTTGTTTTCAAAACTCATTGGCTTACCCGCCTTAGATATTACCGTATACCGTGCGGGTGTGGCAGCGTTGGTATTATTTATTTTATTAACCCTGCAAAAAAAACAAATAACCTTAGCAAGTGCTAAAGATTATGGTATCGCGGTAGTGCTTGGTATTGTGGTCGGTATTCATTGGGTTACTTATTTTGCTGGCATGCAAATGGCTGGTGTTACCATTGGCATTATTGCTTTTTTTACTTATCCCGTTATTACCGTATTTTTAGAGCCATTATTAAACCGCGCTAAAGTTAGCAGAAAACCTCACGTTAAAGATGTTGTTATTGCTGTTATTGTTTTAATTGGCATCTTCTTATTAATCCCTGAAATTAACTTAGGTAATCAAGTTACCATGGGCATAGCGACAGGTGTTTTTTCAGGATTTTTCTTTGCGTTGAGAAACATTCTTCATAAAAATTATTTTAGTCACTATTCAGGGCCGCATACTATGTTGTATCAAACCCTAGTGGCATGTTTAGTACTGGCTTTGTTCGTTGAAGTACCGCCTATGAAGGTTAGTGATAGTGATTGGTTATTAATTTTATTAGTGGGTATTGTTTTTACCGCAATGCCTCATGCGTTGTTTGCGTCATCGTTACGTCATTTATCAGCTACTACGGCAGGACTTATTTCTTGTTTACAACCTCTATATGGCAGTGTGTTAGCGTTTTTATTGTTAAATGAACGAGTTAATATGCTGACGGTTATTGGTGGGCTTTTAGTGATCAGCGCAGCACTTTTTGAAACGTGGTCGGTCAGTAAAGGACGGTAGCTATATTCATTATCACTTAAATGTATTAATAAACTTTAACACTAGTGTTTAAAATTAACGCGATAAATGGTAAAACATTAAACAGTTAGTCTTTTTTATCAATTGTTTAAAGGTGTTTTATGATCATAGGTATTCCCAAAGAGTCGCTTAAAGGTGAAAACCGCGTCGCCGGTTCACCCAGCTCTGTTAGCGCACTAATCAAACTAGGCTTTACGGTGCAAGTGCAAAAAGGCGCGGGCACTAAAGCGAGTTTTACTGACCAAGAATATAACAAATGCAGTGCAGAAATAGTTGCCAAGAAAAAATGTTGGCAAAGCGATATTATTTTTAAAGTGAATGCACCAACCTTAGACGAAGTTGCCTTAATGAATGATGGAGCAACACTTATTAGTTTCATTGCCCCAGCACAAAGTCCTGAACTATTAGCAGCCCTAAAAAATAAAGCTATCACCACCTTAGCCATGGAAATGGTACCTCGCATGACACGTTCTCAGTCAATGGACGCATTAAGTTCAATGGCGAACATTGCTGGTTATCGCGCTGTTATTGAAGCCTCTCACCATTTTGGCCGCTTTTTTACCGGACAAATAACAGCAGCAGGTCAAATGCCGCCAGCAAAAATTATGATCATAGGGGCAGGTGTGGCAGGCCTAGCCGCTATTGGTACTGCCAGTAGTTTAGGCGCCATAGTGCGCGCATTTGATACCCGCCCAGAAGTAAAAGAACAAATAGAGAGTATGGGCGCAGAATTTCTTGAAATGGATTACGAAGAGCCAGAAGAAAGCGGTTCTGGTGATGGTTACGCCAAAGAAATGAGTAAAGCCTTTATTGATGCTGAAATGGCCTTGTTTGCTGAGCAAGCCAAAGAGGTTGATATTATTATCACCACGGCCATGATCCCCGGCAAACCAGCGCCTAAACTTATCACCGAAAAAATGGTTAAATCAATGAAGGCTGGTAGTGTTATCGTCGATTTAGCCGCCGCTGGTGGCGGAAATTGTGAATGTACCGTGGCCGGAAAAGTCGTTGATGCTCATGATGTGCAAGTAATTGGTTATACCGATTTAGTGTCGCGTTTGCCGAATCAATCTTCACAGCTTTATTCCAATAATTTAGTGAACTTAGCTAAATTACTTTGTAAAGAAAAAGATGGCACCTTTACTATAGATTTTGATGATGTGGTTATTCGTAATATGACCGTCGTTAAAAAAAATGAAATAACCTTTCCACCACCGCCCATTCAAGTGAGCGCCGCGCCGGCTCAAAAAGTTAAGGTTGAACCCGTAGTTGAAGTAATAGAAGAGCCGACTTCACCAACCAAAAAATATGCTTTCATGGCCGCAGGACTCGCCTTATTTGGTTGGGTAGCTAGCGTTGCTCCGGCTGATTTTTTAACGCATTTTACCGTTTTTGTCTTGGCTTGTGTTATTGGTTATTACGTGGTGTGGAATGTTAGTCATTCGCTGCATACACCCTTAATGAGTGTTACTAATGCTATTTCGGGCATTATTATTGTTGGTGCATTATTGCAAATAAGCTCTGATAATATTTTAGTACAAATACTCGCCGCCTTAGCCACTTTAGTTGCCACCATTAATATTGTTGGCGGCTTTAAAGTGACAAGTCGTATGTTAAAAATGTTTAGTAAGTAGGGGAGCATTATGGAATCTACTCAATTTATATCTAACGGTTTGATCAGCGCAGCTTATGTTGTGGCCGCGCTACTTTTTGTGTTTAGTTTAGCGGGATTAAGTAAACAAGAAACTGCTCAACGAGGAAATTTATACGGCATGATAGGTATGGCAATTGCTTTGATTGCTACTATTGCTGACCCTCGAGTATCAAATGTTTTGGTCATTTTTGTGGCTATGGCCATTGGTGCCGTTATAGGGCTTAGGTTAGCGAATAAAGTTGAAATGACTCAAATGCCAGAGCTAGTTGCCATATTACATAGCTTTGTTGGTTTAGCGGCTGTGTTAGTGGGTTTTAACAGTTATTTTGATGCGGAACACAGCTTAATTATTACGTCAGCTCAACAAACCGCAATGAACATTCATCTTAGTGAAATATTCTTAGGGGTATTTATTGGTGCCGTCACTTTTACTGGTTCAATCATCGCCTTTGGTAAATTGCGCGGTATTATCAGCTCTACAGCTTTAATGTTACCGCATCGTCATAAAATGAATTTAGCGGCGGGCGTAATTTCTTTTATTTTAATGGTTATTTTTGTGCAAAATGGTGGTTCCAATTTGCCATTATTCTTAATGACGGCAATCGCGTTAGCTTTTGGCTGGCATCTTGTTGCTTCTATTGGTGGTGCAGACATGCCGGTAGTGGTTTCAATGCTTAACTCTTATTCTGGCTGGGCCGCTGCTTCGGCAGGTTTTATGCTTAGTAATGATTTGCTGATTATTACAGGTGCGTTAGTTGGTTCATCAGGCGCTATTTTGTCGTACATCATGTGTAAAGCCATGAACCGCTCATTTATCAGTGTTATTGCCGGCGGCTTTGGCACCACAGTTATTATTGATGAAGACAAGGATTACGGCGAACACAGAGAAGTACAATCGGATGCGGTTGCTGATTTATTACGCAGTGCAAAATCGGTGGTAATAGCGCCGGGTTACGGCATGGCAGTAGCGCAAGCGCAATATCCGGTGTATGAAATGACCCAACAACTAATCAATAAAGGTATTAAAGTGCGCTTTGCTATTCACCCTGTTGCCGGGCGTTTACCTGGTCATATGAATGTACTTTTAGCGGAAGCTAAGGTGCCTTATGATATTGTGTTAGGTATGGATGACATCAATGATGATTTTTCTAAAACCGATGTGGTTTTAGTGATTGGCGCAAATGATACCGTAAATCCTTCAGCTAATGACGACCCGAACAGCCCTATTGCCGGAATGCCGGTGTTGGAAGTATGGAATGCGAAAGAAGTAATAGTATTTAAGCGCTCAATGAACACAGGTTATGCGGGCGTGCAAAACCCATTATTCTTCAAAGATAACACGCAAATGTTATTTGGTGATGCCAAAGAAACCGTAGAGCAAATTTTTAGAGCTTTATAGTTTTTTTATTCATGTTTTTGATGGTATGTACAAAATAAAACCCTAAATTTTCATAGGGTTTTATTTTCATAAATAAAATTTCATGATAAAAATCAATTGTTTTTATAAATAAATCATGTTTTATTTATATTTGAGTAGTAACAAGGATGTAATGACAAAAGCAACCAAATTACGATTTGATTTTATTGAACAACTCGCTTGGTGAGAAGGACAAATAAACGCTAGCCATTTGATGGTTAAATTTAATATTACTCGAACCTCAGCCAGTAATATCCTCAAAGAGTACCGTGCTAGCTATCCGAACAACCTTACTTATAACCCATCTACTAAAGCCTATTTACCTACTAAAAACTTTGTTGCTAAGTAAGCTCCTAACCAACCGCCTTATTCCTTAGAAAACAAACTTTGCGTATGATCACTTTAACTTTTTAAGGAGATCACCATGCGACAAACCCAACAGCAGTGGCTTATCAATTAAAGATTTTTGTCTTGAACAACGTATCTCAACTTCCTCTTTTTATAAACACAAAGCAATAGCAAACAAGGGCTTCAAGGCGCTTGAACCATCACCCTTTTCGCAAGTTCAGCTCATAGAGCCTGACACAGATGTTCCAGCACTGCATGTCATCACCCTCAATATCGGAAAAGTAAACATGACACTTGAGGGGAAAACTTCATCGCACTGGTTGGCCAACTTAGTCGGGCAACTGGCATGAAAATGTTTATTCACCCTACAGCCGTTTATTTACACCGAGAGCCTGTTGACTTTAGAAATTATGTGGAGTAATCAGTTATGTGCAGTAACCACCGAAGAACTGCAGTATATGGCACTTCAGTTGAATAATTAGAGCACATAATTACACCTCACATTGTCTAATGTCCCGAAACATCTTGGGAGCCAGCAGCAATGAATAAAATCACACAATATATAAATAAACCGGGTAATTTTCTTCTGCCAGGTGAGTTAGAGCCTTATATTTTAATCTACGCTCAACAGCTATCAGAGCAAGGTTATACGAACTTATCTATTAGAGGTTACATCGACTCCATCTCGCATTTTGGTACATGGCTAACGGTGAATAAAGTTTCAATAAAGGATATTGATGTAAAAATTGAGGAGCAGTTTGCTAAACATCGTTGTCATTGTCCTGGCGGTAGAAGAAAAACGTTACTGTCAAAGAAATATATAACTCGGGTTCACAAATTCAATAACTTTCTTTTCAAACATGGTGTGATAGCTAATTTTCGTGAGATATCAAAGGAGTTATTATTGGTACCAAACGCTAATTTTCAAGAGTTTTTGCAGCAGCGTGGGTTATCATCAATAACGGTTAAACATTATTCTGATTCTATCAATGTTATCTTGCCCTTATTGGGGCAAGAGCCCAAAAATTATGATGCGAAGATCATAAAACAAACCATATTGCAGCTTTCTAAACAGTATTCTCTAGTAAGACTTAAAAGTTTAACAACAGCGTTGCGAAGTTATTTACGATTCTTAACTGTTAAAAACCAGTGTTTGCCAGATTTAGACAGAGCTGTGCCTACTGTGGCTAATTGGTCACTTTCCTCAATACCTAAATATATTGTTGCAGAGGAAATTGAACAAGTTATAAATTCTTGTGATATACAAACTCCAAAAGGATTACGTGACCGCGCAATTATTTTGTTGTTGTCGCGTATCGGATTGCGAGCAGGAGATATTGTTGATATGAAGCTAGATCATATCGATTGGCATAATGGCTCTGTTCGTCTTGTGGGTAAGATGAATAGAGAACCACTAAAGAGCCGTTTAACCGACAAGATTTAAAACCTATGTCGCAACAAAAACACATTATTGATATTATCAAAATTCATGCAGGACAAGGTGGCTTTTCGGTGATTATTGGTGAGCCAGGTGTCGGTAAAAGCGTACTGCGTGAGCACATTGAAAGCTGGGCAAATGAGCGTGATACCACCGTGATTTCTTTCTCACGCACTATGCACACCTGCCTGACAATTCTCAAACAATTAGCCCTATCATTTAGGTTAGATGTGCCCACCAAAGATATTGAACAGGAGCTGATTAACAGCGCCTTTAAACATGTTCAGCAACGTAAAATCTTATACATCCTCATTGATGATGCCCATTTATTAACCATGGAAGTCTTGCGTAAATTACGGCTACTGTTTGAACGTTTCCCTAAAAAGCACAACCTTGTATTATTTGGTGAGCCAGACTTATTGCACTATCTTACGCTGAATGTTAATCAAGATATTCGCTCGCGTATTACCTTTTCACAAACCATTAAACCGCTTAATAATAATGACCTAGAGCGTTATATCGTTAAAGAATTAGAAGCGGTAAAAATGGGCATCAATACCTTTGATGTGGGCGCGGTTGAAGTCATCATACGTTCTGTTGATGGCAACCTTAGATTATGTCGCAACCTTTGTTATGCCAGCCTTATCGAAGCCTGCCGAGAAGCGAAGAAAATAGTGACCATTACGCATGTGAACCAAGTATTAATGCAGTCTCATTGGCGCTCCCATGATGAATTACTTAAACAACAGGTGAAGTCATGAAAATCATAACATTAACGCTGCATATTGATGTTGAAGAAGCACAAACCATCATAAGTTTTATTGATGAGCTGAAAACAGTATTAGTTGCCAATTATGGTGAGGAGATACAAGAAAATCATCGAGCCAATACGGTTATAACGGATGGTCAGAGTAGATATTTGGAGGGTAAAATGAATAATATCATTTAAAAGCTCAGCAAGATCATAACCAAATCAGGGGCTAAAAAGCCCCTGATTTGGTTTAGGCAATAAAATTTATGGTGACCAAAACGATCAACCTTTTTTGAAAAGATGACAATAAAAGAAAAATATAGGTGATAAAAATGATCACTAAAAAACCGTGTGCATCAACGTTATGACGGGATTTAGGGAAATCTTATGATGAAGTTTGGTAAAAGTTATGATTAAAATTTGGCAAGCCGCCAATATCGTATGACAAGAATTTGGGAAAATAGCCCGAATGTTGCCAAATCGTTCGATGAATAATTTGGCAAAATGTACGATGCTAATTTGGTCGGCTACACAATAAAATTTATGGTGACCAAAACGATCGTATTTTTTTGAAAAAATGACAATAAAAGAAAAATATAGGTGATAAAAATGATCACTAAAAAACCGTGTGCATCAACGTTATGACAGGATTTAGGGAAATTTTATGATGAAGTTTGGTAAAAATTATGATTTAAATTTGGCAAACCGCCAATATCGTATGGCAGGAATTTGGGAAACTAGCTCGAATGTTGCCAAATCGTTCGATGAACAATTTGGCAAAATGTACGATGCTAATTTGGTCGGCTACAATTTAACCCAACGTACCGCGGTTATTTGTTAGATACGGATTATATAAATTCTATTAATCCGCACCTTATTCTCTTTGTTACTTTCGATTTTACCTGAATCTAATTCTTTGCTATTAATGTTTTCTAGTGAGAAAAAATACATCACATCATTGCAGTTTCCAGTAAAGTAGCCTCCTTCAGCATGGCCACTAGTTATACCTAAATTACTACATTTTTTTATTAGCAATGCAAGCGAGTCATTTATTCCAATATTTATATCTGTCTTTAAAGATGAATCTTTAAGCTCAATATAATAAAGCTCATTATTATCAAACCTTAATGCTAGATTATTTCCTTTATAAACGACATGATACTCAATGAAATTTTCTTCTCCATAAATGGTTTTTTTCTCCACTTTTTGAACAAGTTCCTTCAGCACATTTTCTTGCTTCAAGCCTATTACTAAATTACCAAAGCCATTTCTATTAAGCTCTATCGCCTCAACCTTACATGACATGGTATTTAGGATAATTAATGTTAAAACAAATAATCTAATCATAGTCAGCTCTCGTTTTTCTATACCATTGTTTCTGGAAAAGTCTTTCTTTTCCTTTCATATCAACGTGTATCCCCCTAACAGGATTATTGTATAAATTTACACGTCTAAATAAATTGAGGTCGTAAGCGCCTTTCCAAACATCCTGTCGAGAATAACCGGGGATCTTAATGTCAGCTGCTTCTGTAATAGTATGGGGGCTTATTTTTGCTGCGTCAGGATTAGACTTTCTAAGCTCATCTTGTTGTGCTTGAGTACGATAACCACTTATCACATCGACTCCTGCGCCTGAAAACTTTTTACTTAAAGCAAGTAACTTATCTCTAAATTCATCACTTTTAAGATAAACCCCTTTCCTCAGGTTAATTGTGGCTTCAACTTCCATATCATGGTCGGCACCATAATCATTTATCTTTTTTATGGTTGTGGAACCATCTCTATTTGTAATTGTGATAACAGATGAACCTACTAAATTTTTCTCGTCTTTAGAAGTGGGTGTTGTCAGATTGGGTTTAATATCTGTTGTTTCAACAGTCCCTTTAGGTGCTCCCCCTGAATTTGAATCAGCACCATTACTTCCTCCAGAAAACGTACCAGAGAATTTAACCGTACCACCTACACCAGTAATCTGACCACCCTGAGTATCTGATTCTTTTATGTCTCGTCTAAGTCTACTCCCTGTAACCGTTTGGGTCGGTGCTGCCGCATCTTTCTCAGAAACATAACCCGTCGGATCAGTACCACTTAAAGGATTATTCATAATATACGAGTAAGGATTAATCGATTGGCTATTACCAGGCTCCTGAATAAAGGGATCAACACTCATGAATCGGCCAACGTTGTAATCATACACCCGACCGTTCATGTGAATCAACTCAACTTCATCTAAATGTTCGTGATCGGTAAAGCCCTTGCGTGTTGCCATATCTATATCAAGTGGGTTATCAACTAACCTTGGGTTTAATCCTAATGACGACAATAAGCTTCTATCACCAATGCGGGGTTTACCAAAGGGGTCAAAGTAGCGATAACTGGTGCCATTACCGTTGTGGTCGGCAAAGGTGGTGGCGCTCCCTAAACGGTCTCTTAAGGTAAAGCGTATGGACTTATCACCCACTTGGTCACCGTCACTAATAATAGCAACATCACTGATATAGGCTTTAGTGGTAGTATTTGCGCCTTTTATCTCAACTTCATAATGTTTGTCAATATAATGCGTGGTGATTGTTTTACCACCCACAGTACGCTGTTGTTTATAGCGCATTAAATCAGCGCCATAGTTAAACGTTAGGCTGGCAGCATTTTTATTAATGGTTAACGGCTTATTAAAACTGTTGTATGTTAACTCAGTTACATTATTACGTTTGGTTTGGTTACCTTTATCATCATAACCAAAGGTAACTATAGCGTTGTTTTTTAAAGTAACCTGATTGAGCTTATTGGTGCTCGAAACATAGCTATAAGCACTGTTATTGTTGGCGGAGTAATCTGATTTATGAGTGAAGTTACCCACCGCATCATAACCATAGTTAATCGTTGCACTAGTACCTCCAGCGGTAACTTGAGCTGTGTTTAAGCGGTGCAAGCTATCATAAGTGAATACTTCACTTGCAATCATGATGTTATCACCATTAATTGCACCATTACTGGCGGTAGTTAAGTTGCCATAACTGTCGTAGCTGTCATAACCTAAACTATGAATGGTATTGCGTGCGCCAAGATAATTTCCCATCGCAGAGCTTGAGAGCATTTGACCACTTACGTCATGGTAATTATTGGTAAGGTTTATATCCGCAGCACTATCACCCAATGTTGCTTGCGTTATATTACCAAAACTATTTAACTCGGTGATGGTTCGGTAGTTATAATCACTTTGTGCATTAAATTCTTCACTTAAATAACCATTGCTATTGTATTTATAACCCACAGTTAAAGCATTGGGGTATTCCATCGATTTCAAACGACCATAGTTACCATCATAGCTATTGGTGGTGATATAACTTTTTGAGTCGACTAAAATAGTGGTTGTTGCTACTCGCGCATTACTGTCGAAGGTAAAGATTTTGGTAACATTGTCATTGGAATGTTGGGTTAATAGACCATGTTTTAAGGTATCCCATAAAAAGGTTGCACTATTATCATCAGCAGTACGACTGATGACTCGGCCAAGTAAATCTATTTCGTTATACGTAATGGTGTTGTAACTTCCCAACATCCAGTAAACCGAACAGGTAATATCCACTCAAACTCTCATCAAATTAGTAATAGCTTGTTATAACATGAATTCGATAAAGTAAATTTTACTTAAACGTTAATAAAATTTATCTTGCCCTCATTTTTGTTATTTTGTTTAATCCCTGAATGCAAAAATTTTTCAAAGATTTAAACGCCATTGAACAGTTCACTTCAACATTAAAATCTACACCGTCACTGCAATGTGAATATTGCTCTAAGCATGAACATTTTATTTCTCATGGCTTTATCTATAAACAACATTCAATAGTCCGTAGAGAAGCGGTAGGTAAACGCATTGTTTGTTGTAATCGTTATGGACATCAAGGGTGTGGCCGTACTTATCAACTTGATATTTCTCGTAAGCTGCCTAAACGTCGATACTCAAATGCGGTGCTGTTTGTGTTTATTTCGCTGTTACTTATCGGGCAGTCTGTTTGTCATGCCTATTCACAAGCGACCAAACAAACACAAACAATTAATCCACCACAGCGCTCGTCAGTGTTAGTGCTTATCGTCATTGATTATTCTTTGAGTGTTTTTAACCAAGGAGAATAGTATGAGTAACACCAACAAAATCCCACCCCTTGAAATCAGGCTTCAGGTATTAAGTGCCGTTGATTATGCCCCCGGCAATAGCACTAGAGAGAGAATACAGAGTGTGGCAACACGTACCTTTACCGATACGTGCACGCAGCTTCATTACCAGTTTACTTGGCGAACAATTAGCACGTGGTTGTATCGCTTTAAAAAACATGGAATAACCACACTGGATAATAAAACCCGACGTGATAAAAATACTTACCGTAAAACTCAGCCGAATGAATTGGGTGAAGCCATTAATGAAGTGCTGCCAACATTAGGACGTTGTAAAAACGGCAGCGTGCCTAAAATGGCGTTGTATCACAAATAGTGACTCATAAATATTGTGATGGCTTACCGCTTTACCGGCAAAGCAAGACCATATTTAAGCGTTTAGGGATTGAGCTTGATACCACGAGCATGGCGAATTGGATGATAAAATGCGGCCAATTAGTGCAACCACTT
>JAESPR010000114.1 GCA_016765685.1 Colwellia sp. | reverse complement strand
GTGAAACTTTAAAAAATGAAGTGGGTGTACATGCCAGTTTTTATGGTGGGGTAGCAAGTAGCCCGATAATACGTGGTTTAGATGGCCCTAGAGTATTAATCACCCAAAATGGCTTGGATGCCGGTGATGTCTCTCGTGTTGGCGCAGACCATGTTGTTGCGGTAGAAACCAGCACCGCCAGACAAATAGAAGTATTGCGCGGCCCTGCTACGTTGTTTTATGGCAGCGGCGCTATTGGTGGCGTGGTAAACGTTGTTGATAACCGCGTACCAACATCCAGTGATACCTTATTTGAATGGTTGTTACAATATAACGATGTTGCAAATGAAAGTCAGGGATCATTCTCTTTACAAAAAGGATTGCCAATAGGCAGTGAAAACTTTGCTGTATACCTTGATGGTTTTTGGCGTGATGCAGGGGACTATAAGTTACCTAAATCTTATGATCCGGTAGAAGAGTATGAAGCAGGGGTTGAGGAAGAAGTGCATGAGGACGATGAGTATAGTAGCCGTTTAGTGAACAGTGCTTCAAAATCTAGCGGTTTTACACTCGGCTCTAGTTATTTATTTGAGCAAGGTTTTATTGGCTTTTCTTATGGCACCATGAGCCGTGATTATGGTATTCCCAGCCATGCTAGTCATGAGGATGAAACGCATGTTCAGCCTGCAGAATATCAAGAAATTGAAGAAGGCACTCACGCTAAAATGCAGCAAAATAGGTTGCAATTATTAAGTAAAATTAATTTTGAAAAAAGTTTTATCAAACAACTAGCACTAAAGTCGGCCTATACCGACTATCAACATCAAGAAATTGAAGAAGGTATGATTGGTACCACGTTTACCAATAAAAGTATTGAGATGAAAGCCGACTTATTTCATCAAGAATATAAAGGCTGGCAAGGTGCTTGGACGCTTCATTATAAAAGCTCTGATTTTAAAGCCGCAGGTATTGAGGCATTTACGCCACCCGCTAAAACACACAGTATTGCCGGAGCTTGGTTAGAAGAGCAACACTTTGGCGAGGTGTTATGGCAATTAGGAGTTCGCCTTGAGCAAACCACTATTGATGCTGAGGGTGATGCTAAAGCTAGCTTGATTGGCTCTGCTGAGCAAGGACAAAATAATCAACAGACCGACAACAGGCGCTCTTTTAAGCAAGAAAAATTTATTCCTGTAAGCCTTTCTTCAGGTTTAGTTTGGGATTATCAAGCAGGTTATAACGTAGGTTTATCGCTGGCTTTGTCTCAGCGAGCGCCCTCG
Source organism: Colwellia sp. (assembly GCA_016765685.1). Lineage (GTDB taxonomy): Bacteria > Pseudomonadota > Gammaproteobacteria > Enterobacterales > Alteromonadaceae > Colwellia. Next base: position 58,711 of record JAESPR010000114.1, on the reverse strand, counting down.
GCGGCTGAGCTTTTTTCCTTTGGCCCTCATATTGGCACTAACACCTTTGAAATTGGTGCTTTGTTTGAGGTAGAAAAATTGGCAGGTAACGTTGAGACTAAGTTGTCATCGCAAGCGGTAAATGTTGAAACTGCGTATAGCTTTGATTTAACGTGGCGAAAATTTACCGGTGACTTTGGTTTTGTGGTGAGTGCTTTTTACAATCAAATAAAAGATTATTATTATCAACAAGACACGGGTTTGGTATTTAAAGACTCTGTAGATGAGTACGATGCAGGCTTGCCTATTTTTATCTATCAACAAAATGATGTTGACATGGTTGGCCTTGAAGCTGAATTAATCTATCAAATTTCTAGTCCGTTAAAAGCAACATTATTTGGTGATTATATTAAAGCGCAGTTAACGAATAACGAAGCAGCCAACAACTTCAGTTTACCGCGTATTCCACCCATGCGATTGGGCGCGTTGTTTAATTATCAAGGTAATGATTTTGATGGTGAGTTTAGCGTTAATCATTATTTTACCCAAAACGACATTGCCCCGTTAGAATCGCCAACACAGGGTTATACCCTAATTGATATGAAGATGAATTTTCACCTTGATAGCGTAGGTGATTACTTTGGTAATGATATAGTGTTGTATATAAAGGCGAATAATTTAACCGATGAGGTGGCTAAGGTGCATTCCTCCTTTTTAAAAGAGGTAACACCATTACCGGGTAGAAATTTCAGTGTTGGACTTCGCGGTAGTTTTTAGGTGTTTTTGTCTTAATATCATTTTTAACAAATACGTGTTCCTATTCTGTCTTAATTAGCAACTACAACTATACTAATACTTAACTATCTCTTGTTGGTATTGTTATGATATTGCCCGCTAAAACAAAAGCAATGAAAATAAATTTCTCAGCTATTTTTAATAATAATAATATCAATATCAATATCAATGTGCTTTTTTTGCTCGTAATACTTATATTTTCTCCAAGAGGCATGGCGTCACCTACGCCTGCTTCTTCATCACCTCTTTTGCAATTTCCTTTTTCGCAGCCTTATTTTAAAACGCTTAGTGGTCAAGGGAAAATTAGCAATGGCGTTGTCACAAATGGGTTACAGGGTAATAATGGCCTTTTATGGTTAACGACTCAAAATGGTTTGGTAGAATATGATGGTTATCAATATCAAAAGCATACTTACAACCCTGATGATATCAATAGTCTACCGGGAAACAACATTTACGGTATTGCACAGCAAAATAACGGGGTTCTTTGGCTTACTACACGATCCAATGGTTTGGCTAGTTTCGACCCTGTTACCCGTGAGGTTCAACGATTTGCCCCTACTGATAAATCAAGCTCAATTACTAGCAATAGACCGCGCTCTGTTTTTATCAGTAAAGATCAAACAATTTGGGTAAGTCATGAACAGGGGATTGATCACTTAACATCAAGCGGCAAGCTCATTCGTCTTTACAAATTTCCGAGCAAAACGCACGGAGTTGCTTATAGCTTTATGGAGCCTTCAGAAGGTGTTATTTGGGCAGGCGGTTCATTTGGCCTTTTACAAATTAAGAATAATAAGGTTACCATCATTCCTGAATTAGCTAAATTGGATATTCGCGATCTATTCAAAGATAGCAATGGCATGTATTGGCTTGGCACTAGAAATGGACTTTGGCTTTGGCAAGGGCATGGCAAAGTACGCGCCCCAAAAGGTATCAGTGTTCAAGGTAATCACGCTTATTTTATGAGTATAGTTCAAGATGATAAGGGTATTGTCTGGGGCGCAACTTATGGCTCAGGGCTTTGGATGTTTGACGGTAAAACACAGTCATTAATGCGAAAATTTGTTCACGACCCATCAGTGTTGTCAAGCCTAGCCTCTAATGACATAGGGAAGCTTATTCTGGATGAAAATCAAAACCTTTGGGTAGGCACTTGGGGAGGAGGATTACAACTGTTACAACTTGGCAGTATTAATAATTTTGCGACCATTCGTTATTCATTGTTAGATGAAAATACCTTAAGTTACGGAAATATTCGTAGTATTCTGGTATTAAAAAACAATTATTGGCTATTTGGTCGCATTGGAAATGGCCTCGATATATTCAGCCCTACGTCTGGTCGTTTGACCACTATTGAATTTACTCAAGCAAATGACAAGGTAGTAGATATCATTTCTTTGATGGAAGATAAACAGGGAATTGTTTGGGCGGGAAGTCATACTCAAGGATTATATCGTATTGATGTAGCGACGAGACAGGCAATTGATTTTAAAGTGCCAGAGCTTACAAAAACGTCCATAAAAACGTTATTATTAATGAAAAGTGGCGAACGAATTATTGGAACAACAAAAGGCGTGTGTGTTTTGCATCCTAACTTGAATCGTTGTCAATTCATTCGTTCTAAGACAGGGGCAGCACTTGCTAACAGTGTTTATAGCTTAATTGAAGATAAACACGGTAACTTATGGGCTGCCACTAATGCAGGACTATTTAGACGTAAAACAAATTCAACTTATTTAGAGGAATTTTCTAGTCATACAAGCACAATTAAAGATGACTTGGTTAGAGGGGTTATTAATCATAATGAAGGGTTATATGTCGTCACTAGTAAAGGGTTCTTTCTGGTAACTAACATTAATGAAATACAACCAGTGTTTACTGAGCTATCGTCTCAATTTGATTTTGGCAAACGACGCCCTGGCGCTAACATGCTACTTGATAATCAGGACAGATTATGGAGCGCATCTACATTTGTCGATTTTGATAAGAGATTATTTAATCGAATAAGTAAAAGTGAGGGGGTTGATATTGGCACAATATGGTTAGGTGCATATACTCAGTTGCCTTCTGGAACGATGTTATTTGGTGGCACAAAAGGCGTACTGATTATTGAACCTGATAATTTTGAACCGACATTGCCAAGCAGTAAAATAGTTATCCGAAAGTATAAACTCAATGGAGAAAACCAAACCCTGCCTACTAATAATCAATTAGCCTTAGGAAAGTTATCTCGATCTTTTAGTATCCAAATTGCCGCGCTTGACTTAAATGATAGTTCAACCATCACTTATCAATATCGTTTACATGGTCAAAATTCTCGTTGGCTTAAACTCGATGCCAATAGCCGCTGGATCAAATACACCAATTTATCACCGGGGAATTATACCCTTCAAATTAAAGGTAAATATGCCTTTAACCAAGGAGAAGTCATTCCTTTGAATATTTCTGTAACCGTTACCCCTGCACTCTGGCAAACTCTTTGGTTTAAATTAGCTTTTGTGGCGGTTGTTATTTTAGTTTTGACTTTAACATTCCGTTGGCGCATTCATTTTTTAAAAGAAAAAGCGCGCCAATTAGAAGTGTTAGTTTCTCAGAAGTCTCAAGAGATTGAAGCGATTAATTCTATCGGCAGAGAATTTACCACTCAGTTAACTCTTGATGATGTATTTCAAGAGATTTACCGTCATATTCAACAAATTGTTACCGTAGACACGTTTGGTATCGGGTTAGTTAATAAGCAACAAAACATAATAGAATTTGAATATGCCATAGAGCAAAATATCAGGTTTAATCGTTATACTAGAGCACTAGATCAACCTGAACAACTAGCCGTTTTTTGTGTGTTAAATAAACGTTGTATATTAATTAATGACTACAACCAAGAATACAGTAAATACCATAAAAATCGTGATGACAGGCCACAAAAGCTTAGTGATGGCTCTATGGCAAAAAGGGCACTCTCGATGGTTTATGTCCCCATGACTATACGACAACAAGTTATTGGGGTGATTGGCATGCAAGGTTTTGTAGCTAATAGCTATAGTAAAAGTGATGTTATCATATTAGAGACTTTGGCTTCTTATGCGGCAATTGCGGTAGAAAACGCTAGATCACAAGAAAAGCTCATTATGCAAGAAAAAATGGCTTTTTTAGGGCAGCTTGTTGCAGGTGTTGCCCACGAGATGAATACTCCATTAGGTATTGCAATTACTGGAATTTCAGTATTAGATGATAAGTTGTGTGAACTTAAGCAGACGGTTGAAAAAAATGAATTGAAGCGAAATTCATTAGAAAAATTTATTAAAACTAGCACTGAAAGCTTAACGCTGATCAAGCCTAATTTATCCAAAACAGCTGAACTTATTCAACAATTTAAACGTGTTGCAGCAAATGAAGAAAACACAAATATTACTCAAATAGACATTCACCATTTGTTGGATCAGGTAATAAGCTCTGTACAAGCCGAAGCTAAAAGCTATGGTATATCTATATGTTTAGAAAATTCGCAGTCAATATTACTTGATACTGTACCAAGTATTTTATCTCAAGTTATTCTTATTATCATCAACAACGCGATACAACACGGGTTTACACAGCATAGGCAAGGAAAAATCACCCTCAGGTATTATCAAGGTAATGAGGGACTGACAATTGAGTGTCAGGACAACGGAGTTGGTATTGATACGTTAATTCACGATAAAATATTTTCTCCTTTTTATACTACATCTAGAGAAAGTGGCGCGGCTGGTTTAGGGCTCAGTATCGCGTTTAATATGATTAATATGCAGTTATCTGGCACATTAAAATTGACCAGTCAAATAGGCAAAGGTGCAACATTTATTATCAAATTACCAAAGCAATAGGAAATAATGCAAAACAGACCGTAGGATGCCTATATTACAGGGGGTATGCGATAGCCCAAGGACTGGCTACTTCAATCTTATGCCATCTTTTTCTATCGTTAACTTGCCATTTTTCAATAAATTACCAACCGTTGCTTTGAAGGTTTTTTTACTAACTCCTAAGGTTCTTTGAATTAACTCCGGCGCACTTTTATCATGCAGCGGGCTAAAACCATTGTTTTTTGCTAAATGTTCTAGCAACTTATCAGCAAAATCATTGACTTTATTTTTACTGCCACGGGTTAACAACAAATCTAAGCGACCATCTTCACGTACTTGTTTGATGTAACCATCAATTTTTCTACCTATGCGTAATGGTTGAAAAATTTCATTATCGTACAGTAACCCCCAATGCAAATCGTTTACGATGGCTTTAAAGCCTAAATCGGTTTTTCCGCCAATAATCAATTTTACTTTGTCACCTTGTTGATACTCAGCAGGCCAAATATCAATGAACTTATCTAGTTTGCTCGATGCAGCAATACGGTCAGTGTGTTGATCAAGATAAATACGTACTAGGTAATACTTGCCTTCTTCCATTGCTGTATGTTGTTGATTGTACGGAACCAGTAAATCTTTAGGTAAACCCCAGTCTAAAAAAGCGCCCATTTTATTTACTTGCACAACTTTCAATGAAACAAATTCACCCACTTGACCGAATGATTTTTCAGTGGTTGCCACAAGCCTGTCAGCGGAGTCAGAATAAAGAAATACGTTAAGGTCACTCCCTATTTTACAGTCTTTTGGTAAATAACGATTTGGCAATAAAATTTCACCCAAATCGCCAGCATCAAGATAAGCGCCGTTATCCGTTACGGCAATAATGCTCAGAGTATTGTATTTACCTATTTCAGCGTTAGAGGAAGCGGTTGATTGTTCACTTGAGTGTGCCATGGAAAATGCCAGTTGAAGGTGGGAATATATTGATAGCTATAATAACCCATCTTATTAAGCATTAATCAATTATTTTGTGATCATTACATTCTCTTGGCGAGCTGTTCAGCAGCAATTTTTGTGGCAATGTATTCACCATGTCTTAAATGAAGTAAATCAGCAATTTTTCTAATAATGTGTTCTTCAATACTAGCTAGTTCACCATCGGCGTACGCGACTTGCCATAATAAGGTCACTATTTTAATGCGCTGATCTAATGAATAGTGCTGATTTAAGGTTGAGGTGAATTGATAAAAATCACTAGCGTTCTCACTTAATTCAAATGCTTGTTCAAGGACGCTTGTAACCTCAGGCACTGTTAAATTGAAGTGTTTTGTTAATATAATCTCAAGTGCATTTTGTTCTTTTTCAGTAAAAATACTGTCAGCACGCATCACTTCACAAAGCAATACTGCACAGGCTATTTCTATTGGTAACTGCTGGTTATCTTGATCATTTTCTTGCGCAACTAACGCATTGAAAAAAGCATTAATTTTATTGAACATTAGTACTCCAACTATTTGGTTATTTTGTTTAGAATTTTTTTCAAATCTATAAATAATGGTGAAATAAACCAACTATTTATCATGAAATTTAGTTTAAATTATTTTTTAGTAAAAAACAGTTAATATTGGACTGGTTTGAAGTGGTTGATTTTTAAGTGTTATTTGTGCTGTTTTGTTTTATTTTACGAGTTTTTGTCATTTAGGCGCATATTTTGTAATAGACAGTTACAACTTTGTGGTAGTTAGTGACGACTAATTCGTTATGATCTGCACCATATCATCAGATAGTTATTTTTAATTATCTGCTTTAGAACATAAATTTAGATTTGTAAAAGGGATAAAACCGTGGCTCGTAAAAAACAAATTATACTACCCATCGCCATATTAGCCGTTGGCATTGTTGCACTTATTGGTTTTTCTAGCATGAAAAAACCACCTGAAGAAAAACCTGAGGTGGATAACACCCCAATCGTTGCGGTTGAAAACATTACCGTCACGCCAATGATACTTGAAGTAAGCTCTTATGGTGTAGTGACACCTAAATATGAAACCACTATTGTTGCGCAAGTACAAGGTGAAATTGTTGAATTAAGCGATACCTTTGTGCGTGGTGGTTTGGTTAAAAAAGGTCAGCTATTAGCGCGTATTGATCCTAACGACTATCAAGCGGCCTTAATCGAGGCGCAAGCTAATATGGCTACAGCGCGGGCGGCGTTAGAAACAGAACTGGCACAAGGTAAAGTGGCGCAGCGCGAATGGAAGCTAATAACAGATACCTCGCCTACTGAGTTAAGTTTACGTAAACCTCAACTAGCGCAAGAATTAGCACGCGTTAAATCAGCGCAAGCATCCGTTTTACGAGCTGAACGTAATCTACAGCGAACTGAAGTAAAAGCGCCTTATGATGCCATGATAGCAGAGCGTGTTATCGGTTTAGGCTCTTTTGTTAGTGTTGGCAGTAATCTCGGTAAATTGCTAGGCACCGCTATCGCAGAAGTACGCTTACCCGTTGCCGATAATCAATTGCAATTTTTAACGGCTCAAGGCCAAGGTGCTAAGGTGAAACTTGTTACCACCTATGCAGGTAAAGATATTAAGTGGTTAGCGGATATTGCTCGTGATGAAGGCGTTGTTGATAATAATAGCCGCATGAGTTATTTGGTCGCTGAAATTAAAGACCCATACCACTTAAATAGTAATAAAACAGCCAGTGACTTACCGCTGCGTTTTGGCTCTTATGTTCAGGCTAAAATTATCGGCATTGAAATTGCCAATGCTAGTATTATTCCTCGTTATTTAGTGGTCGATGATAGAGTAGCTATTTTAGATGACGAGTCGAAGCTTCACTATGCTGCTATTGATATTGTTCGCCGACAAGGCGCTGATGTAATTGTTGCCCATGGTTTGCTTGATGGCGATCAGTTAATTGTTTCTGCTTTAGATTACCCAGTAGAGGGGATGAAATTAGCGTTAGTGAGTGATATAGAAAAAGAACAAGATACAGAAATGTTAGATGAAAGCTTAAATGAAAATAGTGATACTCAAGTGGCTAGTACAGACAGTGAGGGCGAATAAAGATGAGCTCTCTTTCTGAAAGTAATACCTCAGCAGAAAATACCTCTGTAGCGAATAACTCCGCCAAAGTGGATGAAAGCATTGATACCACTATTGACACTCATAAGGGTATCATTGCTTGGTTTGCCCGTAATTCCATTGCAGCTAATTTGTTAATGGTATTTATTTTGGTGGGTGGTTTTTTAACCATGCAAACCATCAACAAGCAAATGTTTCCGCAAATTAAAATTAATTGGATTTCTTATAACGCACCATACCCCGGTGCGGCGCCGCAAGAAGTTGAAGAAGGGATCACTATAAAGATAGAAGAAGCGCTGGAAACCGTGCAAGGTCTAAAACGAGTGATTACTTATTCAAGTCGTAACTTTTCTAATGGTTGGTTTGAAGTTGAATTAGATTATGACCCGCAAATTGTGCTTGAAGAAGTAAAGTCAGCCATTGATGCTATTCCAAGCTTTCCTGATGGCATGGAACGAGTCAAAGTTGAACGAGAGAAATTTCGGCAAGAAGTTATGTTTATTAGCCTTTATGGCGACTTAACTAATGGTGAGCTTAAAGAGTTAGGGCGTAAAATTCATGATGAAATTCAACAGCTACCTCATGTTAATATTTCTGAATTATATAGCGGTTTAGGTTATGAAATTTCGGTAGAAGTGAGTAAAGACAAGTTAAGAGAATTTGGCTTAAGCTTTAACGATGTTGCCAATGCTGTGCGTAACTCGTCACGTAATATGTCAGCAGGTCAAATTCGCGCTGAAAACGGTTATATTAACTTAAGGGTAGAGAATCAAGCTTACCGAGGCTACGAGTTTGAACAAATACCCGTGATCACTTTAGCAGACGGCACCAAAGTTTTATTGGGTGATGTTGCTACTATCATTGATGGTTTTGAGGAAGGTTTACAATACTCAAAATTTAATGGTAAGAATTCAGTAACTATTTTTATTGGCGCCTCAGATAACCAAAGTATTACCGATGTTGCGCAAGTGGTAAATTCTTATGTTGATGAAAAAGCAGATATTTTACCTCAAGGCGTCAAATTAGAAACGTGGGTTGATATGACCTACTACCTTGACGGTCGTCTAAACATGATGTTAGACAACATGCAAACTGGCGCGATATTGGTTTTTTTAATGTTAGCGTTATTTTTACGAGTACGTTTAGCTTTTTGGGTAATGATGGGTTTACCGGTGTGTTTTCTTGGTACGTTATTCGTCATGCCCATGGAATTTGTTAATGTCACTATTAATGTCATTAGCTTATTCGCCTTTATTTTAGTGCTAGGTATTGTCGTTGACGACGCTATTGTAATGGGCGAAAGTGCTCATGATGAAATTGAAGAACATGGACATAGTACAGACAGTGTTATTCGAGGGGTGAAGCGTGTCGCTATGCCGGCAACTTTTGGGGTTTTAACCACTATTGCGGTATTTTTGCCATTTTTATTTGGTGAAGGCCCTTCATCGGCTTTTGGTAAAGCTATTGGCTCGGTCGTTGTGTTGTGTTTAATTTTTTCGTTAATTGAATCTAAACTTATTTTACCTGCGCATTTAGTTAAAATGAAAATTAAAGAATTCAACCCGAAAAACCCTCTTGATAGGGTTCGTCGTTGGATTGATATCAAGCTAAAAAACTTTATAAAGAATACTTATGCTCCTGCCTTAGCGGTTTGTATTGAATACCGATATGCTGTGTTGATGTTTTTCATCAGTTTGATGTTGCTCAGTGCGGGTTTATTTAGTGGTGGTTTTGTTCGTTTTATTGGTCAACCTCAAATTCCTCATGACTTTCCACGTATTAGTATTGAAATGAATATTGACGCTTCGGAAAAATCAACCTTAAACACCTTACTCAATATTGAACGCATTATTTATCAAGTGGACGAAAAAATTGAAGCGCAATATGGCACATCAATGATTTCAGACATGCAAGTTGATTTACGCAGTCGTACCAGTGGTCGGGTCATGGTTAAATTGGTTATTCCAAAAGAAAGAGCGATGAATACCTTTGAATTAGCGGACTTATGGCGTAAAGCCATTCCTAATTATCCGGGCGTTAAATCACTCTCTATTGATGATAATTTATTTGGTGGTGGTCGTGATGATGGCGATATTTCTTTTAGATTAGAAAGCCAAAATGATGCGCAATTATTAGCGGTAGCTAATGAATTAAAGATTAAGCTAAATTCACTCAAAGGTATTGGCGATGTTAATGATTCGCGTCAAACTAGTGCTAAAGAAGTGCAATTGGCGTTAAAACCGCTTGCTCATAGCATGGGTTTATCATTGGCAGAAATTGCCTCGCAGGTAAGTTATAGCTTTTATGGTTTAGAAGCACAGCGCATATTACGAGATAGCGAAGAAATCAAAGTAATGGTACGTTATCCACTAGAACAACGCAGCAGTATTGGTCATGTTGATGATGTGCTGATTCAGGCGCCTAATGGTGCTGAGCTACCTTTATCAGAACTAGCGGATATTACGCTAACCGATGGCGTTACTCGTATTCGTCGTGAAAATGGTAATCGCACTATTAATGTTTGGGCTAGTGTTGATGCTGAGCAAGTTGAGCCGTTCGAAGTGGCCAAAGATATTCGCGATAACTTTATACCAGCATTATTAAAACAATACCCACAAGTTAAAAGTCAGGTGTCGGGTCGTATTCAAGAGGAAATGGACAGCGCTGATGATCAATTACGAGACTTTGTTATTTCTTTAATGGTGATCTTTTCATTGTTAGCAATACCATTAAAATCGTACTCACAAGCTGTGATGATCATGGTGGTTATACCTTTTGGCGTGATTGGTGCAGTATTTGGTCACTTCATTTTAGGTATGGACTTAAGTGCTTTATCGGTTATGGGCATATTGGCGGCTTCAGGGGTGGTGGTCAATGACTCACTGGTGATGGTCGATTATGTTAACAGGGCTAGAAAACGGGGCGAACGTTTGAAAGATGCAGTAATGCATGCCGGAACTAAACGTTTTAGAGCAATAATACTGACCTCACTGACGACCTTTATTGGTCTGGCTCCTATTATCTTTTTCGAAACTAGCGCCCAAGCTTTAATTGTTATCCCTATGGCGGTTTCACTTTCATTTGGAGTCCTTTTTGCCACTATTGTTACGTTAGTCTTTGTACCGAGTTTGTATATGATTATTGAGGATTTACGCGGTGTTTTTAGTCGTAAAAAGAACAAACAGCACAGTGCTGAAGTGGATATAGAGAAAAAAGAGTTACCCGTTAACTAATTTTTGGGTGATTTTACACTTTTGAAACAAAAACCACTGCATGCCAGTGGTTTTTTTATTGCTTTATCGTTAATCTTAACTAACTAAGATTTTAAAAAGAGATGCTTGTTATGAATTCGTGGAATAAATTAATTTTTGGCTGTTTATTACTCTTGTTTTCTCAAATGCTAAGGGCAGAGCCTAACAAACTATTTCAACAAACCGATAATGGGGGCATGTTATCGGTAAACATCAGTGAATTGCGCCCACTTTTGCTGAGTGATAAACAAGCTATCGTTATTGCCTTGCCTTTAGCCAATGGAAAATTAGTTAATTTTAAACTCACACCGGTGAGCGTCATGGCCGACGAGTTAGCCAAAAAGTACCCTAATATCAGAACTTTCATTGGTGTTTCACTTGATAATCCAAATAATACCGGTCGCTTTGACATTACCCCGAACGGTTTTCATGGCATGTTTTATTATCAAGGTGAGCGTATTTTCATAGAGCCTAAAAAAACTAATAGCATGTTTGAACATTCAAATAGCGAATATAAACGTTATACGAGTCAAGATGAGCTGTTAACACGTGAGTTAAATTATAAGTTTCAGCAACCGAAAATAATAGCACAGCCTTTTGTTGCTAACGCAGATTCAATAAGCAGTAATAAAACAAGCAGTAGTAATGCAGATGAAAGTGCTATTAAAACCTATCGTTTAGCCATTGCTGCCGCAGCTGAATATACCGAATTTCACGGTGGTACAGTTGACAGTGCTATGGCTGAGATCATCACCTTAGTTAATCGTATAAATCAGGTTTATCAGCGTGACTTAGCGATCAAATTAGAGTTGGTCGCTAATAACGATTTGTTGGTTTATACCGATGCTGACTCAGATCCTTTTTCCAATACCAGTGATGATGGTGAAATAAACACAGCCGTTATTGATGGCGTTATTGGCAGGAATAATTACGATATTGGTCATATTGTCAATACGGCTGGCGGTGGTTTGGCTATTCTGGGCGGTGTTTGCCATTCACTCTATAAAGGTGATGGGGTAACGGGCGATCCGAATCCAAACAATGACGCTTTTTATATTGATTATGTTGCCCACGAAATCGGTCATCAGTTTGGCGCAGAGCATACTTTTAACGGTACGGCTGACGCTTGTTTAGGTAATCGGGTTGCTAATTCAGCTTATGAAGTAGGCAGTGGTTCAACTATCATGGCTTATGCCGGTATTTGCGGGGAACAAAATTTACAATTGAATTCTGATGCCTTTTTTCATAGTCGTTCGATAGATCAAATAAAGGAATATATTCAAAATGGTACGGGCAATACTTGTGGCGTTGTTACTGGCGAAACCAACAATACGTCGGTTGTTGATGGGGGCTTAGATTATACTATTCCGGCGCGAACGCCTTTTAAATTATCGGGTAGTGCGAATGATCTTGATAGTGTTAACTTAATCTATAGTTGGCAGCAATTTGATTTAGGTAATGCCAGCTCATCTCTTGCTGAGCAAATTGATGATGGCAGCCGGCCACTATTTCGTGCTTTTCTTCCTAGCAGTGACTCTAATCGTTATTTGCCCCAGTTATCTGATGTGCTCAATAATACCATTAGTGATGGTGAGTCATTACCAACCACTGACCGAGAATTAAATTTTCGTTTGATGGTATTTGATAATGAGGGCGGAGTTAATTTTGATGAGGTTAAACTGACCGTTGTTGATACCGCACAAGCCTTTGCGCTGACGGCTCCTATTTTAGATGATGTCTGGGCTGACAGTAGCAACAATATTAGCTGGCAAGTAGCTAGCACAGATGCCACACCTATTAATTGTGCTGCGGTTGATGTGTTGTTATCAAAAGATGGCGGCGAAAATTTTGATGTTGTGTTGGCTAGTGACCTTGTTAATAGTGGCAGCAGTGAAATTTCAATAGACACCTTTTGTGCGGATGACATTAATACCACCCAAGCGAGAATAAAACTGCTTTGTAGTAATAATATATTCTTCGCCATTAATGACGGCAACTTTAGCATAGACAAAGCGCTTAGCACCACGGATATTACCATCACCAGCCAGCAAACTTTATCCCTTATCCAAGGTGAAAGCATTGAGCTAACCAGTGCTCAGTTTAGTTATGCCTGCGAAGCTGCTGATTCATTAACCATTCAAAGTGGTGATAATTATACGGCTTCAGGAATGACGCTTACGCCAAACAGTGATTTTTCTGGTACGCTGTCTGTGGGCATTATTGCCAATAAAGGCAGTGTGAGCAGTGCAGAATTTGTGGCGACTATCACGGTTGAAGTAAAACCAGAGCCTATTCCACCACCTGAGCCACCCCCAACACCACCCGTGGCCAAATCTTCAGGCAGTATGGTTTGGTTATTGTTCTTTGCTTTATTATTACCTTGGCGCAGGTGTTTTTTGTCAAAGTAATAAGGGCAAGAAATAATAATTAGGAAAGGAGTTGTTACTGATGAAGCTTTTTATTGCAGTGTTATTGATATTGTTCACGGTGAGTTGCACTTTGGTTGCTAGCTCTAACAATGTCAATTCAAATGAAGGGAGAAAAAAGAAAACTGCACAAGAACAAACGGGTTTAGCTAACTTAACTTACTTAGCTAACTTAAGTGAGGCAATAAAATTAGCTAAGCAAAATAAAGATTACCGTTTACTGGTTACTTCGGGGCGCAGCATGAGTGTTCCTGGAGTTAAAGCCAGTAAAGTTCAAGCGATTATTAAGCTTTGTGGTAAAAAATATTATTCAGCTACAGGCGATGTGCTTACGTCTGAGAAGCAGCGTTTGGCGCGCAAAAAAGTGGTTGGTTTTATGCGTCAATATAATGAGCAGATGTTAGTGATTTGCCAAGAAAAACTGACTAACCTGAGGTGAGGGTTATTTTAATAAGGGAGAGTTAACGACCATTTTAATATCTGCTTGCGGCAAGCTTGAACGAGTATAAAACAGTTTGTTTTGGCTGTGAATGTAGGTTAGTGAGCTTGAACTAGAAAAAGAATGCAAGGGAAGGCGCACTAAAGGTTGATTAGTTTGCTTGTTCAAGTCGAAAAAAATAATTTGGTGATGATTGTTAAATTTTTTATGAAAATAAACACCATCTTTGCCATAACTCCAAGCATAAAGAGTTCTAAAATCTTGACCATCAACCACTTCTACTGGTGCTTTTTTAGAATCAAGTTCATGTTGCCATAAACCTCTTTTTAACTTGCTATATAACATGGTTTTTGCCGAAATCATGACCCCATAACGCCCGCCATCAAAAGTTAAACGTTTAGCCTCGCCATTTTTAATATCAATACTAAAAATATCGGTAAACTTTTTACCATAAATGGCGGAAATTATTTTATCATCATGCCAACTCCAGCTAGGACGATTATGTCGAAAAAATGGGCTGTTGAGTAAAGTTAACTTTTTATTTATCAGCGAGTATATGTAAATACTCTCGCCTTTGTTTTTTCCTGATGAGGATAAAAAAGCTATTTTATTGCCGTCATGTGACCATTTAGGAAAACGGATGTTTTGCTTTAGTTGTGTTAGCTGTTTACGTTCACTACCATCGGGTTTTGCTAACCATAATTCATTAAAACCAGAGACATTAGAGATGTAAGCAAAACGGTCATTCTTTTCATCATAATCAGGAGAAAAATGATTAAAACTAGACTGTATTACCGGAAAAGGGCTACTAGCAATAGTGCTGTTTAGCTCTAAACTGGCAATGTCTTCATTCTCAATACGTTGTTGGTAAAAAAGTTGTTTTGTTTTTTTAGCAAAACTCGGATAGCTAAAACCTGTTAGCTGTAGTTCTTGGCTTGTTTTATCGTCGATATTTAACACAAAACCATAACGAGTCCCTGCACGTACCGCAGCATAAACTATTTTTTCACCGCTTGGGTGCCATGATAGGCCAACAATATCTTCTTCCCCAAAAGTTAGTTGTGTTGTTACCTGATTAGATCTATTTACCAAATAAATGTTTTCGCTAAAACGATTATATCGACGACTCACGGCAAGGTATTTTCCATCCGGTGAGAAAGCCATATCTCGGTCTTTGTAATCGCAGTTATTTACACAAGAAAAACGCTTACTCGGTAATGGAATTTCCTTATCTATTTGTGTTAAATCCAATAAATAAATGCCTGACTCTTCATTACCTTTGACATAATTATAAACGGCAAGAGTTTTATCATCATTTGAGATGTCAACATAATAATAACCGCCATTAAGAGGGCAATTGGTCAGTTCTTTTTCTTGGCGGCTAGTGACTTTTAATTGAATGTATTTACAATGTTTTTTAACTAGATCTTTACGTGAAAAATAAAGGTATTGACCATCATTACTCCAAACACTGTGTCCTTCGGTTGCCGTATCAAATGTTAGTTGCTGAGCAGGTAATTGCGGCTGCAAGGTATCTTTCATGAAAAGGTTATTAGGTTTGTTAGTGCTTATTTGACTGTAAACAATATAACGCCCATCAGGTGACGCAGCAGGGAATAATTCACTGCCCGGATGATTGGTAATGTGACTAATTTTTTCGGGCTCATCAATTAATATGTCGGTATAAAAGACAACCAAAACTAGTGCAACTATAACGGTAGCAATAGTAGAAAAAATGGCTTTGTTCATCCCTTGACGATGAGCTTGTGTCGTTGTTGAAATATCTTCTAAGGTTAGTTCAGGCAATAACCACTGAGGTGTTACTAATAATCGATAACCCGCTTTACGAATGGTTTCAATAACTCCCGTTGTAGCGTTTATGTCCGCTAAATGTTTACGCAAATGCCAAATAGCATTGGTTAGGCTTTTCTCGCCAACATAACTATCGGGGCCCCAAATGTTTTCTATTAGTTCTTCTCTTGGGATCACACGAGGGTAGTGTTTAGCTAAATAGCTTAACACCTCAATAAATTTTGGCTGTAACGACTGTTTTTCTTTACCTTCAAATTGAATACTGAAGTCAGCAGGTGTTACCTGACATTGACCAAGTTTAAAGGTTTTGGATATTTCCATTGCTGACATCAAAGGTTTAAATTATTAAAAATTTGGTGGGAATTAGAATATTTATGCTAACAAACCTATAACCATCTTTCATTAACTCTTTTTATTATCAATGAAATGTCAGTTCAATATGTATAGGTTGAAATATGTAACCAACTGTTATTTATTGATATTATTAAAATAGATGTTTAAACGATATAAAAATTATCTGCCGTAGATTGTAATTGTTGCGTATGTTTCATAAAAAAGGACGTAAGAAAAAACAACAACAAAAGAAACCATTAAAACTTCCTGAAACATTAAAGAGAGATAAAGATGAATAAGAATCCCCTTAGCATCGCAATTAATACCGCCTTATATACCGTTTTGGCGACAAGCATTATTGCACCCCAAGTATTTGCAGCAGAAAATGAAATAGTTAAACCTGCTACTCAAACCGCATCTATTGAAGAAAAAAACAAAGTTAAAGTAGATGAGAAAATTACCGTGACCGGCTCTCGGTTACGTCGCGACAGTTTTACTGTAGTTACACCATTAGTTACCTTAGACCGAGAAACAATAAGCGATACTGGTTTAGGCGAAATGTCAGAAATTCTTGTTGATAATATGCCCTCGCTTTCTTATGGTACTAGCAATACAACTAGTCAATCCAGTGTTTCTAATACGGGTATTACGACAGTCCAGTTACGCGATTTAGGTACTAACCGTACATTAACGTTAATAGATGGTCGCCGTGTGGTTTCTAATTCCAAAAGTGGTAATTATGTCAGTATGTCGACTATTCCGTCGGGTATGGTAAAAAAAGTTGAAATAATCACTGGCGGTGCATCAGCAACTTATGGTGCTGATGCAGTGTCTGGCGTAGTCAATATCATAACTCAAACAGGGCAAGAGGGCTTCAGTTTTAAAGCGCGTGGTGGTGAAAGTACGTCAGGAGGAGAAAAAGAATTCACCTTAGATTTAGACTATGGAACTAGTTTTGCTGATGATCGTGGTTATTTGTTTTTCAGTAGCAACTATGATCGTCAGTATGGTTTGAAATACGGTGATCGTGACCGTGCTGCCGTGCAAACAGCTTATCAATATGATGATGAAAAAATGTGTAATGCCATGAAAGTAGCTAATGGTGATTATGTTTGTATGCGTGACACCAACCAATCAGAGTGGCGTAGTTTGAGTGATGGTACTTTTGGTGGTGTATTTCTAGAATCAAGCCGCTTTGATAAAGTTTTTTGGTATGAAGGGCAAACGCTCAATTCAGTGCCTTACGAAGATTGGAGTGAAGAAGAACATGGTATTAATACTCGTGAGTTTGTTCAGTTAAAAGTACCAAGCGAGCGTATTTCAGCCGCGCTGAAGCTTGACTTTGATATTACTGATGAAATTATGTTTTACTCTCAGCTTCAATGGAGTGGTAATTATACGGTAAATGACAAATCGCCAGAAGATGATTATGAAGGCGCTTACGTGACTTATATTGATAGAGAAACGGGTGAGCCAGGCCGCGTTAGACCCGGTTATATTCCCATTGACAATCCTTACGTTCCCGATGAAATTCGTGAAGCTGCGGGCGAATATAGAGACAGAATTTACTGGGATCGTCGTTTTGCTGAGGTTGGCAATATTTCTACCGATAATGAACGTACTACCATTCGTAGTTGGGCAGGTTTGCAAGGGGTTATGTTTGATGGTGAATGGGATTGGGATGTTTCAGTTGGTTACGGAAAATTCCATCAAAAACAATACCGTAATAATGAACTTAATATTTTCCGCGTACAAAATGCGTTAGATGCGGGCTATGCTGAGGATGGCACAATACAGTGTAATGATGCAGCAGCGAGAGCCGCAGGCTGTGCACCTCTAAACTTATTTGGTGAAGGCTCTATTTCTACACAAGCCGCTGATTATATTCGCTCTAACCCAACGCTTGATACTTATAATGAGCAAATTACCGTGATGGGTTATATTGCGGGCGATTTATTTGAAATGCCAGCAGGCTCAGTGGCAACAGTCTTTGGTGCTGAATATCGCCAAGATAGCCAAGAAGCCATTACCGATGAAGAGTTGTCATACGGTGGTATTACTTGGAACCTAGTGCCCAGTTTTAAAGGTGAAATTAATGTTGCCGAAATATTTGCTGAAGCATCATTTCCTTTATTACGTGATGTTGTTGGCGCAAAGCATTTATCGCTAGAAACTTCAGTACGTTTTGCCGAATATGATATTAAAAACGTTGATCTGGTTTCAAGCTATAAATTAGGCTTTTTATGGTCTATTACCGAAGGATTAAATATTCGTGGTAATTGGGCTATTGCTCAACGTGCCCCTAGTATTAATGAGTTATACGAGCCAGCTGCGGGCGACTTTGATAGCTATACTGACATTTGTAAAGATACTACCGCCACATCGGATGAAAAAGGCCATGATAACTGTCGTTTAGATCCACGTATCGCTACTATTATTGCTGAAGAAGGGGTATTTGAAGGCGATGACAATAATTACTCACCTAATGCTGGCAATCCTGATCTATTTGAAGAAACAGGGGAAACAGTCACCTTAGGGTTTACTTATAAACCTAGTTTTTTTGAAGGTTTTAGCATTGCGGTTGATTATTACGATATCGCTATTACCGATGCTATTGATGAATATTCTAATCAACGCATCATGGAAGAATGTTACGCCAGTAGCGTTACTTTAGGGCAACCAAACGAGTTTTGTGATGCGGTTACTCGTAATAGCGATGGTGAAATTATTGAAATAATGCAACGTAGTTATAATATTGACGAGCTGAGTAATCGTGGTGTTGATATTGCAGTTGCTTATGCTTATGACTTGAATGATTTTGGTCGTTTTGCATTTAAAATGGATTGGACTCATTTGTTAGAAAGTTCAAATACCTCAACCGGTATTGATGGCGTTGCTTTAAAAGAAGATTGGGTTGGTTACGGTTTTACCTTTGAAGATAAGGCCTCAGCGTCAATAGCTTGGTATTTAGACTCTTTACGCATTCGTTGGAGTACTAGCTATAAAAGCGCCATGATCCGCAGTAAAAGCCAGCAAGAATCATGGCAAGAAGATATAGCGGCTAATACAGAAAATTGTGCTACCGAAGATCCTGATGCAGCAGGCTGTATAGCTGCTCCAGAAGCTTTGAAGTTTCAAAACTACGCTTCATATTTCAAGCATAACTTGTCAGCGTCTTACACTATTGAAATGGACAAGGATGCTGAAGTACGATTATTTGGCGGTGTTAACAATGTTTTCGATGATAAAGGTCAGTTTTTCTTAGGTGGACGAGGAAATTACGGTAGTGCCTATGATGCTGGTACAGGTCGTTTTGTTTACTTAGGAGCTGAAATTAATTTTTAATCTTTTGGTTGTTCCCTGAAAAATTGGAACAGTAGACTTTAACCACAAGGACGTGGTGATATCCTCTTCACAAGGAAGTGAATATTTTTCAATTCAATCTGTCGACACAAGGCTTATTATGTTTTTCCGAAAAATTGTATTAATGTTTATAGCCGTTGTTATTTCAGGCGGTGCTGTGAAAGCAGCCGATAAAAAACAAAACTCAAATAATAAAACAACAACACATGAAAAAGTTCAACTGACGGCAGTTAATGACGGCCCTTACGTTTTTGTTAACAATAAAAAAAGCTTGTCAGCATATTGGTTATGCCAAGGTGAAGTAATTCACCAAAACATAGCCGTAACTAGCTTTCCTATGCAGGTTGTCGCATGTGACTTACCCGCAAAAATTCATAATACCATTAGTTTAGAAACTAAGGTTGTAAGCTATAGTGGCAGTTTTAATGTTGCTGCTTTAAGTGATTTTCATGGTCAATATGACTTAATGATTGAGCTACTTATTAATAACCAAATTATTGATGACCAAAACAATTGGGCGTTTGCCGATGGCCATTTTGTTATTACGGGCGATATTTTTGACCGAGGCGATAAGGTCACTGAAATACTCTGGTTTTTATATCACTTAGAGCGTCAAGCAGAACTTGCTGGAGGTAAAATACACCTGACCTTAGGCAACCATGAAGTGATGATATTAAATGGTGATTTACGCTATTTACATCCTAAATATATTGAAACTGCAAAAAAGCTCAAGCAGCCTTTTGAACAGTTATTTAGTCAAAAAAGCGTTTTAGGTAGTTGGTTACGCAGCAAACCCGTGTTGGTGAAAGTCAATAATATGTTGTTTGCGCATGGCGGCTTTCATCCTAATTTAGCTACAGATAATCATAGTCTTGAAGAAATTAACCGCGTATTTAAAGCAAACTTAGTCAAAGCCGAGTTAACACAGCCTCGTCAAGGTTTAGGCGAGTATTTACATCGTTCTAATGGTCCTATTTGGTATCGTGGTTATTTTGCTCAAGACAAGGGCGCAACGTCGGCAGAAATTAATCTACTGCTAAAGCATTTTGACGTAAAACACTTAATTGTTGGGCATACCTCTCAAAAGCAAATTGAAACGCGTTATCAAGGTCGAGTAATCGCTATTGATTCGAGTATTAAGCGTGGTCAGTATGGCGAAATTTTATTTGTTGAACAAGCGAATGTTGATGGTGTGAATAAAATGTGGCGTGGCAGTTTAACGGGTGAAAAACTGCCGTTGCTTTAATTAACGGGTTGTTAGTTTGTAATGCCGACATTTCGGTATTGTAAATTACCGGCATGCGTTTTTATTTCTAACAAAGCAAACGTGCTAACATGATAGTTTACGGGAGTAAATTGTACCGTCATCACAATAGGGATGCCTTGAACGAGAGTACGATTAACAGAAGAGTACCTTGTTAATTTTTTACCACCTATACCGATATACTGACTAGGGTACTCTGTGCCATTAAAGTCGATTGCTCTGCTTTTGCGGCGATACAGATAAATTTTTTGATCGGTATTACGATTTAATGCGATTAAATTACAAGTAACAATATCAGCATTACGTAAACATGCTTTTAGCGTATAAACCACCCCGAGTAAACTGATGCTGTGATTATTTTGATAAGTATTAACTATTGGTGTCTGAGTCGTTTGCCTTGTATTGGCTATAGTGTGGCTAACTGGCGCAATATGGTGTCGCACTGGCTTTTTAATGGTAGCTGCTGTTTCTTGATAAGTTAAGGTGTCGTCAATTACATCACTGCGTTTTGACTTGCTTGCGCTAGGTGCGGCATTTTGAAAGCTAGCGATTAACTCTTTTGACAATACGGCAGCAAATTGTTCACCAATTTTTTCTACCGCTTTATCTCTTGCCATACCTTCGTCACTCGAGGTACCTTTGGCTTTTTGTTTAAACTTTCGCAGTACAGTATCACCATTTTTAAGCGTTACAGTCGCACTAGCAATAGTATAGAATAAATTATTGCGCGCCACGCCACGCCATTTAATACGATAAGTTAAATAAAAGTCAGCATTACGATTGTTAACTCGTAAACCTTGGTCAGTAATAGCCTCAACAATTTTTTCTTGTAGATCTCGATCGGTTTTACTAAAGACGCCGAAAGTAATGTTATTAAATACTTGTCCCGATTTTGTTAATAAATCTTGACCATGAGCAGGTAACATTATTTTTGCTTGTCTCAAATTGGCTAATTGATCATTATATTGCCTGCGTTTAAATAATAACTTTTTAACTTGTATTGCTTGAGCAAGTTTTTGACCTGCGGCATCAGCTAAGTCAATGGTTATTAAGGCTAGTTCACTGTCAATTGATGTCAGTAATTGGCCAAGTTCAATAATAGCTTCTTTTTTATTAAAAGAGGCTAATACATAAACGGTCGAGTTAATGTTATCAAAATAATTATCGGCAATTTTTAAGCCGGCAAGCTCCATTTCGGGTACCGAATTAGTAATCGCTTCATCAAAATAAAAGCTCATTTTTCCATTGTCTGAGCTTTGTTTTACTTTGGTGATTGCCGCAACATTAACACGAATAGATTTGGCCAGTTCTGCTCGAGCTGATTCACTCGCGTTTTTGAGTGCATAACTATCATCGGAATAAATAGTGGCACTACCAACACCGTAAATGATGTTGGTTGCTTGGGGTAATTTTACTATCCAACCAGGCTTTGCATTACTGTTCGAGTTACCCTCAGAGCCTGATGGTAACGGAGATGCAGTTGTTTGATAGGCACTGATCGCAAAAAACAGTGCCATAACATGAGTGCTAAATGGCAAAAATGATTTAAAAGCCAAAACTAGAGCGCTCTTGGTATTTTTTAAGTTTCTTCTGTCCATTCCAAACTTCCCTATTGGTTGTCATATCAATTAACGATAGATCCACTTGATATGCGGTAACTCTTTTACCATCTAATTGGTCAACGCTAGAATTAATAGAGCCAACTAGCGCGTAATCTGCGCCAAGCTCTTCACCCATTTCTTTTTGAGTAGTTAAACTGGCATTGAATTCTTGATCTGCCCGTTCTGCACGTACGTCATTACGCACATCTCTATTGGCAACAAAATCAGCTCGACCGCTTCGTAAAATGGCACGTTTTAAATCATTTAAAAACGTTTCTACCGCAATTTGTTCGTGTGATTTATTACGAACTCTTTGAATGATGATTGCAGGGTTAGAGCCTTCTTTTTTTAAGTGTTTATCTATCCATGGAAAATCTAACATATCATTAATCATGGCTTCTGCTACCAACTGTGAATCTTTATCATTCCATTTGTCGGTAAGGGCAATTTCTTCACTGCTGCTGACTCGAGATACTTTAGTCGATCCGCAGGCTGATAATAGTAATAAACTCATTATAACAAGCGCTGTTAAGCGAATTCTAGTTAGGGCATTTTTCATTGTTAGATCCTTTTTAGACAATTTAATAATTTTTATAGAAATCTATAATATATAGCAAGTTTGCGCATGCCTCTTTAAGAGTGCATGCGCAGTGGGTTGATATTATTCTGTACTGGTTTGTTTGCTAGTTTCTGCAATCGCTGTGTTAGTTGTTAATTCAGGTTTTGGTAGTCGAGAAAGTGTACGGGTATGCCACATTTTAGGCCGATGTTTTGTTGTTTTAACTACCTGCGACTGCTCTAATATTCTACCAGAAGATAACTGTGTTTTTAAGACTAATTTATGTTCACCAGGGGGTAGGGTAACACGGGCGAATTTTATTGCCCCCGGTAATGTTGTCCAATTGCGAGTATCTGCGCTTGCTGTTGCTGCGTTTAATGCTTTTAATCCTATGCCGGCGATCGCTCCCCATTGACCTGCTGCGGCGGCAGTTTTTTCGGCTAAAATTGCTTTAGTAATTTCGCGCGCTAATGCCAGCTGAATTTGAGTATTGGCAACGTTCAGCTGCTCTTGCAGGGCGATGCGAGCAATATTATTGCCTTGATATAACTCTGAAGCTAATTTTCCGTTAATAAAGAGTTCCGATTTAATAAAGGTTTTTTCCATACTTGGGTAGTAGGAGACCGCAACTCGAGAAGGGATTGATAAAGCGCTAATTAACCCTAATTCTTCTGCTCTGCCCCAGAGTGGACCCAGAGATATACGCTTAGTTACATTGGCCGTAGCAACTGCGTGCAGATCACCTGAAGCATAATTTTTCATTACAGTAAATAAATCATTATCAGCATAAAGCATTTTAAACCAATGCAATTGATCTTGTTTCTCTTTTTCTGTGCCCATAGGAACGGGAGTTAACACTAAAGATTTAGAATGGGCTTCTGCTGTTAATGTCATGTTGAGTTGCTTTTTCTGCGGGGCAAAACCTAAATGCTGAATAACGACTAATTCAGATGATTTAGCATTAACACTTTTTAATAACTTACGCTGTTTGCTTGTTAGATGTTTTTTGGATATTTTACGTAATTTTTCATCATATCCTCCAGCTATTTTCATCACCCGTGCGGTATCGTACCAAACTTGAGCAGCACCTTTTTTACCTAATTTATAATTTTCGGCAAAACCATTTTCATAAGCATGGGCAGACTTTTCATATTCAACTCGTGCCGCGTCTAAATCACCACTGATTTCAAACAGCATCCCCGATAGATAATGAGCGAATGCATCATCTTTATAAGCTAATTCATCACTATTAATAGACGCACCCAAAGCTTCTTTTAGAAAACCTAACATCATTTCGATTGGTGACTCGTCTTCATCAGTTTTTTCTTGATAACCACCCGTTTTGGTGGTTAATTCAGTTAATCTATTACCTAAACGTCGTACTTCGACTAAAGCTCGGTCAAGATCGCTTTCACTGAATTTATCTTGAGTTTCGGCTAATTTTAAGTAATTTAATGCTTTGTAATAACCAACAAAAGTTTGTTCAAAGTTGAGTCCTTTGTAGGAGGAAAAGCTAGCGCCAGTTATTGATTCAAGACCAATGTCTGAAATGCTGGTGGTGTATAATTCTTCACTAATGCGTTCTGCTTGATCAAATAACTGATTACTTTTTTGATAATTACCTTGCAAGTGGGCGAGCATGCCCATTTCTAGATAATGCAGAAGTTTATTGCTTCCTTCTGCAGCAACCGATTCAACAATAATTTGTTCTGCATGGTTATAATTTCCATCACGAACAAGCTCTAAGTGATCTACTTTAGGTTTTAATGTTGAACCACAACCACTGATAAACATGGTCGCAATAATTATACCGATAACTTTTTTCATTTTAAACATCCTATTTATTATTAAAAGTATTACAAAGCAGTAACATTTATACTGTAGCACCATATTATAAATGTACAATAAATTATATTTTGTTATCTGAAAAGTCGTTAGTATTCAGGCGTAAATTAACTTATGATAGTGAAAAAGTCAGTTTGATTGATGTTTCGCAAGGATTGGAACTTCTGCCATGAAATGTATCTTAATTAAAATACTGTTAGCTTTATTATTGTTAGTGCATGCGAACATTGGTGTTGCTATTGACTCTCTTCCTTGTTGGTTAAATAATCCAGTCACTGAAAGCCAAACGGGTTTTATTGGCGCCGCTAATCCTTTTAGTAGTAGCGTTAATGGTTCTTTAATTGCGAGTCGAAAACGGGCGCTAACAAGTTTGAGTCAATATTATGGCTTTAACGTTAACATCAACGCGCTTGATGTTAACGAAAAGCGTGTTCTACTTGCTAATGGCAAACAAATTCTTTTCTCAACCCCATACATAAATAACCAAGCGCTTTATAGTTATGCCACTATTGAGCACAATAGCGCTGCTATTGTTGAACAACAGCAATGGTTAGCGCAGCAGTGTCCCCAGCAAAGCTGTGACTTTAAACAATGTCAACCACTGTGGTTGTGCAGTGATAACATAACGACAATGGGCACACAAAACAAACCCTCTGTTGGTGTGATTCACGGTGTTAGTCAAATGACGGCTAATCCGGCGAAGCAACTTGCCACCACAAAAAATAATGCTCAAGAATTGTTGAAGTATATTTTTAAATCTGACGTAAAAGATCATAGCTACCAAGTGAAATCAACAGGAAAATATCAAAATTGGGGGTGCTCACAGCACAGTGGCTCTGTTATTGGTTTAGGTAATACCATTAATTTATTGAATACTCATAGCTGTCAAACGTCCAATTATTTATTCGCTCGTTATACGTACCCTACTGTTTCGTTGAGTGATGGAAAGTTTAAGTCCTACCCTGAGTGGTTGAAAGCGCCAAACATAGGTAAACAAACTGGTATAGTTGGAGCCTTTGATGGCATTGTTGCTGATGGTCGTTTTAGTAGTGCGATAAAACTCGCCATCAAAGATGGTTTGATTGAATTAGCCAAAACAAAAAAAATTACCATCGATCATAATTATCAGTTGAAATATCATCAGGGTTCGTACTCCTTGGCAAAAACAACTATGGATACTGAAGCCATGGTTAGTGCACAATTACAAGACATTAAAATAATTGAAAAAAATAATAAATTAGTGGTTTATGCATGGTTACTTGAAAGTGAAGTTCGTTAAGTTTTAGCTCAGTTTTTTAAAACATGAAAGATTTATTGGTAATAGTAAAAAAAATTATTTATAACTAGTAGTGGAAAATCGATTTACATAAAAGGAAATAACATGAAAGCACAAAAGTTTATCATTGTTGCGGCAATGACTACAATTATAGCCGCATGCGGCTCATCAGCAAAAAAAACAGAACCAGAAGTAAAAGAAACTAATAGCCTAACAACAGGTATTCCTGCTTGGGTATTAAACCCTGTTGTTGAAGATGGTATTGCCGCAACCGACTGTGTTAAGTTTTCGGGCAATTTATCTATTGATCAAAAAATGGCAACAGCCAATGGCCGTTTGTCTTTAGCACAACAAATTGAAACACGCGTTGAAGGTTTAGATAAAACCTATGCTAATCGTACAGACTCAAACGAAGAGTTAACTACCGGTGCTACTTTTAGCTCTGTTTCTAAACAATTAACCAAACAAACATTATCGGGTTCACGAGCGATTAAATCAGATATTATTGATATTGCGGGCAAGCAGCATTTTTGTGTGTTAACTACCTTAAGTCCGTCGGCAACTAAAGAATTATTTAATGCTTTAGTGAAAGGAAGCAAACGTTCAGTTAACCCACAAGATGAAAAGTTTTTATACCAAGAGTTTAAAGCCCATAAAGCTGAACAAAGTCTTGAAAAAGAAATACAGCGTTTAACTAACTAATAAGATGAAGGTAGTTATTATTGCTGCCGTTTATTGTTTGGTCTAATAGGTTGCTACTCACTAACATTTTAGTGAGTAGTTGCTTTTATTTGTCATAAAAAAAATAAGAGTATTTATGGATGACTCCCTCAAAGATGTGGTTGATGACTTAGTCGAAGACCGTTTAGAAGAACACAAAACACCAGCACCTTCATTTTGGAAAAAAGTGCAAACAACAATAATGATGATTGCGGCAATTATGATTTCTGCTGGTCAATTCAATGATACCAAAGATATATTTTTGAGTGTTTATGAGGCGACATTAACCCACTTTACTCACAGTATCGAATATGAGTTGATCGAAAAAGTGAATGTCGGTAGCAGTATGGATTATGTTAAATCTATTGTTGGGGAGCCGCATGTTTTAAAACGATCGAAGTTAAACAACAAGCTACAGTTTCATTATTACAGCAAAGCAAAATATACACTAACGCTTATTTCTGCGGATGATCGTTTAGTCGGTTATAGTGTTTTTACTCTCGAAGATGGATTTTCGCCTAAAATCCCTTTTGCTGAACAACTTGGCGAGAAAAGTTTAGCACAAGCACATAAAGAAACGGGTGCCTATAGTTATGATATTGGCAACTTACTTTATTATATCGAATCACAAGACTTAGGTAAGGAGCAAATGTTCTTAACCTTAATACGTGGTTACGTTGAATATGGTGCTATCGCTCAAGAAGAGGAAGTTAACGAAAATTATAGAAAACAACTGGCTAAAACAATTGAAAACTTAGATGAAAAAGCTACGTTTGCAGAAAATGAACAAGCATTAGTTGCGCCGTTAAAAAAAGTGCGACAAGCCGTATTTCCTAATTTTTATGCTATTACGGAGCTAGAGCCGGTAATTATTGCCGAAGCGTTGTTAACGCGGTATGAGTTTCAATTATTTACCAAAAGTTAAACTAGGGACCTTAAGGACATGTTATGAAAATCAGCAAGATTACTTTAGTCATATTATTAGTTCTATCTGGAATCGTTACTTCAGCAGCAACGTTTGCCAATCAGCAGAGACATCCACCCGAGGATGACCCCTTTGCTGAACTTGATCAAGCCATGGCTGAGTTAAGCTATGAAGGTAGTGACGCTGAAATGACAGAATTCCAACAATGGAAGGATGAATACCTAGCTGATTACCAAAAATTTAGACAAGAATATTTTCAAAAAGTTGATGATATCAGGGATAATTTAATCAGTTTATGGGGAGATGCCGAAGTCTCGTCACAAGAAGAGTTGGTTGAATACAGTGCAGATAAAACGGTAAAAACCGTGTTGGATTTTGAAAAAAATGAAATTCGTATCAGTGTATTGCACGATGAAGATCAAGTGGTTGAGGCTAAAGATGTTATTGCAGTACTTACTAATCAAGCAAGTAAAGATCAGGTGTTAGCACAACTTGTTGGTGAAAAAATAGATAAAACTTTAGTTAATGATCTAGTGAAAAATGCTAAAAAAGAAGAATCGTCCGCACAAGTGGCAACCAATAAAGGTGCCGTGCTCAATAAAGAAATTAAGCGTATAAAGCAGCAAGGACAGGCACAAAAAAATCAAATTGAAAAAATTATTGATCAACTTGACGTCGATGATGAGAAACAATTGGTGTCTAAAGCGCAAGAACAAGTTGCACAAGAAAATACCGAAAAAGTCATAGCTAAACAAAAAGTGCAAATAGAAAAGGAAACTCAACGAAGAATCTCGGTATTACAAGCTCAAACAGCTAAGCTTGAGAGTAATAAAGCAAAAAAAGAGGCTTTAAAAAGCAAAAAAATCACCACTTTTACTATGCCTTTAGCTCACAAAAATGCCTTAACTAAAGCAAAACCTTTTATTGGTCAGGTTAAAAATCAAAGTGAACGTTGGCAATTATCACCTAGTTTGATGTTAGCCATTATGCACACTGAAAGTTATTTTAACCCTAAAGCTCAATCTCATGTACCCGCGTATGGTTTGATGCAAATAGTTCCTAGAACAGCAGGCGTTGATGTTAACCGAATGTTGAATAAAAAAGATGCGCCAATGACCGAAGCAGATTTGTTTTTACCCAACTATAATATAACGGCTGGGGTTGCTTATATGCATATTTTAAACTCTCGTTATTTACGGAAAATAAAAGATCCGAAAAGTCGTTTGTACTGCATGATTGCGGCCTACAATACCGGCAGTGGCAATGTCGCTAGAACATTTAATATAGATAAATCACGTAATATCAATCGTGCCGCTAAAATTATTAATAAACTAACACCGGAACAGGTTTATGATCACTTAGTTAAGAACTTACCCTATGATGAAACTAAGCATTATATGAAAAAGGTAGTTAAACGCCAAAATATCTACGCGCCGGTAGAAAGTCTCTAAAGCTGTATTATGAAAGCAGCCAAAGGTAAAAATATGATAACCAAAACTGAATTAGAAAACTTTGTAGAGCGTATTGTTGTTTTGGATCGCATTATTATTCAGGCTCATGACTTTCCTGACCATGACGCGATATCCTCTGCTTATGCTTTGGCGCATCTTTTTCAAGCTAAAGGAGCCACCACGCTCATTGTTTATAATGGCAATATAGACCGAATTTCATTGTCAAATATGATTGATTGGTTAGAAATACCGGTTTTTCATATTAATCAGGTGACACTTTCCCCTGCAGATAAAATAGTGACGGTAGACGGCTGCATTGGTGAGAAAAATGTTTTAGATTTACCTGGAGATGAAATTGCTGTTATCGATCATCACCAAGTTACCGCACCCCCCAATTTATGGTTTAGTGATATTCGTCCCGAGTACGGGGCAACGGCCACCATTCTTTATGAATATTATTGTTTGCTTGGGCTGAAAATGCCACGCAATGTCGCTACCGCCTTAATGGTTGGTTTGAATATTGATACGGCTAATTTAACCCGCGGTTTTGTGAATGCTGACATTCGTTCTTTTGCTTATTTTAATAACAATGCACGGCTTGATATTGTTAATAAAGTGTGCCGAAATGAAATTGAATTAAAAGAGCTAGCATTATTTACCCATGCCATGAGCCGAGTGCAAATTGAACTCGGTGTGGCCACGGTTTTTATGACCGTAGCTTGCCCTAAAAATATGTTAGGTATTTTGAGTGACTTTCTGTTAAAAGTGAATGAAATCGATGTTGTTATTGTCGCAACACAAGCCAATGATAATATTCAAATATCATTGCGTTCAGAATGCCCTAAAACCAATGTAGGTTTAGTGGCTCGAGAAATACTAAATGATAGCGGTCGTGGTTTTGGTGGCGGCCATTCACATATGGCGGGTGGTATTATTCTCAAAGATCATAAACATCATTTTGGTTTAATAGACCAATACCATTTTAAGCCATTTGTTGAACGTTTTATTGAATTGAGAACAGTGTAATGATATTGACGATAGTAAAAAAAAGCCTATTACTTTTATCAGTAATAGGCTTTTTTTGTAATGGTTTGAATAAATACTCAATTATTGACGATAACTTACCGTCAATAAATACTGAGCAGGTTGACCAATATAGTTATTGTTGGTGACATAGTCTTTATCAAACAAGTTGTTTACTTTAAGGGCTACCGACCAGTCACTTGTTACTTGATAGGCAGCACTGATGTTTACCAAAGTATTGCTAGCAAGTGGCACTCTAATGGGTAAAAAAGTGATGGGGTCAAAGTCGGCATCTTCGCGTTCGCCTTGGTAGTTAATACTGGCGAGTAAATTGAACTTTTCCCAATTGTGGCTGACTTGATAACTAGCGTTTTGCTCTGCGCGGCGAATCAAAGGTTGATTAGTATTGCTGTCTTTAGCGTCTAAGTAATTTAATTGCACTTGATGGTTTAAGCCTAAAAACGCAGTAGTAAGCGTTAACTCCACGCCGTCAATTTCTGCTTTATCAACATTGATAGGGTGATAAGCAAAGTTTTCATCGAGCTGCCAGTCAATTAAGTTATCAATTTCAGTATTATAGATGCTTAACTCAGTGTTTATGCCCAAAAAGTCAGCTTTTACTAGTAATTCAATACTGCTGGATGTTTCTGCCACCAAGTCAGGGTTACCGTATGAGTAAGTACCTGTTGGGAAATATAAATCATTAAAGCTGGGCGCTTTAAAACCACTGCCAATAGTTAAACTCACGAGTGAATTTTGAGCAAAACGCACACCAGCACTTAAGTTATAAGTAGCTTCGCTATCAACCCCTTCAATATCATCATAGCGTAAAGCAGCATCTAAAATAATACTGTTATTGTCAAACGCTAAACGAGCAAAGGCGGCTTTATTGTCTCGTTGAGTAATATCAAAGGGCGTGTTGGCTGTAACTTTTTCATCAATAAAATCAAAGCCTAGGTTAGTGCTGAGCTGTTTTGTGAGCTGTAAAGCGCCTAACCAACTTGCTTGCAAACGTGTGGTTTGGAAAAAGCTACTCCCTTGTTCAAGTTTGTTCTTATCATAGGTACTACTTTTATTTTGCTGCTGTCCAACCAATAAGTTTTGCTGCCAATTGCCATCAATTTGACTTGCTGCAAGTTGCCATTGCTTACTTTCAAAAGAGTTCTCTAAAGCGCTTTCATTAGCACCACCAAAGGTATTGTCGTACTCACTTTCCCCTTGATTGTATTTAGCTAACCAGTTTAGTTGCCATTGTTTGCTGAGAGCTTGCTGTCCTACAATCGAAAAATTCTCACGGCTATAACCGTCATCATCGTCTTCTGCGTTGTTAAAAACATCATAACCATCGCTTGATTTGGTTGCTGCGGTAAACGTGGTACTGCCGTCGCCATGGGCTAATGCGCCGCTAACACTGAGTTGCTGCTGGTTAAAATTGCCAAAACCTACATCAGCGGCTATTTCACCAGCAGCTAACTGGCGAGTAAATATTTGAATAACACCGCCAATGGCATCCGATCCCCAAAGTGCCGCTCTTGGACCTTTGATAATTTCAATGCGTTCAATTTGTTCAACAGCAAGATCGGCAAAAGCAACCTGCCCTAAAGTGGCTGAGCTAATACGTTGACCATCAATAATAACTAAGGTATGACCTGAATTGGTGCCTCGGCTAAACAATGAAGTTGTTTGACCGGCGCCACCATTTTGTGATATTTGTAAGCCGTTAATTTCGTTAAGTAACTCGGCAACAGAGGTTGCTGATGATAAGTCAATATCTGTACGGCTGATAACTTTTACACTACTGAGTAAATCGGCACTGTTTTGTGATATACGGTTGGCAGTGACCACAATGGTCTCCGTTTCATCTAAGGCGTTATTAGCCGATGCTAAACTAATTGTAAATGTGCTAATGATGGTTAAAGCTAAAAGTGTTTTTTTCATGTTATCCTCAAGGCAAGAACCCACCGTTCTTGGTTGTGTGGTTTATGTTAGTACATGCTGGTTTGATTTTCGGACTGGTATTTTCTGTTAAAAAAAGACTTACCGTTGCGGGGGCAGTGTTGAACTAGTACTATAAAAGTAGGTCATCAACTTCCCAAAGTCAGCAAATAATTATGCTCAAAAGAGCGTTAAACGAGCATTTTATTGCTCATTATTTTGCTGCAACCACTGACGAGTATCATCAATGCTGGCACACAAATTTTTTAATTCTCCAAGGCTACGCATGGTCATACGGTGCATAGCATCGGCATCGGGTTGAATAATCTGTTTATTTTTAACCGCAGAAATAACCGGCCAATCTTGCCAATTAAAGGCTTCTTTCTCTTTTTGGCTACCTTCTTGATTAAACGATAAAGGCTGAATTATTATTTGTATTGGCGTCAGTAATATTTTTTCAATATTCACTTGTGGATAAGGCGTGTTTGCTTGTTCGAAAGGGTTTTTTGCTTGACAAATATTAAGGAATTGTTGCGGCCAACTGCCTTTTGCTATGGTTGTTAGTGGTCTTGACCATAGCTCGTAAAATACAGTAATCGCTGCTTTATCATGATATTGTGCTTTTATTAGCTCAAGCGCTTTAATGAGTTGTGTTGCTTGTTGTTCAGCTTGGTTTTGATGACCTGTTAGCACGCCAAACTCACGCATTTCTTTAGCTATATCTTCAAAGCTGTTCGGTTGAGAATAAATAATAGTAAAACCCAGTTGTTTTAAGCGAGCGAGATCGTCACTAGGATTACCACTTTTCCAAGCGATAATATAATCAGGCTGTAGAGTGATTACTTTCTCAATTTGTAAACGTAAATAATTGCCGATAACGGGTATGTTTTTTGCCTGTTCAGGGTAGTCAGCAAAGGCGGTAGTACCGATAATTTGTTCACCGGCACCAATATCATAAAGCATTTCAACTATATGAGGTGAAAGCGCAATAATAGTAGGTTTATGCTCTGTAGTTGTTTCAGCAATACTGGAAAAGGTAATGCTGATAAAAATTAGTGCTAATAAGTATTTAATTATTTGTTTCATGTTTTCTCATTACTCGTTTTTAGCGCAAATAAATTCCCGCCTACGGTTTACCAATCAATGCCTTTTTGGGCTTTAATGCCATGATCAAAAGCATGTTTAATTGATTGCACCTCACTGACCGTATCGGCTAACTCAATAATGGCTCGATGACAGGCGCGTCCGGTAATAATAACGTGCTGATTAATAGGGCGATTTTTAAGTGCGTCAATGACTTCATCTAGATCTAAGTATTTAAAACTGAGCATATAAGTTAATTCGTCGAGTAAAATTACATCGATATTGTCATCTTTTAATAATTCTTTACTGTGTTGCCATACTTTTTGTGCAGCATCAATATCTTGCTCTTTATCTTGAGTGTTCCAAGTAAATCCTGTTGCCATTACCGCAAAACTAACACCCGCATTTTCGAGTAGGTTACGCTCACCGCAAGCCCAAGTACCTTTAATAAATTGTACTACTGCGGCATTTAAACCATGACCCACAGCGCGAGCAACAGTGCCAAAACCCGAGGTGGATTTACCTTTACCATTGCCAGTAATAACAATGATTAAGCCGCGTTCTTCTTGAGCATCGTCAATACGTTGATCTACTTTTTCTTTAACCGATTGCATACGTTTTTTATGTTGCATGCTTTTGTGCTCTGAATCTGTCATATGTTTTGCCTCACCGTTAATGAGTGTTTCGGGTTCGAATCATAATAAATAGGAAGAATATACTGCCTAAAGCGGAAGTGATTATGCCGATTGGAATTTCGGCATCGGCTAAAGCTGAACGAGCGATAATATCGACCCAAATCAAAAAACTGCCACCAATTAAGGCGCTACCCATCACTAATTTTAAGGTTGTCACGCCAATTACTTGGCGAATAATGTGGGGGATCATTAAACCAACAAAACCGATACCGCCACAATAGGCGACAATAGTTGCGCTTAATGCTGCGCAAAGTCCTAACATCAATAAACGTAACTGATCAACATTAACCCCTAAACTTGCGGCGCTCTCATCACCCAGTAGCAAGGCATCAATTTGAC
Source organism: Colwellia sp. (assembly GCA_016765685.1). Lineage (GTDB taxonomy): Bacteria > Pseudomonadota > Gammaproteobacteria > Enterobacterales > Alteromonadaceae > Colwellia. The sequence goes on along the minus strand of JAESPR010000114.1, from coordinate 24,660 downwards.
GGTGCAAAGCGATGATGGCAACAATGGTCACCATTAAGACACTGGCAATAACGTAAAAGTTATTCATTTCAACGCGCGATAAGCTACCCATCAGCCAAAAAATAACGCGATTAGTAGCAAACGGATCACCAAAATACAGTATGAATTGAGTAACAGAGCCGAGCATAAAAGATACCGCGACACCGGCCAATAATAGTTGCTCCATTTGTTGTAAAACTTTGGCGATAAATATCACGATAGTAATGGCAAACAAAGCGCCAAGAAAAGCAGCAAGGGGCAGGGCAATATTCAGTTGATCACCTAAGCCGATACTTTCTAAGGAAAGGTTAGCTATGGTTGCGCCTAAACCCGCACCGGAAACTATGCCGAATAAATACGGATCGGCAAGTGGGTTACGGGTGGTGTTTTGCAAAATAGCACCGGCGATGGCCAACCCCATGCCCGCAACCAAAGCAACTAAAACTCTGGGTATGCGTACTTGCCAAACAACCATTTGGCTTATTTGATCAGCGCAATTCCCCGTTAAACATTGAAACACTTGGCTGTAACTTAAATCGGCGGGGCCAAAATTCAACCCTGCTAGTGCAGAAATTAAAACCAAGAGTAATAAAGCCATCAGGGTGAGTAACAGTTTATTCATGTTAATTAGCACCGTTTAAGTTGGATGTTTGCTGCGCAGGCAAAGAAAAAAATACTCGCGGCTTTTGATTCAAAACATCTTTGGTTACCGCACAGGGCAATCTAAAAATCTGACATAATAGCGCTTCAGTTAATACTTCTTCAGGACTGCCGTCGGCAATTAATTGGCCATGATCTAATAACAGTAACCGTTGGCAATATTGACTAGCTAAATTAAGATCATGCACCGTCATGATCACCGTAATATTTAACTGACTGATCAGGTTGAGAATTTGATGTTGATAGTAAACATCAAGGTGATTTGTTGGTTCGTCTAAAATAAGAATTTGTGCTTGTTGCACTAATGCGCGGGCAATTAACACCCGCTGTTGTTCGCCGCCTGAAAGTTGGTTGTAGTCCATTTTTTCAGCGTGTGCTAAACCGACCTTTGTTAATGCTAGTTTGATCTGTTGTCTGTCATGATCATTTTCAACGGCAAACAGGCTTTTATGAGGTAATAAGCCCATTTTAACAATATCGATAACGCTTAATGAAAAAATAGCTGCTGATTTTTGGGCAACATGGGCAAAATGAAGGGCTAGCGCTTTAGCACTGTATTGAGTAATTATTTTGTTGTTTAAATGAATATTGCCAGTGAGTTGTGTTGATTTGATTTTTTGTTGTTGATTAGTAATGCAATGTAACAAGCTAGTTTTACCTGCGCCATTGGGGCCGATAATACCAATAACCTCACCTTTGCTGACATTAAAGGTAATGTTGTTTAAAATTATTTTGTCGTTAATTTGCCAAGAAAGCTGATTAACTTGTAGTTGTAATGACATAATTTATAGGTGTTTTCCCGCACGCAAATGTTGGTTGATAGTAGTTGAATTACTAGGTGTCTGACTTATCGTTTTTGCTTTATATTTAAAATAAAATAACGACTTACAGTTGCGGGTACAGTCGAGGCTTTTTTTATTACTTATTCAGCAATAAAAGCACCTTATTCCCTAGTTTCAAAATGTGATTTTACGCGGAGGTAGTTTGATTAGCAAGCTTTAGGTGTTTAGATGGCTAAGTATTTTATTGATATAAAAATAGAGACATAAAAAAAACAGCCTAAGCTGTTTTTTAAATGTCAGAATTAAACCTGAGCTATAGAAAAACGACTACCAAATTTTAACGCGTTTTTCAGGGGCGATATACATAGCATCACCTTCTTTAACATCAAATGTTTCATAGAATTGATCAAAGTTAGATAAAATACCTAAAACACGAAATTTTCCCGGTGAGTGAGGGCCATTTGCTACCTTGTTGCGCAGTGATTTTTCAACCATTTTACCGCGCCAAATCTGTGCATAACCCATAAAGAAACGTTGATCACCCGTTAAACCGTCAATAACAGGCGCTTCTTTACCTTTTAATGAAGCTTTATAAGCTTTGTAAGCAATGGTAACGCCTGATAAATCACCAATGTTTTCGCCTAACGTTAATTCACCATTGACGTTTAAGCCCTCAAATACTTGGTAACCTGAATATTGTTCAACTAATGATTTGCTACGGGTCGAAAATTCTTTTAAATCTTGCTCTGTCCACCAGTTGCGTAAGTTGCCTGTCGCGTCATATTTACTGCCTTGGTCATCAAAGCCATGACCCATTTCATGGCCAATTACTGCGCCAATACCACCGTAGTTTACGGCATCATCAGCAGCCATATTAAAGAAAGGCGCTTGTAAAATAGCGGCAGGGAACACTATTTCGTTTGCAGGTGGGCTGTAGTAAGCATTGACTGTTTGTGGTGTCATATGCCATTCCCATTTATGAATTGGGCCACCTAATTTTGCAATGCTTTTCTTACTAGCCGCTTTGCGAGAGCGAATAATGTTACCCACTAAGTCGTCGCTAGCAATAGTTAATGTTGAATAATCTTTCCATCTATCAGGGTAGCCAATTTTAGGAGTAAAAGCGGCTAATTTAAGGTGAGCTGATTTTTTGGTATCTGCAGACATCCATGTTAAGTTATCAATGCTTGAACCGTAAGCACTACGTAAGTTTTCAACCAATTCGCTCATGCGAGATTTAGCTTCAGGAGTGAAGTGGCGAGCCACGTAAACTTTACCAATAACTTCGCCTAAATTACCGTTAACAACGCTAACGCCACGTTTCCATTGTGGACGCTGCTCTTTACGACCACTTAACTGTTTTGAGAAAAAATCAAAACTTTCATTGTCTAATTCAGCAGTTAAATAACTTGAAAAGGCACTTAAGGTATTGAAAGTCAGATATTGCTTCCAAGTGTCAAGTGAGGTTGCTGCAAATGTTTCACCAAAGCCTTTAATAAAATCAGGTTGATTAATGATAATATCTTTTTGTGAGGCAACCCCTTCAGCGGCCAAAAATGCTTGCCAGTTAAACTGCTCTGTAATACTGTTTAGGTCATTGGTAGCAAATTTGTTATAACGTTTTTCGCTGTCACGGCTTTGCACGCGGGTCCAATGAAACTCAGCTAAACTGGTTTCTAGCGCCATAATGTTTTTAGCGGCTGTTTTACCATTTTTCATGCCAGCTAAGTTGTACATGTTTTCTATATGAGCAACATAACCACTACGCAAATTTACAAAACGCTCAGTTTCATTAAAATAATAATCTCGGTCAGGTAAATTCAAGCCACTTTGCCAAATATGAATGGCGTAACTTGATGAGTTTTTTGCATCAATACTGACATATAAAGCCAACGGGCTACTGACGCCACTGCTTGAGTGTTTGCCAAAAAAAGCGGCTAAGTCATCTTTGTTATCAATATTATTAATAGCGGTTAAAATTGAGCTAATTGGCTTGATACCCGCAGCATTACGTTTTTCACTGTCCATGTAAGAGCGAAATAAATCAGCTACTTTTTGCTCGTCAGAGCCTATTTTCAAATTTTTTGTGGCGGCAAGTTCTTCAATAATAACTTTAACATCGTCATCGGCTTTATCACGTAAGTCATTAAAAGCGCCAATGCCCGTTTTATCACCGGGGATTTCATTACTGTTCATCCAACCGCCATTAATATAGCGGTAAAAGTTATCTTGTGGACGAGTACTTTTGTCCATGTTTGCTTGGTCAATGCCGGAAGCTAATACTGTTTTTTGTGGGGCGGCAACGTTAGTTTCTGTTGCGGTGCTATCACTGTTGCTACAACCCGAAAGTAATAGCAAAGATGAACATATTGCGCCGGTTAAAATTGTCTTCATTATTTGATTCTCATTTATTAATTTAAATATTCAATGTCTGTGCTATTTAACTTTGTAGTAATGGTAACAATGTACCGATGAAAAGCACGATGGTTTGATACTACGAGGAATTTAACTAAAATTCTAGCTAGTGAAACATCTGTTTACATTTTTTAGGATAACCTAAACTTTATAGGGTATTTACTTCTTATTTACAACTACATTGAGGTGATTGGCCTTGTAAATGAGGTGAAGCGATACTCCCTTACTGGTTTTGAGATAAAAACAAATCTACAGCACATTGACACATTTCATCTATTTGATCTGCATCAGCATATATTCCATCAATCACCAGTTGAGCTATGCCGTGCAGTGTCGCCCAAGTCACTTGTGCTAAGCGCAGAGAATTTTGTGATTTAGGTAGTATGCCCTTTTGTTGCCATGCCGCGGTCATTTCAACTTGATACTGAAAACTTGGGTAGGCAACGTCAATAAGCTTTTGTGAATTACTGGGTTGGTCTTGTTCTTTTTTTCCTTCCTTTTTCGCCGCTTGTTTCCACAAAGTACTACCAAACATCAATTTATAGATAGCGGCATTTTGTGTGGCAAAGCGTACATAATAATGAACAAAAGTCTGATATTTTGCTTTGTCTGTTAGTTCATTATCATTAAATATTTGCTCAACCTGCTTTTGCCACGAGATAAAACCTTGGGCAGCGACGGCGCACAGCAGATCATTTTTATCCTTAAAGTGATGATAAGCAGCAGTGCGAGAAACGCCTATACGCTCAGCAAGCTTTCTTAAAGACAAGGCTTCTATACCCTGTTCAGATATCATTGCCGTAGCAGTTGTTAGTAAACTACTTTGTAAGTCACCATGATGGTAAGTAGGGGGTTTAATCTTAGTATGTGTGTTGGTGTTTTTTTTCATCGCATTTTTTATCACTACAGTGTTTTCCTGTGAGGCATAGCAACGTTAGAAAAAATAATACCGGCGACTAATGACATGAAAATTAAAAAAGTTTGCGAGCCTAAATCGGTCACCGCCAGCATATCTTGACCAGAAACAAGGCTATTTAAACCAATATAAACTTTTGAACCCGGCACTAACACAACTAAGCCTAATAAACGCACTATGGAAGAGGGGAGGTTCATCAATCGAGAAAATAAATTACTGTAAACCCCTAGGGCAAATGCCCCAACAAATGCCCCTAAAGCAACACCTAAATAGGTGCTTGCCCAAACACTAGCGCTAAACGAAATATAACCAGCGATCATGCCCCAAGGCGCATCTTTTATACGCACTTTAAATAGAATAACTAAGGCAATGGATAACGTGGTTACCGCAAGCCATGAAGTCCAAACAGGCATAGTTTCTGGTGGTACAAAGCTTACTTCACCCCACATAAGCTTTCCTAGAGCCATGCCTAATACCGCACCAAAATAAAGCTTAAATAACACCATAACACTGTCCATGATGCGCGCAGTGCCCGACATTAAATGCCGAGCGGCTAATTCTGATAAACCTACCGTTAAAGACAAACCCGGAATGAAAGCAATAATGCTTGAAAGGATCACCATAGGAATGTTGATACTTGGATCGAACAAGGATATTAATGAAGCAAGTAACGAGGTAGTTAATGCTGCTATTGGCTCTAACATTTCAGTAACGCGGCGAGAGCGCTCTGCCCAAGCAACAAAAATAAAAACCACAAAACCTAATAGCGTTGACCAAAAAACATCATGCCAACTGGTATGCATTAACATCGCAAAGGCACCACTTGATGCGCCGAAAGCTAAAAATGTTAATAGCTTGCCGTACGGAGGCGGTTTGGCGTTAACTTCTTTTAGGCGCTCTAACGCTTCTGCTAAAGTGCGTTCGCCATTGATTAATTCGTCAACTAATTCGTCTATGCGCGCTAATGAACCCAAATCTATTTCGCCAGGGGTAACCCGAACTAAATGGTTGTATTGTTGGTCATCTTCATCATCAGACAGAATAAAAGTTAATGCGGTTGGGGTGATAATAAACGAGGCGCGCAGCTCTAAAAAATAAGCAATAGAAAGTAAATTATCTTCTAAGCGATAAGCAGTAGAGCCTAATTTGTGTAGTGCTTTGCCAAGTCGAATAATAAAACGACGTTTTTGATAAAAATCATCAGATTGGGACATAGAAGTAATGAATAATTTGAATACCTTTGTTAATGTTAATTGATTTTTAGCAATTGTATAGCTATTCCCTTAAATTTTTCAGGAAGAACAGATGACGTTATTGATTATATTGGCCTGTGTTTTTGGTGCGGTTGCACTGATGGTGATTTTAGGTGAGCGTTTTGGCAAACCGATGACTGATAAGCAACAAGCAAAATTTGGTAAAACAACTTGGATACTGATGTTTATTCTTTTACTTGCTGCCATTGTTAAAGGTATGAGTGAATAAGATTGACTCATATATGGCAATTCATTTTATTCTTTTGGTGCTGAGTCAGGCCAGTCAGCAAAAGGAAAGGGATACATTTCAGAGTTCACCGTTAAAAATTGGTTAATTTGATATAAATAGGTATTCAAGTTTTGGCCAAATTCTACCAAGGGTTTATTAGGTTTTTCGGCGAATAATAACGAGAAAAATTGAAATACGGCAATAAGGGTAATCGCTAAACGGACAAAACCTGCTATAAATCCGTAACCTAGCATCGCAATACCACGTTTTAAGGCATTTTTGTTGTGCCATGTTTTTTCTGTATCAGTATTATTAATGTGTTCATTTTTTTCACTTTTATGGGATAACTTTTCATCTACCGATTGCTGCTCTGTTTGCTGCTCAGTTGGTTGAGGATCATTGATGGCCTCAGTTTGCGACACTGCCTCAGTTTGCGACACATCTCCATTTTGATTTTCGGGTGTTGTCTTTGTGTCATCTTTGTCATTATTCATCTTGCTTTCCTTTTAGTGTCATTTATTTAATGTTTATTACTAATCAGTTCTGTTATAGCAAAGACAGTGCCATTTGAAATACTCTCTTTATTTCAGTTGCTTATTGAATCCACTTTGCGAAAAAATATGATGATGCAATCAAGTACTGGTCAATTATAATAAGATTTAGTGTTTTTGACAGCTTATTGTATAGAGAGTTTTTGGTTACTAATTGTTCTGCCTAATTCATTATAACTGCGATCATAAACGGCAATATTATCTTCATTGTCTTGGGTGATAATAGTGGTAACTCTTTCTTTATACCCAGTGCTAGCTCAGGTAGACTTTAGTCATTGAAATAAACGCATGGTTCATAAAAATGTTTGAAATTCCCAAGGTTAGTTTAAAAAATAAAGTATCTACTACTGAGTGGCAAATTCGTGTTGATTTAGCGGTCTGTTATCGCTTGATGGTAATGCATGGCTGGGATGATCTCATTCATACGCATATTTCGGCGCGCATTCCAAATACGGAGCACATTTTAATTAATGCTTTTGGTTTAGCTTTTGAAGAAGTAACTGCATCAAACTTAGTTAAAATTGATATTGACGGCAATATTGTTGATAAAGACTGTCCGTTTGAAATTAACCCCGCCGGTTTTACTATTCATAGCGCCGTACATGAGGTTCGTCACGACGATATTTGCGCTATGCATGTGCATACTAACGAAACTATTGCCGTTGCTAGCCTTGAAAAAGGTTTGTTACCCTTAAGTCAGTATTCAATGTTTGCGCTCGCTTCGCTAAGTTACCATGACTATGAAGGCTTAGCGGTAAATGAGGATGAAAAATTAAGGCTTCAAAATGATTTAGGCACTAGCAATTTTATGTTATTGCGCAACCATGGCGCGTTGACCATGGGTAAAACCATTGGTGATGCTTTTATGCATATGTATGACTTAACTCGTGCTTGTCAAATACAACTGCAAGTAATGGCGACAAACATGAAGCCTATTTATGCGCCGCAAAGTATTATTGATGGTATTAAAGCGCAAGCCAATATTGTGCATACGGGAAAAACAGGTGGAGCAACGGCTTGGCCAGCGATGGTGCGTCGCGTTCAAAGGCGCTATCCAGACTTTGCCAACTAACCAACCCTTTTGAAGATAAATAAAGAGATAAAAAATGAAAGTAACCCATGTAGAAGTTTTTGATATTCATTGCCCGAAACGTATCGGTTGGAATCCTGTGTTTATTAGAGTTCATACTGATGAGGGTATCAGCGGTGTTGGTGAAGCCGGTCTTGCTTATGACTGGGGACATAGTGCGGCAGCGGCTATGATCAAAGAAATTTCTGAGGCAGTGCTTATTGGTTTTAACCCGTTTAATACTGAGCTGTTATGGTCGCGAATGTTACGCGAAAGCTTCTGGGGTTTAGGTGGCGGGCCGGTTTTATATTCTGCCATGAGCGCTATAGATACTGCGCTTTGGGATATTAAAGCTAAAGCGCTTGGCGTGCCGGTTTATCAATTGTTAGGTGGTAAAGTAAATGGCAAATTACGCACCTATGCCAGCCAATTACAATTTGATTGGGACAGTGAAATTAATAAATTAATTGAGCCAGAAGAATACGCACAGGCGGCATTAAAAGCGGTAAGTGAGGGATATGACGCGGTAAAAGTTGACCCGATTGTTTATAACAAAGATGGCAGCTCATCGTTTGATCGAACCAAATTGTTTACCAAGCCGCAGATGCGTTTATTTGGCAACCGATTACGCGCTATTCGTGATGCAGTTGGTGAAGATGTCGATATTATTTTTGAATCGCACTCATTAATGGGCGCAGCTTCAGCCATTCAAATGGGTAGAATTGTTGAAGAAGTTGGCTGCATGATGTACGAAGAGCCGGTGAACTATTTAAACTCGGCAGTACATAAAAAAGTTTCTGATAACGTTAACGTGCCCATTGCTGGCGGCGAGCGTTTGTATCATCGTTGGGATGTACGCCCATATTTTGAAGCACAAAGTATTGATGTTTTACAGCCTGATGTGGGTTTGTGTGGCGGTTTTACTGAGGCAAAAAAAGTTTGTGATTACGCCGATGTTTACGATATTCGCATTCAAGCCCATGTGTGTGGTGGGCCTGTCGCCACTGCGGCATCACTACATTTAGAAACCGCCATTCCAAACTTCTTAATTCATGAGCATCATACTTATGCGATAAAAGATTGGAACAGAGAGCTGTGTTTACAAGATCCTCAGCCCGTCAATGGTTTTTTTGAAGTCACAGAAGTACCGGGGTTGGGTATTGAATTAAATGATGAGGTGGTTAAACGATCACCGCATGTGGTGGTTAAGTAATTAAGTTGTTGGTTGTACTATCTTTAATTGATACCAATAAAGCGTATTATCGTACACTAATGCGCTTTTTTGTTGTTGATTTAATGTTTGGAAAAAGTTGGTGTTTAAAAGTGATAACCAATAATCTTGATATGAACTGTTGTTGAATAAGCATAGCGGAAAGTTACTAGCTAACATTATTTTATGAATATCAAAAATGTTGAATATCTCAGTTAACGTTTCACTCATCCAAGCTGTCTGATAGTTTCTATCTGTTATTTCCCAACCAGAGCATTTGATTGCAACATGGGAGAATGTGGAAAGTTTCAGTAAATTATGCTGCCAACGTTGCCATTCTACGCTTTTAACGCTTGTAGTGGGAAAACCTGCATGATTGATAATAAAAGTCAGATTCGTATTGTTAGTAATGGTCTTGTATAAAGCATTAACGGCTATATGATTATCAAACTGCATTTGCACTTCAAAAATAAAAGAAAACTTATTGAGAGTGTCAATGTTATCGATAACTTGTTTATTGGTTAGCAGTGAAAATACTTGTTCATCTAAAATATGACGAATACCTACAAATGAAGGGTGTGCTATCAACATACTTAATTGTTGTTGGAAAGCTTTGCTATTAAGCGTTAAATCTATAGCGGCAATAGCGCGAAAAGGCCGTTGGCAATGTTTCTCAAGCCATTTAAGTTCTCGCCAAGGTTGTTGATTATCAAAACCTGCTTCGATATGAATAAAGCCTACTAACTCTAGGAGAGTATCGAGTACTAAATCACTTTCAGTAAATGCTTTATTGATAAGATGTTTATCAGACCAAAAAGGCGGTTTGTCATCGTTAAGCCAGTGATAGTCACCTTTGTTGAGGTTGAATAAATGTAAGTGGGGATCAATGATTTTCATAAATTCCTTTTAAAATATAAGTCATTGCGCAGTATAACCGCCATCAATTACTTGCAAACTGCCGGTAATGAATTTGGCTTTATCCGAGGCTAAGAATAACACGAGTTCTGCTACCTCTTCTGGCTGTCCTAAACGGTTTAGCGGTTGCCGTGCTGCTTCCTCACAATGAATGTCAGCTTTGTTAGCACCTGATTTTTCACAGTAACTATCAATAGCTTGGTGATATAAAGGGGTTTCAATAGTACCGGGGCAAACGGCATTGGCGCGGATATTAAAAGCGGCATAATCTAAAGCTGTGGTTTTTGCCATCGAGGCAAGCGCAGTTTTACTTAAGTTATAAGCAAAAGAGTTATGCTTAGCGACTAGCGCTTGATCCGATGACATTAAAATGATCGCACCCTTGTTATTAGCTTTCATATTAGGTAATACTGCTTTAATTGCAGCAAAGGCACCTTTTACATTGATATTAAAAACCTTGTCTAAATCAGCTTCTGTGGTATTTTCGATAGTAGCCGAAAAATGAATGCCGGCGTTCGATATCAGCACATCAAGGGTGTGTTGTTGGCTAATGTTACGGATGATATTAGTGACTTGATTAACATCACTAATATCACATTGGCAAAATTCACCAAAAGCTGATGGCGATAGATCTAGATTAAATACCTGATAATTATTTTGTTGAAAAAGTTTTACTATGCTCAAGCCAATACCTGAGCTACCGCCTGTTATTACGCATGTCTTTTTCATTAATTTAGCCTGTAAATATAAATCTAATAATTATTTTAGTAATGATAACGTTAAGTTAATGTGACTTCCATTTTCTTATTTTTACTATTTCGTTATAATGACGGCAATTAATCGTAATGAGAGTTTTTCATGAAAGCATGTGGCGTTGAAATAAAGGGCAATGAGGCAATAATTTGCATCATGTCAAAAGAAAATAATTTGTATGATATTCCTCATACGCGAGTGCAAAAAGTTAGCCTTGATAACGCGGGTGACGCTGAGCAAGTACAAAAGTTTCAGTTTACCTTTGCTAAATTAATGGAAGATTATCAGGTGACTCATGTTTTTATTAAAGGGCGAGCTCTTAAAGGAAAGTTTGCTGGTGGGCCAATAGGATTTAAAGTTGAAGCGGCGATTCAATTGATCAGTGACTTAAATGTTGAGATTTTAGCGGCAAGCTTTATTAAAAAAGAATTAGCCAAAAGTCAGATAAATATAGATTTTCGCGACACTGGTTTAAAACAATATCAAGAGCAAGCTTTTAGTACCGTGTTTGCCTATTTTGAAGGTAGAGAGTAGAGAGTCACTAAAATAGTTTTATCTATCTAATAGGTTATGCTAACTTTTGTAAGCAAAATAATAAAAATCACTTTAGTTTAAAAGCTAAGTTTAGCAATAGGTTTAGGAATAGTTATGAGGGAACAAATGCGTCACGTCTATAAAGTAATGTTAATTATCATGGTTATGTTGTTGCAAGCATGTGGCTCGGATGACAAAAAGGCTTTTTCTATTTCGGCGGATATTACGACAGCCCGTTTTAGTAATGAATTTTTGCAAGCATCAACCGACACTATTGCTATACAGGTAACTTATGAGGGTGATGGTTTAATCGTTGGATTTGCTCCAGAAACTGACCCCGTTGCTTGGCTTGAGTATCGCACTGCAAATGTGACTGAAAATGCGGCGACTATTTTTATTGATGTTATTAATGCGCAATTTATGTTTGCTGATAGTTACAATACCAAGATACGCATAGCAGTAAGTAATGATGACGCCAGTAATTTTGCTGCTCATGATATTGATATATCATTACTAGTTTGGAATTTAGCCGTTGATACTCAAAAGGTTAAATATAGCGGCACCTTTGGTGATGCAAGCATTGCTTCGCAAACTATTGCCATTGCCAGTGAAAGCAACCAGTGGACAGCAAGTACTGATGTAAGTTGGTTGTCTTTAGATATCACCTCAGGTACAGGTGATGGTGTCATTGAGGTAACGCCAGATGTAAGCTCTTTTGTTGCCTCAGGCTTGCAGCAAGGTAATATTATTCTAACTGAAGCAACTAGCGGCGACAGTAAATTAATTCCGGTTGAGTTAGCGCTAGATAATGTTTATTTGTTTGCACAGCGTTCCGCTGTTGCTTTAACTTCTACTGCTAGTATTTCAGCGTTACAAACAACCGTAGCTATTAGTAATAATGGTGTGTTACCTGTAAGTTGGCAAGCCTCCACAACAGCAAACTGGTTAACAGTTACCCCCCTTGATGACAACCAATTGCAAATTAGTGCCGATCCTAACATAGCGCCACTAAATGCAACGTCATCAGCAGAAGTGATTGTTTCAGCAGGTCAAGGCGCAGGTGTTATTAGTGAAACAATTAAGGTTAACTTTTATAGCAGTGACTTAGTGGTTGAGAATAAAGTGCTTGCGGCGTTAGAAATTAACAACAATGAAATGCTTGCTTCCCCCCTAAATCCAGTATTTTATGTTGGTGTTGGTAATCAATTATTAACTTATCATCAATATACCGGTGAGCTTGAAGCTAGTTTAGTAGTTGCTCCTGAAAATACCGTGCTAGAACAATTCATTATGCACCCTAATGGTGATTATTTATTAACAAAGGCTATTGAAACCATAACGGAAGAAGACGAAACCACCACCGAAATTGTGCATCGCTACCGAATAAACCTTTTGGATAACAGTATTATTGAAATACTTGACGCTGATATTGCCTTTGAACCAACCGATATAGTTCGTTTGTCGGGTCGTTATTTTGTGGTAACCCAAACGTTAGAGTTTGCGGATGAAAATCTGCAAAGACTATTTTGGGATATACCCAATGCTTATTTTGCTAGTGAAATTGATGTCGCTACACAGGCTAATACACTGTTTTCGTTAGATAATAATGCCGTGAGTTTCAAGCGTTATACTCCACAAATAAATGACTTTGGCGATGACCGAATTGGTACTACGTTAACGCATGAATATCACCCTGAATCATTGGCTGAAGGTCTGTTAATAAGAGATTTTATCGTTACTGATGATGAAGCTAATATTTATGCGATTAGTGAAACTAGTGAATGGCTGAGTTTTGATGGTGAAACGTTTATTGATAATGGTTTGTTAGAAACTAATGAAAATGTGGTGACCTTGTTTTTAGAAAAAGATAGCGCTAGCCAACCCAATTATTTACGCATTGATATCACTAGTCCTAATGGCTTTTATTTAGATAGTTATGATAGCCAACAAACTATTACTGCCACTGTTCTTACTCAAGGCAGCCAACCTAGCAGCATCAAGGTATCAAGTGATGATCAGCGTTTACTTATCAATGTAGATTCTTCAAATAATCCAGAAGTTGATTCTAAACTAGAGTTGGTTACGTTATCCCAATAAAACAATAGTAAAAAATAGTGTGATAAAAAGGAGCCTTTGTGCTCCTTTTTTGCATTTTAACTCTACACTAAGTGTTAAATCACTGAAAATTTCCTTTTAAAAAAGCTAAGAACATGATTTAATCAAACGCCTGTTTGAAAGTGTGACCACTGACCAGTCGTTTCGTTAGAACGACGGTATTAATTATTGGAGAAACCTTATGCCAGAATATAAAGCGCCGATTAGAGACATAAAATTTGTCATGCAAGAATTACTTGATTGTGACAGCCATTACCAAAAACTTGGTTATGAAGATGCTAGTCTTGACATGGTCGACGCTATTATTAGTGAGGCGGCTAAATTTACTGAACAAGTAGTAGCCCCAATTAACCAAAGTGGTGATGAGCAGGGCTGTACTTGGACAGATGGTGAAGTAACAACACCTGATGGTTTTAAAGAGGCTTACCAACAGTATGTTGAAGGTGGTTGGCCAACGTTAGCACAAAATGTTGATTTTGGTGGTCAAGGTTTACCGCATTCACTAAACACTACAATTACAGAGCTATTCTCTAGTGCAAATCACAGTTTTGCTATGTATCCAGGTTTAAGCCATGGCGCTTTAGCAACAATTGAAGAGCATGGCAGTGACGAACAAAAAAATATTTTTATGCCTAAATTAGTTGAAGGCACATGGACAGGCACTATGTGCTTAACTGAATCACACTGTGGTACAGATTTAGGCATGTTGCGCACTAAAGCTGAGTTAAATGATGATGGCAGTTATTCGTTAACGGGTAGTAAAATCTTTATTTCAGCGGGCGAACATAACTTGTCAGATAACATTATTCACATTGTTATTGCTCGTATTCCTGGCTCGCCAGAGGGTAGCCGTGGTATTTCACTCTTCATAGTGCCTAAGTTTAATGTCACCGATAGTGGTGAAATAATCGACAGAAATGCAGTGAGTTGTGGCTCAATCGAACATAAAATGGGTATTAATGCTAACGCAACTTGTGTGATTAATTTTGATGGTGCTAAAGGTTACCTTATTGGTGAAATCAATCGTGGTTTAAATTGCATGTTTACCTTTATGAATGTAGCACGCTTGGGTGTTGCCACTGAAGGTGTTGCTGCTGCTGAAGCGTCTTTTCAGGGCGCACTAGCTTATGCTAAAGACCGATTGCAAATGCGTTCATTATCGGGTGTTAAGAATCCAAATGGTGCAGCCGATGCCATTATTGTGCATCCAGATGTTCGCCGCATGTTATTAACGCAAAAATCTATTGCTGAGGGCGGACGTGCTTTGATCGCTTATTTAGCTCAGTTAGTTGATATTGGTCATGTAAGTACAGACCATGCCGAAAAAGCGGCGGCAGAGAGCAAGCTAGCGTTATTAACACCCATCGCGAAAGCATTTTTAACTGAACTTGGTTTAGAGTGTACTAGTCATGGCGTGCAAATATTTGGCGGTCATGGTTATATAAAAGAATGGGGTATGGAGCAGTTAATGCGTGATACTAAAATTAGCTGTTTATATGAGGGAACCACGGGTATTCAAGCATTGGATTTACTCGCTCGCAAAATACTTGGCTCTAAAGGTGAAATTTTAAAACCATTTGGCGCTGAAGTAACCGCTTTTTGTGTTGGTAATGCTGATAACGAGGCTATGCAAGAATTCATTCAGCCTATTATGACCTTTGGTGGTGATTGGCAAAAAATGACGCAAACACTTGGGCTGAAAGCAATGAAAAACCCGGATGAAATTGGCGCCGCATCGGTTGACTACTTAATGTATTCTGTTTATCTAACTCTTGCCTATTTTTGGGCTAAAATGGCAAAAGTCGCTCAAGATAAGTTAGCTGCAAGTGACGATGACAGCGCTTTTTATCAAGCGAAAATTAAAACTGCCCGTTTTTACTTTCAGCGTATTTTACCAAGAGCAAATGGTCATGCTGCATGTGTTGAAAATGGCGCGGATTCAATGATGGCATTAGATGAAAACGACTTTGTTTTTTAGTTTTTAAAGGTTTTTAATTAAGATAAAGGGAAACAGGTAGTTTCCCTTTTTTGCATTTACAATTTAATGTGTTATCTTTTAGTATGAATGTCTTCGTACTATTAGGGTGTTGTATATGTTGAAAAAATTAACTTGTTATTTTTCTTTTGTTGTTATTCTGATAACAATCTCTGCTTGTGCTAATAAAGGCTTACCTGAAAATAATGTTAGACAGAATATTAGTATTCCTATCAACGAACAGTTATTTTCTGATGATGGTAAAACTTTTAGTATTCAAAATGACGTATTCACTTTAACCTTGGCTCAACAACAGGAAATTATATCGGCTGTTCAAAAGAAACAAGCACAAGGCTATCAACTTCATAAAGCTTTAGAAGCAGTGTTAAGCACTAAGTTAGCGAATTTTACTTATTATGGTGATACTTACAATGCTGAAACAACCATGGAATTAAATAAGGGGAATTGTATGAGTTTGGCGGTATTAACTACCGCTTATGCAAAAGTTTTAGGGTTAAAGTTTTCTTATCGTGAAGTTAATACTATTCCTGTTTTTGAAAAAAAGAATAATTTGATTTTGTCCTCATCTCACGTACAAACCGTTCTTTACGATGCCGACTTTATCGCTGATAAAAACACCTATTACTTTCAAAAACCCGGCGTTATCATTGATTACTTTCCAAACAAAAATAATAAGATAGGTAAGTCATTTGATGAGCTTGATTTTCTGTCCATGTATTATAGAAACCTTGCTGGCGATGCACTGGTTGAAAATGATTTAGCGCAAGCCTTCATTTTAGCAAAAAAATCTCATGATTATGATAAAGAAAATATTGAGACGATAAATTTGCTTGCCGTTATTCATCGCAGGGCAGGAGATGAGCAAGGTGCTGAAAATATTTATCAAGCGGGTTTGCAAATTAACCAGTCTAGCCTTGCTTTGATTAGTAACTATATTATGTTACTTAGAAAGCAACAGCGTTTTGAAGCAGCAGAGGATTATCAAGAAAAGTTAGCTCAGTTAGATGATCCCAACCCATATCGTTGGTTAGAGCAAGCTTATACGGCACAAATGAATGATAAAACGAATGCAGCAATACTTTATTATGAAAAAGCACTAAAACGTGCTCCATATTTAAACCAAGCTTATATTGGGCTGTATCATATTTTCCGAGATAAAGGACAAGTTAAAAAAGCCAAGTTTATGCTCAAAAAAGCCCTTGAATGGACTTATGAAATAGATCAGCGTAAACAATATGAGCATAAATTATTTAGCTTGGCTCAGTTATAGCGCTATTTTATGTAGGTTCAGCCAAAATATCCTCAGCAATTTTGGCGGCAATCATGATGGTTGGTGCATTAGTGTTGCCGCTAATTAAGGTTGGCATAATAGACGCGTCTATTACCCGTAAGTTTTTGATGCCATGTACTTTCAATTGATTATCAACAACCGCTAATTCGTCGTTACCCATTTTACAGGTGCCAACGGGGTGGTAAATGGTATTGGCTTTGTTTTTCAAAAACTCTAAAATTTCTTCATCACTTTGGGTGTGCTCGCCGGGAAATATTTCTCGACCATTAGCTTCACTTAGTGGGGGTTGCGATAGTATTGAACGGGCAATTTTAACCGCTTGAATCATGGTTTTTTGATCGTCTTCATGGTCGAGCATATTTAAGGTGATCTTTGGATGTAAATTAGCGTTATTACCATACAAAGTAACACTGCCACGGCTTTTAGGGCGCAATAAGCAGGTATGTAATGAAATGCCATAATTGAGCAGCATTTTTAAATCGCGGCCGTGATCATCAAAAGCGGTAGGAATAAAATGTAATTGTAAATCGGGTCTTGATAAACTAGGTTTTGACTTGATAAAACCGCCAGACTCAGCCACAGCAGAGGTTAAAATTCCGCTGCGTTTTTGTTGAAAATACTGTAATGCTTGTTTAAATAACCACCATGCCGCTTTCGGGCGAATGGCTAATAAATCAGTGCGGTTATGGTGTGTTACCACCACAGTGTCGGGGTGATCTTGTAAATTTTGACCAACGCCAGTTAAGTCATGCACTAACGTAATGTCATGTTTTGCTAACTCAGCTTTTGGGCCAATGCCTGACAGCATTAATAACTGTGGTGAGTTGAACGCGCCAGCACTTAATAGTACTTCTTTTTTGGCAAAGATATTATAGCATTTACCTTTGTTTTTATAACAAACGCCAGTGGCTATTTTATCTTTGTTGTTATCTATAATAATGTTTTGTACGTGTGCATCAGTAATAACCGTTAAATTTGATCGATGTAAATTAGGCGTTAAAAAAGCTTTTGCTGCGCTGCATCGTTGACCATTAATTTGGGTCACCTGATAATAACCAACCCCTTCTTGGTGTTTGCCATTAAAATCATTATTTAGTGGGAAACCCGCTTGCTGAGCAGATGATATAAAACTGTCGTGCGCAGAAGGCTTTGAACGTGAATCAGCCACATTAAGCGCGCCGTTAACACCGTGAAAATCACTTTCACCGCGTTCTTGATGTTGTGTGCTTTTAAAGTAGGGTAGTACTTCGTCAAATGACCAGCCGTCATTACCAAGCGCTGCCCAATGGTCGTAATCTTCTTTTTGCCCGCGAGTATATAACATGGCATTAACTGAGCTGCTACCACCTAACACTCGACCGCGCGGGTTAAATATTTGGCGATTATTTTGCGTGGTTTCAGGTTCGGAATTGAACTGCCAATTAAGCACCTTGTCTTTCATCAATTCGATAACACCGAGTGGCATATGAATGCTCCAGTGTTTATCTTTTGGCCCCGCTTCTAACAAACAAATTTGATAATTACCGCAAGCCGATAACTTATCAGCCAAAACACAGCCAGCAGAGCCGCCGCCAATAATGATAAAATCAAAGTTGTTCATTAAAGTTCCCATAATATGTATTTTAAACAAGTCAGACCACTATGGAGTATCTGCTGTTATTTTTCAATAGCGCAGTAATAATGATCTAAATTCAAGTGAAAAAACGCTTACCAACATTAATTGATCAAAACATTGATATGTATTTATAACTGCTAATATTATGTTTTTGGCTTTAACCTGATGTGACTCGGTAGAGTCAAGTGATTAATTGTGTCCATATGATAAAGGAAAGTTTGTGATACCAAAAGGCGGAAACATCTTTGGTGAGTCTTGTGATATAACCACTGGCATTTTACTACTCTACAATAAAATGATATTGAGTACACGTAGCTCACAAGAACTACAGGGGCTTTCTAACAAAGTAAAAAATCACTGAATGAAGATACTCAAGCAAAAATGTTCACGCGAGCATTATCATGGCTTGGCCAATCCATCGTTAGTGATTGTGGTTAGCGCTTATATTTCAATAAACTAACGCTAAATTGTGCCCCTAATAGCTCAGATGAGCGGCTGATTACAAGTTGACCATGGTGCCAATCAACAATACGTTGCACTATGGCTAACCCCATGCCATAACCTTTAATCGATGCAGGTTGTGCGGATATGTTAAGGTTTTCACCACGAATAAAAGGTTTTATTATTTTATCTCTTAATTCAGGAGCGATACCGGGGCCATCATCAGCGATTAATAACACGATATAATCGCCCTTTTCGTGTAAGTTAACATGAATTTCATCTTGACAATATTGCTGAGCATTTTGTAATAAATTAGCCACTAAAATCATTAAATAGTTACTATCACCCAACATATATATTGCTTCATCAGGCATAGTAACGGATAACTTAATACTGGCATCTTCTTTATGAGCAATACTGCGCGTTAATAACGCAGAAAAATTAATCTGAGCTTTATCAATATTAATCATCGCCTGATCAAAACGCGCGTAATTTAGCAAGGTTTCAACTAAACGTGACATTTCATCAACGTTGTCGCTAATTTTATCTTGAAAGCATTGCCGTAACTTAGGGTCTTCTTCTTCTTGCAAGGTATCAATACCAAAACGTATGCGTGCTAATGGCGTACGTAAGTCGTGTGAAACCGCATTGCTCAATAACTTAACATCACTAACTAAACCTTCAATACGCTGCGCCATATGATTAAATTCAATTTCTAAATCGCGAATATATGATATTGAACCAACATCAATGCGTTGTTCAAGTTTTCCTTCGCCAAAACTTTTGGCGACTTGC
Organism: Colwellia sp.; assembly: GCA_016765685.1. Taxonomy (GTDB): domain Bacteria; phylum Pseudomonadota; class Gammaproteobacteria; order Enterobacterales; family Alteromonadaceae; genus Colwellia. The sequence goes on along the minus strand of JAESPR010000114.1, from coordinate 5,102 downwards.
CGTAAGTTTACCAAGCGCTTTAGTAAAGGGTATAACCACAAAAACATCAATGCAATCATCAGTAAATAAAACAAACTGGTTAATGCTATATCAAGTAATAAGTATTTGCTCTGAACATTCACAACAGGACTCGTTAACATCAGTACTTGTGCGCTGCTAGTTAAGTAATAATGAATAGCAAGGCTATCGGTCGTTTCTAATACTAAGGTTTTTCCTGAAATCAACTCATTCATTAACGGCTCAGGTAATGGAAAATCAGCGAGTTCTAGTAAAGACAAATGACGGTCATTATTATTTGACCAACGATGAATAAATTGTTGTTTATTCTCTAAACCATCAAGAGCTTGCGCAATGCTTTGACCAATATCTTCTAAGACGCTGAGTTCGTCAGTTGCGCGGCTACTGGGCTGTTTTTTTTGCAAGTATTGCTGCTGATATTGTTGGTAAAAATTATCAAAAATCCAGCTAAGTCCCAGCGTAGCAATCAACACCATAATCAATAATGAGAGTGTCAGTGTACGCATGCTTACCAAACATCCTTGGCAAACAAATAACCTTTGCCCCAGATAGTTTTAATGCGAAAAGGCTCGGCAGAGTTATCATGCAGTTTTTTACGCAAGCGTGAAATACGCAAATCAATTGAGCGATCAAAACCATCATAATCAAAACCACGCAACTCACTGACTAACTCTTCTCGTAAGACCAACTGACCAGCCTTCTGGGCTAACAGCCACAACACATCAAACTCATTAGATGATACATTAATTAACTGCTCATTTAAGGTCACGCTGCGTGCTTGCTCATTAATTAACAGACCTTGAAATTGTAACTGACCTTGCTGTTTTTTTTGCGCGGCTTTAGTTAACGCATTAGCTGAAGCTTTACTTAAAGCCTGTTCGCTAAACTCTTCTTGTCGACGTAAAAGCCCACGAATACGTGCTAGCAATACACGCGCACGTACCGGTTTAGTAATATAATCATCTGCGCCCATTTCCAAACCTAAGACTTCATCTATTTCATCATCACGCGCGGTGATCATAATAATGGGGTTGCTAAAAGTTGTGCGCACGGCTTTACAAACATCCAAACCATCCAGCCCAGGCAGCATGCCATCAAGTAAAACGATATCTGGGTTGAGCTGATTAATTAATTTAACCGCCTCATCACCCCGGTGACAAACAGTAACCTCAAAATCACGTGCACTCAAATAAAGACTAATCCACTCGGCTAGCTCAACATCATCTTCAACCAATAGAATATGCGTATTATCTGTTTTGTTCATCAATAGTTGTCCACTTCTTTAAAAAAGTCGCCACGACATACGTGGTTTCCCTTTTTTCTCATGCACCCAAGCTATTTTTACTTTCGCTTGTGCTAGGAGGTTTGCTTGTTTTGGCATTTTAGCCTGCGTTTTTATAAAAAACTCTACATCAATATTACTATCAAAGGCATAACTATATTCAGCTTGTTTAACCTTTTTCCAGCATTGCAACGCGGTTGGCTGTGTTGATAAATACAGACAATAATCATCAAGAATATTTGCTTGAAAAGTCACATTAACCTGTAAATAACAGCTTTGCCCTTGCTGCATAGCAATACACTGTTTTGGTGATACCGTTAACTTAACTGACTGTACTTTAACTTGTTCCGTTTTAATTTTCTTAACGTTAACAGGGGAGGCTTTAAGTAACTCATCACTTATTGATGCCGCCTTAAGCGGCATAGGTAATAACAGTGAAATAGATACTAGCAAACAAGGCATCAGCGATTTCACCCTTGTTATTAATCTTATTTTAACTCGCTTTAATTGAGGTTTCATTTAATAAGCCTCTTAAAAAATGAAACTAAGTAATAAACCAGCACGGTAACCGTTTTCAGCATCATCTTCTATGTACGCTTGACGATAAGTGATATTGCGATCAGACAAGGCATGATAAGCAACAAATCCCGAAAACACCCAATCTTTACTTAGCGGATATTCAAGACCAGCTTTAGCGTTATAACTCAAACCAGCGCTATCATCAGCATTTTCAGACAGTTCCCCATAACCATAACCGTGATAAGGAGTAACTTCTTTAGAACGATATTGCAGCCCGATATCAGCGTAATAAGTCCAATTTCTAAGTTGACCGTTATAACCATAAGAAAGTGAAGCTTCAATGCCATCACTACCTTCGCCATTGCGGCTTACTGGAGAATAGATAAATTGCAATTGGCTGTTCTCTAAATAGCCAGAAATGCGTAAACCGGCACGCTCATCTTTATTACGTAATTGAATACCTTCAAGGCCTTTGATGCCACGAGTGCTATATTGATAAAATAAATCGAACGACCATTCGTCATTATCATAAAAATTTATTCCCCATGCGGGCAGTGAGTACATACCGTGAATTCGTCGTGAACTTAACCCTGGAGATTCAAGGAATAAACTAGCCAATTGCAGGCGATAACTAATATCAACATCCAAAGTCGCTTTGTTATCGTTAGCATCTGGTAAACTAAAATCATCGCCGACACTGCTAATAGCACTCACCCCTAAAAAGAAGCCATCACGAGAGTTATTACCAAGGCGAAAATCAATAACATCTTCATCGTCACATTCTTCTGGGTATGGAATGGACTCAACCTGAGTAACCTCTGCTGACGAAGTGTTTTTCTCTATGGGCTTTTCTGTAAGCTGTGCTGCTATTGCTTTTTCTGTTGCGGTTTCTGGCACTGAAACCAATTTGTTTTCTACAACTGAGTGCTTTGCTACGTTAGTGGCATGGGCACCACTGACAAAAATAAGTAAACTACTAACAATGGCTTTACTCAACACTGAGTGATATGAAAGTGTCATCTGTCTATTCCTTTTATTAACTAACCTTATACGGATAGAAAGCACATTATCCTAAGTTATAAAAATAAGGCGTATCACATATTATGCGAATGTATCAATTTGTATCAACAAAATAATTTAGTTAAGAAATAACAGAGGGCAATAAAAAACGCTTACCAACATTAATTGCTAAGCGTTTACTATTTTTGTAACTTGCAACTCGGCGCTTATAATCCTAAAACTTGTTTACCTTGCTTGAAAGTAATATCAACGGGTATGTTAGCGGCTTCTAACCGCGCTAAATCGACAGCTAAGGTTTCACTAATAATGCCTTTGCTGGTAACTAAGTCGTCCACACCTTGGTAATCACCATTACCTTGTAAGGTGAGAATTAGCTCAGAGAGTGAGTCAATAGTAGCAGTCATTTTTTCCATGTTAACGCTATACAAGCCTTGTTCATTACGGCTAAATGCGCCATTTATTTGGAAGTAATTAAAACGCACCATATTGGCTTTACCATGTGCGGAACTTGCGCCAAAACGTACAGAGCGGAATATTCCTGCTAAAAAAGTAGTGTAATATTCTTCAAGTTTTCCTTCACTAATAACGCCTTTCTCTAATAGCTGGCGTATCATATATAAGCCTAAAACATCTGCTTTACCTTCCTCTAAAGCGCTAGCATGCTCTTTTAATGATTGGCGTACGGTGCCTTTACCATTTAAGGTGTTTTTTATGCCTAAACCGTGGGCAACTTCATGAAACATGGTGTTAGCAAAAAAACCAGTGAAGGTGACGTTTTTACGCTGCTCGGGCACAATTAAAGTGTCAGCAATAGGTAGCATGATGGCATCAAATTTGGCGCGCATGGCATTTTTTAATTGTAAACGGCGGGTGCCTTTTTGTAATTGTACCTCTTCGTCATTGGGTAGGTTAATAGCAATGGTTTTACTGCCGGCATTTGAATGACCAGCATAATAAATAACATCGTAAGCATTTAAGTCAGCGTCGGAGCCGGGAACTTCCGCCTTGTATTTTTTCGTGACGGGTAATTCTTTTTGTAACTCAGGTAGGTATTGCGCATACTTAGCTAGTTTTTTACTCCATGATAAATCTTTAATCAATACATAAGATTCAAACGCTGCACGATAGCCATATAATTGATCTTCATAATTTTCTATTGGGCCAATAACTACGTCGATAGGGTTGTTTTTCATATCCATCCAAGCAAGATCAGATGCTTGATATTCATCAGTGCGTAAGGCTTTGGCGCGTAGTGTTAAATAGTTAGCAAACTCTTTGTCATCGGCGAACGTAGCGGCTTTTTCTAAAATAGCCGCGGCACGGTTAATTTCATCACTGTACATTTCAGAATAAGCAATCGTTATTAATTTTCCATCATCATCGCGACTAACGATTGAATATAAACCGTCTTTGTTGGCTAAAGTAGCTTGTTCAAACTCAGCTTTAGTCATGTCTTTGGGGTAGAATTCTGCACCATGGGCTTTAGTATCATTAGCGGTTAAAAAAGCTTTATCACCATTTAGTCTATCCCAAGGGCCATAATTTATTTCAGCAAAACGACGCACATTTTCATCTTTAATTGACGCTAAAAAAGTTTTTTTGTCTTGTGAAAACGCTTGCTGCCAAAACAAGTCATCCATAATTTTTGAGGCATCAATAAGTAAGGATAACATTTGCTTTTGATTATTAGACAAATGGCTTAAATCTGCTGTTAGGGTAACTTCTTTGTATATACCTAAGCGATTGCTAAATTCAGCTATTAACTGAGGTGCTGTTTGCTGGTGTTTAGTTGGGTTATCTTTGGGGGTATTGGTTGAAGCGGGTTCGTTATTACAAGCAGATAATGTTGTTATGGCTGCTAGCATTAATGCTGCTATTTTTGCCGGTTTTTTGTTCAGCTTATTTATTTTTAGAAAAGTCATCATAGCGCTCAATTATTATTTGACAATGAGACTAAGAAAATTTAACAAGAAGTGCAATAGCAGAAGTGAATAAAAGCGCTGTTAGGTTGTAAAGATATAAATGTAGACATACACGCTCTTTGCCATCAGGAGAATATGCGTCCTGCATTCTCCACATAAGTTATATCCCTATAACGTCTTGGCATCGCGATATACGACCGCCATGGATGGTGGAAGTTCAGTTTTTGCAGGAGCAAAAAACTGTCCGTTCATCCTGAACATACACGCTCTTTGCCATCCATGGCACCGCGACATGCCGTTCATCCTGAACATACACGCTCTTTGCCATCCGTGGCACCGCG